>NZ_BAAAEN010000015.1:0-153900 GCF_039523035.1 Pigmentiphaga daeguensis | reverse complement strand
TCGCCGGCGCGCGGACCTTCCAGGTCCACTTCTTCGATGGTCAGGGGCGCGCCTGCCTTCCAGGCGATCGCGGCTTTGGTCTTCATGGGCTGCTCCTAGGCTATCGAGGGGATGCACCCGCGATTGTAGTGGGACCGACGAGGGGCCCGCGGGCAAATTGTCCTAAAGTCCGGCCGCCTTGCTGCCGTCAACCGTCATGAGTCGTTGTCCACACCAAGAGTCATGCGCAAGAATCTGCCCGTCACGTCGCTCGAGCGCTTCGTCGAGAAAAGCCGCCCCGTGGTGACCACCACCGACCTGAAGGGGCGCATCACCTATGCGAACCCCGCGTTCATCGAAGTCAGCGGCTTCTCGCGCGAAGAGCTCATCGGCCAGCCCCACAACATCGTCCGGCATCCCGACATGCCGCCCGAGGCCTTCGCCGATCTCTGGCAGACGATCAAGCGCGGCCAGCCGTGGCGGGCGCTGGTCAAGAACCGCTGCAAGGACGGCGGCTTCTACTGGGTCGAGGCCTATGTCACGCCGCTGTACGAGAACGGCAGGCACGTCGGCTACATGTCGGTGCGCAACGCGCCCGACCGCGCCGAGGTGGCTGCCGCCCAGGCCCTGCATGCCGACGTGTCGGCGGGCAAGGCGAAGTTTCCCGCCACCCCGCGTCCGCGCTGGTGGCATGCCCCCACCCCCTGGGGCGCGGGCGTGGCGGTGCTGTCGCTGGGCATGGCGCTGGGAGCCTGGCTGCTGCCGCACTGGGGCTGGATGCTGGGCCAGGCGGCGGTCGTGGGCGCAGCCGCGGCGGCATGGCGGTACCGGGTCTGGGCGCCGCTGCGCCGCGTCGACCGCACGCTGGCCGCGATGGGCGAGGGCATGCTGTCGGTCGCCGTGGAGGGCCGCCACCAGTTCGACCTGGGCGGCCTGCCCATGCGCATCGAATCGACCCGCATCCACCTGCGCTCCACGCTGTGCGACGTGCTGCAGGTCGCGCAGGCCGTGGACGGCAACGCCGACCGCGTCAACGGCGAGATCGCCGCGATCCGCCAGGTCATCGACGAGCAGCGCGACCGCCTGACCCGCATCGCCGCCGCGGTCGAGCAGATGAGCGTGGCCATCCGCGAGGCCTCGCAGCACACCGGCACGGCCTTGTCCCTGTCGGAATCGGCCTTGAGCGAAGTCGACACGGCCGAGGCCAAGATCGGCGACTCGGTGCGCGGCACGGACTCGGTGGCCGAGGCCGTGGGCCGCACCAACGAACAGATAGGCTCGCTGCACGACCTGGTCTCGACCATTTCCGGCGTGACGCAGGCCATCAGCGAGATCGCCAACCAGACCCGCCTGCTGTCGCTGAACGCGGCCATCGAAGCCGCCCGCGCGGGCGAGAACGGCCGGGGCTTCGGCGTCGTGGCCGAGGAAGTGCGCACCCTGTCCGACCGCACCGCCGGCAGCACGGGCGACATCGGCCACGCGCTGCAGGCCATCACCCGTTTCGCCACCGAAACCTCGACCTCCATGCAGGAGGCCGTGGCATCGGTGCAGTACAGCGGCGAGCAGATCCGCGAGAGCGCCGGTTTCTTCGAACGCGTGCGCCGCTCGTCGTCGCTGGTGGTGGAGCGGGCGCGCGACATTTCCGGCATGCTGCAGCAGCAGTCGGCGGCGTCGCAGGAAGTGGCCGACAGCATGGAAGGCATCTCGGGCGAAGTCGAGCGCACTTCCGCCTCGGTGGCCTCCCTGGCCCAGGCCACCGAGGCGCTCAAGGGCACGGTGGGCGACATGCGCCAGTTGCTGGTGCGCTACGAGGCCTCGCTCCATCAGTGAGCCGCTTGCCGGCGGCCCAGCCGGGAACCGCTATGCTCTAGCCTGTTCGAATCACGGTACGGGAATCAGGGAGCGGGCGTTGTTGCAGAATGGCGTGCAAGCCGGCGTGGCCGAGAGCCGGCGCGGAAGGGGATGTGCCGGGGGAGCGCCCGGCGGGTGGATCCGGGCCGCGGCGGCGCTGCTCGCCTGCCTGGCAGTGGCCACGGCGCGGGCGCAGGCCCTGCCCGCGGAACTGTCGGAGGCCTGGGCCGCCACCGGGTTGCCCGAGAGCGCGCTGTCGGTGGTGGTCGAACCGGTGGACGGTCCGCGCATGGTCTCGGTCAACGCGGGACAGCCGCGCAACCCCGCTTCGGTCATGAAGCTGGTGACTACCTTCGCCGCCCTGGACAGCCTGGGTCCCGCCTACGTCTGGCGCACCCAGTTGCTGGTGGAGCCGGGCACCACCATCTCGTCCGACGGCGCCTTGTCCGGTCCCCTGTACCTGCGCGCCAGCGGCGATCCCTTCTTCAAGCTGGAAGACCTCTGGCAGTTGCTGCGCGAGCTGCGCGTGCGCGGCGTGCGCAAGATACCGGAGCTGGTCGTGGACCGCTCGGTATTCGGGCCGGTGGCCATCGACCCCGGTGCCTTCGACGGCGATCCCTCGCGGCCCTACAACGCCAGCCCCGACGCCTGGATGGTGGGGTTCGGCGCGGTGCGCCTGCTGTTCACGCCGGACCTGCGCGGCCGGCACTGGCGGGTGACCGTGGATCCCCCCCTGCCCGGGGTCAAGGTCGAGGGCGGACTGAAATGGTCGGACAACCCGTGCCCCGGTTCGCCGGTGGTGCAGACCGAGCCGTTCCTGACCTCCTCGGGCGTGTCGCTGCGGGTGGCCGGAACCGTGTCGGGGGGCTGCGGCGAGTTCAGCCTGTACCGGCTGGCGCTGTCCCAGCCGCGGCATGCCGAGGCCGTCTTTCGCGTGTTGTGGCAGGAAATGGGCGGCAGCCTGGCGGGCCGGATACGCGAGGGCAACGTGCCGGGCGACGCCGTGCTGTTCGCCACGCATGATTCGCCTCCGCTGGCCGAGGTGGTGCGCCATATCAACAAGCAGAGCAACAACGTCATGGCGCGCCTGTTGCTGCTGACGCTGGGCGCCGCCTACGAGCCGGGCCCGGCCACCGTGGCCAGCGGCGATCGCGCGGTCGACGGGATCCTTGCGGCGCGCGGCCTGAGGCTGCCCGAGCTGGTGCTGGACAACGGCTCGGGACTGTCCCGCGACGGCCGGATCTCGGCGGACAGCCTGGCGCGCCTGCTGGCCGCCGCGTGGCGGTCGCCCGTCATGCCGGAGTTCGTTTCGTCGCTGGCCATCTCCGGCACGGATGGAACCGTCAGGCGCCGCATGCGCGATTCCGACGCCGCCGGGCTGGCCCACTTGAAGAGCGGGTCGCTGCGCGACGTGCGGGCGCTGGCGGGCTATGTGCTGTCGGCGAGCGGGCGCCGCTATCTGGTGGTCAGCGTCGTCAACGACGAACGCGCGCAGCAGGCCAACGGCTTCAACGACAGGCTCATCGCCTGGCTGGTCAACCAGTGATGCAGGATGCAAGCGCCCGGTTGCAGGTGTTACCCGATGCTGCCCTTCGGATGCAAGGGTTCCGGTATGCGGGGGCGGCTGCTATCATCGGAGCGTCCAATCGTAAAAACAACGCAGGGAGCGCAACACGATGACTACCAGCACCGCAGGCAAAGAAAAACTCATCTCGGACGTCAAGGTCGTGCTCAATGACGCGGAAGACCTGCTCAAGCAGGCGGCTTCCAGCACCGGCGACCGCGCGGTCGAACTTCGCGAGCGTGCCCTGACTTCCCTCAAGCGGGCGCGCGAGAAGCTCCTGGACGTCCAGGACTCCATGCTGGAGCGCAGCAAGGCGGCCGCCCGCGCCACCGACGATTTCGTGCACGACAATCCCTGGCGCGCCATCGGCGTGGCCGCGGCGGTCGGCTTCCTGGCCGGCCTGCTGGTCAACAGCCGCCGCTGATCCGCGCAGCGTGTCCGCGTCGCCGCATCTGCTGAGTTCGCTCCGGGCGCTGGCTGCCACGTCCATCGGCATCCTGCGCACCCGGCTCGAGCTCGTCGCCATCGAGCTGGCCGAGGAAAAATCGCGCCTGCTGGGCATGGTGCTGGTCGCCCTGGCGGCCTTGCTGTGCCTGACTCTCGGCTTGATGATGTTCTCGTTCCTGATCGTCGTGGTGTTCTGGGATACCGAGTACCGGCACCTGGCCATCGCGCTGGTCGGGGCGGCCTATCTGCTGGTCGGCCTCATCATGCTGATCATGGTGCGCCGGCAGGCCGTCCATGCGCCCCTGGTGTTCGAGGACACCCTGGCCGAGCTCCAGCGTGACCGCGACATGCTCGCCGCGGTCGCCGAGTCCGATTCCGACAGCCGCCGGGGGCCGCGATGAGCAGCCGGCGCAAGGCACGCGAGGCGGGCGACATCGAAGCCCGCAGGGAATTGCTGCTGGCTCGTTCGTCCATCGAACGCATGGAGCTGGCGGCTCATCTGCACCAGATCAAGGAAGCCGTGACGCCGGGGCAGGTGCTCAAGTCGGTCCTGCCCAGCCTGGGCGGCAGCGGCGGCATGGCCGCCGCCATGCAGGCCTGGCGCTTTCTGCGGCGCTACCCGATCGTGTCGTCGGCCGCCTCGATGGTGCTGGCCCGCGTGCGGCTGGGCGGCGTCTTCCGGCTGCTGAAGCTGGGCGGCGGTGCGCTGGCCGCCTACCAGGCCTACAAGCTCTGGCGGGCCATCAAGGAAGACCGTAGCCGGCCCGATCCGCGCTAGGGCCGGATGGGGCCGCCGGGTTCACCCGGGCAGCCCCAGTTCCTGCCACAGGCCGTCCACCCGTTTCTTCACATCCGCATCCATCACGATGGGGCGCCCCCATTCCCGGTCGGTCTCGCCCGGCCACTTGTTGGTGGCGTCCAGGCCCATCTTGCCGCCCAGGCCCGAGACCGGCGAGGCGAAGTCCAGGTAATCGATGGGCGTGCGGTCGGCCAGCAGGGTATCGCGCACCGGATCCATCCGCGTCGTGATCGCCCAGACCACCTCCTGCCAGTTGCGCACGTCGATGTCCTCGTCCACCACCACGATGAACTTGGTATACATGAACTGGCGCAGCACGCTCCAGATGCCGAACATCACGCGCTTGGCGTGGCCGGGGTATTGCTTGCGCATCGAGACGATGGCCAGCCGGTAGCTGCATCCCTCGGGCGGCAGGTAGAAATCGACGATTTCCGGCAGTTGCCGGCGCAGCAGGGGGGTGAAGACCTCGTTCAGGGCGACGCCCAGCACGGCGGGCTCGTCGGGCGGCTTGCCCGTATAGGTGGAGTGGTAGATGGCATCGCGCCGCATGGTGATGCGATCGACGGTGAACACCGGGAACCAGTCCTGTTCGTTGTAATAGCCGGTGTGGTCGCCGTAGGGGCCCTCCAGCGCCATCTCGTAGCCGTTGTCGGGCGGAGCCGCGACGCCGGGCGCCGGGACGGGGGCGATCGCCCGCGGGTCGGAGGAGGGAAGCAGATGGCCTTCCAGCACGATTTCGGCCGAGGCAGGAACGGACAGCGCGCTGCCCACGCAGCGGACCACCTCGGTGCGGCCGCCGCGCAGCAGGCCGGCGAACTGGTATTCGGACAAGGCATCGGGCACCGGCGTCACCGCGCCCAGGATGGTGGCGGGGTCGGCGCCCAGGGCGACGGCGACCGGGAACGGCTGTCCGGGGTGGGCCAGCATGTGCTCGCGGAAGTCCAGCGCGCCTCCCCGGTGCGACAGCCACCGCATGATGAGCTTGTTGCGTCCGATGGGCTGCTGGCGATAGATGCCCAGGTTCTGGCGCTTGCGGTTCGGCCCGCGGGTGACGACCAGCCCCCAGGACAGCAGCGGGGCGACGTCGCCGGGCCAGCAATGCTGGATGGGCAGGCGTCCGAGGTCGACGTCGTCCCCTTCGAGCACGATTTCCTGGCAGGGGGCGCCCCGGACTTCGCGCGGCGCCATGTCCCACAGGGCGGATTTCAGCATCGCGACCTTGCCTAGCGCGTCGCGCAGGCCGCGCGGCGGCTCGGGCTCGCGCAGCGAGGCCAGCAGTTCGCCCACGTCGCGCAGGGCGCCCACGTCCTCGGCGCCCATGCCCAGCGCGACCCGGCGGGCGGTGCCGAACAGGTTGGCCAGTACCGGCATGTCGGCCTTGCCGCGGCCGGGCTGCCGGGCGTTCTCGAACAGCAGGGCCGGTCCGCCGGCGCGCAACACGCGGTCGCAGATCTCGGTGATCTCGAGATGGGTCGACACGGCGGCCGGGATGCGCTTGAGCTCGCCCCGCGCTTCGAGTTGGCGCAGGAAGTCTCGGAGGTCGCGGTATTTCACGGGCGGAGCACCTTGATGGGGAAGGCTGGGGGAGGGGTCACTTTAACCCGCCGTGCCGATCGAGGCGTTCGGGGCGCGGATCCCGTGATCAGGGCCACGGCGGCGTGAAACAGGGCGGTCGAGACAAATTTTACATATGTTTCTGAATCTGATTCGGTCACAGCGATAGTGTATGCTCACTTTTATCTATCTTTCCATATACGGTCGGATAGGAACCGATAGAAAATCCCAATGATCACGATTGTCCACCGGATGCACCGAAATGGTGAATTTTTACGGTTGACCACATCAAATCGCATTTCTACAATCCGCCAACTTTCAGCGTGTGCCCGGTGCCGTCGTCCTGATCGCCGCCCCGAGTGGGGCCGGACAAGACCACCGGGCTGCTTAACGGGCCATCGGGCGCCCACCATACTGGAGTTCTCTTAGCGGCGCGAACGCGCCCTCTGCCCGAAACAGGCATGGTCCCGAGCTATCTCTGCGGTAGCGACCATGCAGGTGTGCCGCCAGTCGTCCTGACAGCGGCGCGATGTGCAGCCAAGCAGGTTGTGGCCTCGATGTCCGGAGTCGTATCTCGATCGCTTCCGGATGCTGTGTTTTTGTGGCCCGCCGTTGCAAGGAGGTAAGTATGCCCGACGCGCAGTCGAGCTCGTCGACGGAGCAGCCCGACCCCCGGCCTCGACCCGGAGTCACGGATTGGTGCCGCTCCATCAATAGTTATGTAGGCCTGGCCGTGCTCGCCATGGCCGCCGTAGTATGGTCCGTTCCTGGTCTGCGTGACCAGGCTTCGCAATTCACCGCATTCAACGGTGTCGATGCGCCTGTGGCCGAGCCGGCCCAGGTCGATGTCGCCTCCGCCGTCGCCGCGGCGGCCGCCGTTGCGGCCGTGGCCGACAACGTACAGCCGCACGCCCAGGCGACCTCTTTCCTGGGCTCGGTGGCCAGCAATGCCGTCAAGCCGGCGCCGAAGCCGCACGCGACCAAGGTATCGGCCGTGCAGGCCGAGTCCCTGGGCCGCTATATCGCGCGCAAGTACCGAGTCTCGAATGAGGCCACCCGCATGCTGATTTCCACCGCCTATGGCGTGGGACAGGAAATGGGCCTGGATCCGTTGTTGCTCCTGGCGATCATCGCCATCGAGTCCAGCTTCAATCCCTTCGCCGAAAGCCATGTCGGCGCGCAGGGCCTGATGCAGGTCCTGACCCGGGTCCACACCGAACGGTTCGAACCGTTCGGCGGCAGCCAGGCTGCCTGGAACCCGGTGGCCAACATCCGTGTCGGCGCCTCGATCCTGAAGGAATACATCGAGCGTGGCGGTTCGCTGACGGCCGGCCTGCGCATGTATGTGGGCGTGGGTCCCGACGGCACCAGCCCGTACGGCGACAGGGTCCTGGCCGAACGCCGCCGCCTGGCTTCGGCCGCGGGCGTCAACGCCGACCTGCCGGGCGCCGCGCCGGCACGCTCGGCGTCCGCCAAGCCCATGCCCATCCCCACCGATCCGTCCTCGGAAGCGGTGTCGGTCAAGAACGCCGAGCCGGGTTCTCCCGCGGTCATGTAGGCCGGTTCCGGGCGGCGTCCCGCCGGCCTTACCGGCCGGGCGCGGCATTCAGGTGCCGCAACTTGTCCGGATTGCGCGTGACGTAGATCGCCGCCACCTTGCCTCTCTCGATCTGCAAAGCCGTCGCCTGCAGGACTCCTCCTCCCTCGATCGTGATGAAACCGGGCAGGCCATCCAGCATGGCGTGCCTGATCAGCACCGAGGGCGCGTGGACGAACTCACGTGCCATCCGTGCATGCCTTTCCAGGACGGCGGCCAAGCCGAGCACGGGATGCGGCGTGGCGGGCACTTTGCCCCCGCCGTCGGCATAGGCGGCCACGTCGTCCGCCAAGAGCGAGCGCAAACTCTCCATGTCGCCGTCGCGAGATGCGGCGAAGAACGCCGCCGCGAGCTTCATGCCCTGTTCCCGCGTGGCCGGAAAGCGCGGCCGCGCGGCATGTACATGGTCGCGCGCACGGCTGGCCAGTTTCCTGCATGCCGCGGCTTCGCGTCCGATGGCGTCGGACACTTCCCGGAAATCCATGCCGAAGACATCGTGCAGCAGAAAGGCGGCCCGCTCCAGGGGCGACAGGCGCTCGAGCGCCAGCATCAGGGGCAGGGTGAGGTCGTCGGCATAGGTCTCGTGCGTGTCCACGACAGGTTCCGGCAACCATGGGCCGACGTAGGTCTCGCGCCTGCGGCGAGCGGATTTCAGCTCGTTCAGGCACAGGCGCGTGACGATCGTATGCAGCAGGGCCGCCGGCTGGCGGACCGCGTCGCGATCGGCGGCCTGCCAGCGCAGATAGGCGTCCTGGACCACGTCCTCCGCGTCCGCCACTGAACCGAGCATCCGGTAAGCCAGCCGGACCAGACGGGGGCGCAACTGCGGCCACAGGACGTTATCCGGGATCGTGCTCATTTCTCCGGCGCTCCCGCCGCCGATCGGGGCGCCGCGTGGACAGTGTCGACCACATAGAGTCCCGGCGCCACTGTCTTCGCCAAGCTGGCGAATCGCTGGAGCTGTGCCTGGGTCTCGGGCTGCTTCATGAAGCGATCAAAATGCTCCTTCGAAGCCCATTGGGCATAGTTCGCCACTCGCCGGCCGTCCAGACTACGGTGTATACAGACCGACAGGAAGCCCGGCTGGTGCCGGACGGTGCGCTCGGTGGCTTCGGCCAGGGTCCGCGCCAGTTTGTCCTGTTTGCCGGGCTCGACTTCGTAGACATTGATCAGGGTGAGGCACGCGGCCTCGGGGGCGATGGTTGCGACTGCGGGAAAGGCCATGGTCGTCTCCTTGGGACATTGTCATTGGGACAGACATGACAAGGCAGGAGAAGGGAATGTGACATGCCGCGCAGACGGGCGCGCTACCCCAGCAGCCGCTCCATGCGCGCCACGCCTTCCTGCAGCCGCGCCATGTCGGTGGCATAGGAGAAGCGCAGGTAGGACGCGGTCTCGGCGGTGCCGAAATCGCGTCCCGGCACCGTGCATACCCCGGCCTCGTGCAGCAGGCGCGTGGCGAAGGCCGCGCTGTCGGCCGCATGGGCGCGTATGTCGCTATATATATAGAAGGCGCCGTCCGGCTGGACCGGCACCGTCAGCCCCAGCCGTTCGAATTCGGGCAGGAGGTAGTCGCGCCGCTGGCGGAAGGCTTCCCGGCGCGCTTCGAAGATCTCGAGCGATTCGGGGTGGAAGCACGCGATCGCCGCGTGCTGGGCCAGCGTGGACGGGCAGATGACCAGGTTCTGCGCGAGTTTCTCGAATACCGAGATCAGTTGCGGCGGCACCACCAGCCAGCCCAGCCGCCATCCGGTCATGTGGAAATACTTCGAGAAGCTGTTGACGATGATGAGGTCGTCGCCCAGCGCCAGCGCCGACCGGCGGTCGCCCTCGTAGCTCAGGCCCAAGTAGATCTCGTCGACGATGGTGAAGCCCTGGCGGCCGCGCACCTCGCGGACCAGTCCGGCCAGCGCGTCCGGCGCGATGGACGTGCCGGTGGGGTTGCCGGGCGAGGCCACGATCACGCCCGCGGTGCGGGGCGTCCAGTGGCGCCTGATGTGCTCGGCGGAAAGCTGGAAGCGGTCGGCGGGGCCGGCGGGGATCAGCACGGGCTCGCCGCCGGCCGCGGTCACGATGTGGCGGTTGGCCGGATAGGTCGGGTCGGGCATCAGCACCTGGGCGCCGGCGTCGACCAGGGCGGTGCAGGCCAACAGCAGCGCGCCCGAGGCGCCTGCGGTCACGATGATCCGGGCCGGATCCACGGCCACGCCGAAGCGCGTCCGGTAGAAGCCGGCGATCGCCTCGCGCAGGGGAGCGATGCCGACCGCCTCGGTATATTGGGTCCGGCCTTCGCGCGCCGTGCGTTCCAGTGCTTGGACCACGGCCGGGACGGCGGTGAAGTCGGGCTCGCCTATGCTCATCTGCACGATGTCGCGGCCCTCGGCCTGCAGGGCCGCCGCCTGCTTGACGACCTCCATGGCGTAGAAGGGGGCGATGCGGGCGATGCGGGGAGAGAGGCGAAGCATGGTGGTCGGACGGGAAACGATCGAAAGGACGCCGCCGCGGGCGCGGCGCGATGGAAGCTCCAAACCATTCATGATACGCCGCGCCGCGGCCGGCGCGGATGGCCGCTCGGCCGCCCGCGCCGTTACAATGACCGGCATGGCACCGCTCGTCCCGTTACGTCACCTCCCTGGCCGGACCTTTCCGCCTCCCGGGCCCGAAGGCCGGTACGGCCTTCTTCCCGGCACGGAGCCCTTGCCATGAAACCCGGCCGCCGCGCGTTCTTCCTGCCCCGCATGCTTTCCGATTCGCCCTGGCCGGCCTTCTGCCAGCGCCTGGCGCGCATGGCCCGCGGCCAGGTCAGCGACGAGACGCCGCAGGCCGGTGCCCCCGGGCGGGCGCGCCTGGTGGTGGCCCGGGAAGAGGACGTCTATCACGCCGCCGCGCTGTGCCGCGAATTCGGCGTGCTGCTGGTGCAGCCCGGCGCGCGGGAGGCCGCCTTGCCCGCGGAGCGCGGCTGGCTGCGGCTGGATACTTCGCAACTGGCGGCGATCGAAGCCTTCGACGAGCGCTCGGGTACCATCGTGGTGCAGGCCGGCTGTCCCATGGGCGCGCTGCGCGAGCGGCTGGCGGGAACGCCATGGCGCTGGCACGCGGGCGCCGATCTCGAACCGGTCGGGGCCTGGCTGCTGCGAACCCGCGGCTGGCTGCCGGGCCGCTGCCGGGATTCCGGCCTGGAGGCCGCCCAGGTATTGCTGGCCGATGGCGCATTCGAACAATTGGGCCCTTTCGGGGCCGAATCGACCCAGCCGCTTCGCTCCACGTCGGCCAGCCGTCTCGTGTCCGACCTGTTCCAGCTGGCTTCCGACTCCGCCGTGGCGGCGATGCTGGAGCTGCCGGTCTGGCCGGCCGGCTACCGGATCGATGCCCTCGTGCCGCGTGCCGCCACGGGCGGCGAGCCGGTGCCCAACCCCGCGCACTTCCTGCTGGGCAGCGAAGGCACCCTGGCCTGGGCGGGGCGGTTCCGGCTGCGTCTGCGCGATGCCGGGGAAGCGCCCCCGGTGCTGTCCGTCCAGGAGCGCGAAGACCGCGCTTCGGGCCGGGAAACCCCGGCCGACCGGCTCGATGCCATGGTCAAGGCCACGTTCGACGCGGGCGGTGTTTTCCCGTCGTCGGTTGTCTAACCCGTGCCGGGAGCGGATAATCCGCACCTCGCATAACTTCGTGTGACCGCCCTGCGGGCGTTATTTTTCATGGCTCAACCCCTCGACCCCAACCTGCGCAAGGCCGCTCTCGAATATCACGAGTACGGCCGTCCGGGCAAGATTTCCATTGCCCCGACCAAGCAACTCGTCAACCAGCGCGACCTGGCGCTGGCCTATTCTCCGGGGGTAGCGGCGGCGTGCGAAGCCATCGTCGACGACCCCGCGGCCGCGTTCCGCTACACCGCGCGCGGCAACCTGGTGGGGGTGATCTCCAACGGCACGGCGGTGCTGGGCCTGGGAGCGATCGGGGCGCTGGCGTCCAAGCCGGTCATGGAAGGCAAGGCGGTCCTGTTCAAGAAATTCGCCGGCATCGACGTGTTCGACATCGAGGTCAACGAGACCGACCCCGACAAGCTGGTCGACATCATCGCGGCGCTCGAGCCGACGTTCGGCGGCATCAACCTGGAAGACATCAAGGCGCCGGAGTGCTTCGCGGTCGAACGCAAGGCCCGTCAGCGCATGAACATCCCCGTGTTCCACGACGACCAGCACGGCACGGCCATCACCGTGGCGGCCGCCGTGCTGAACGGCCTGGCCGTGGTCGGCAAGAAGATCGACGAGGTCAAGCTGGTTGCGTCGGGCGCGGGCGCCGCGGCGCTGGCCTGCCTGAACCTGCTGGTGGACCTCGGCCTGCCGCTGGCCAATGTCTGGGTGACCGACATCGAGGGCGTGGTCTGGAAGGGACGCACCACGCTGATGGACCCCGACAAGGAGCGTTTCTCGCAGGATACCGACAAGCGCACGCTGGGCGAGGTGATCGAGGGCGCCGACGTGTTCCTGGGCCTGTCCGCCGGCGGCGTGCTCAAGCCCGAGATGGTGGCGGCCATGGCCAAGCGGCCGCTGATCCTGGCGCTGGCCAACCCCACGCCGGAGATCCTGCCCGAGGTCGTGAAGTCGGTGCGCGACGACGCCGTCATCGCCACCGGCCGTTCGGACTATCCGAACCAGGTCAACAACGTGCTGTGTTTCCCCTACATCTTCCGGGGCGCCCTGGACGTGGGCGCGACCACCATTACGCGCGAGATGGAAATCGCCACCGTGCATGCGATCGCCGAACTGGCGCGCCAGGAACAGAGCGAGATCGTCGCCGCGGCCTATGACGTGTCCGATCTCGCGTTCGGCCCGGAATACCTGATTCCCAAGCCTTTCGATCCGCGCCTGATCGTGCGCATTGCGCCCGCCGTGGCGCGCGCCGCCATGGACTCCGGCGTCGCCACGCGGCCGATCGCCGACATGGATGCCTACGTCGAGCAACTGCAGCAGTTCGTCTATCACTCCGGCGCCTTCATGCGTCCGCTGTACGGCGCGGCGCGCCGCACGGTGCGCGAGGGCGGCAAGGCCCGCATCGTCTACACCGAGGGCGAGGACGAGCGCGTGCTGCGCGCGGTGCAGGCGGTGGTGGACGACGGCCTGGCCCGTCCCATACTGGTCGGCCGTCCGGCGGTGCTGGCCAAGCGCATCGAGAAGCTGGGCCTGCGGATGCGCCTGGGCCAGGACGTCGAGGTCACCAACACCGAGTTCGACGAGCGCCACCGCAACTATTCCCAGACCTACTGGGAAATGACCAAGCGCAAGGGCATCACCAAGGAATACGCGAAGATCGAGATGCGCCGGCGCCTGACGCTGATCGGCGCGATGATGGTCCACCAGGGCGACGCCGACGGCATGATCTGCGGCACGGTCGGTCCCTACGGCAATCACCTGCAGTTCGTCGACGAGGTCATCGGCCGCAACCCCAGCGCCAAGGTCTACGCCGCGATGAACTTCCTCGTGCTGCCGCAGCGCACGGTGGTGCTGGTCGATACGCACGTGAACGAGAATCCCGATGCCGACCAGCTGGCCGAGATCACCATCATGGCGGCCGAGGAAATGAAGCGCCTGGGCGTCGAGCCCAAGGCCGCGCTGCTGTCGCACTCGAACTTCGGCTCCAGCGATTCGCCGTCGGCGGTCAAGATGCGCCAGGCGCTGGCGCTGATCCAGGAGCGCGCGCCGTGGCTGGAAGTGGACGGCGAGATGCACGGCGACTGCGCCATCGACGAGGCGATCCGCAACCGCATCATGCCGGACAGCGCGCTCAAGGGCGAAGCCAACCTGCTGGTGTGCCCCACCATCGAGTCGGCCAACATTGCCTACAACCTGCTGAAGACGGCGGCCGGCAACAACGTGGCCATCGGTCCCATCCTGCTCGGCTGCAAGGCCCCGGTCAACATCCTGACCGCCAGTTCGACGGTGCGCCGCATCATCAACATGACCGCGCTGACGGTCATGGATGCCAACGCCTCGCGCCTGGATGGCAGCGGCGGACGTTGATCCCGCAGCGGGGGCCGCGCGTGCGGCTCCCACCGTGCCGGTGCTGCGGCCCGCATGCACCGGCCTCGTGCTTGCCGGCGGCGGCGCCCGGGCGGCCTACCAGGTAGGTGTGCTCAAGGCCATCGTCCGCATCCTGGGCGAGCGTCCCGGCGGCCTGCACGCCAATCCCTTCCATGTCCTGTGCGGCACGTCGGCCGGTGCCATCAACGCCGCCGTGCTGGCCTGCGGCGCCCATCACCTGCAGCAGACGATCGAGCACATGCTGGACGTCTGGGAGAATTTCCACGCCGACCAGGTCTACCGGACCGATGCGCTGCGCACCGTGCGCGGCGGGGGAAGCTGGCTGTCCATGCTTTCGTTCGCGCTGATGATGGCCCGCGTGGGCCGCAGCCAGCAGCCCGCGCTGTTGGACAACCAGCCGCTGGGCGAACTGCTGCGCGGCGTGCTGGACTTCGGGCGGCTGGACGCCAACCTGGCCGACGGCGTGGTCCAGGCGCTGGCCATCGCCGCTACCGGCTATACCTCGGGCCAGCACATCACCTTCTACCAGTCTGCCTACGAGATCGAGCCGTGGCGCCGTTCCCTGCGCGTGGCGGTGCGGGCCGAAATCGGCGTCGAGCATCTGCTGGCGTCCAGCGCGATCCCGTTCGTGTTTCCTGCCCGCCGGCTGCTGGTGCATGGAGAGCCCGAGTGGTGCGGCGATGGTTCCATGCGGCAGCTTGCTCCCATCAGCCCCGCGATCCACCTGGGCGCCGGCCGCGTGCTGATCATCAGCGGCGGCCATTCCGAGGCGGATCCCCGGCGCAGGGCGGGGGCGGCCACCTACCCGACGCTGGCGCAGATCGGCGGCCACGCTTTGTCCAACATCTTCCTGGACAGCCTGGACGCCGACATCGAACGCATCCAGCGCATCAACCAGACCCTGTTGCGGCTGCCGGCCGGGGAGCGCTGGAGCGGCGCGCTGCGTCCCATACGCGTGCTATCGATATCTCCCAGCCAGCGCCTGGACGAGATCGCCGGCCGCCACCTGGACAGCCTGCCTGCGGCGATGCGCACGCTGCTGCGCGGCATGGGCGTCTCGTCCGGCCCCGATACCCTGACGGGCGCTTCCCTGGCGTCCTACCTGCTGTTCGAGCCCGGCTACACGCGTGAGTTGATCGCCCTGGGGTTTGGCGATACGCTCATCCGCAGCGACGAGGTGCTGGCATTCTTCCGTACCGACGAGGAATAGCGATGTCTTGGACACTAGGCCGTTTCCTGCGCGGATTCACGATCGTGCTGTTGTGGCTGGCGCTGGGGGCTGGCGCATGGGCCCGAGGCCCCGTGCCCGGCACGATCGACGCGCGCGACCTGCCGCCGGAGGCGCGCCAGGTGCTGGCGCAGATCCGGCAGGGCGGGCCGTTCCGCCACGCCCGCGACGGCGTGACGTTTTATAACCGCGAACGCCTTTTGCCCGTGCGGGCGCGTGGGTACTATACCGAGTACACCGTCCCCACGCCCGGTGCGCGCAACCGCGGCGCGCGGCGCATCGTCGCCGGCAAGGGCGACACGGGCGATCCCGCCACCAGCGGAGAGTACTGGTATACCGCCGATCACTACGCGTCGTTTCGGCGCATCCAGGAGTGATCCATGTCCTCGAATGCGAGAAACCTGAACGAATGCCTCAAGTCCGGCGGTGCGCTGGCCGGTCCGGACCTCGACGTGAAGGCCTTGCTCCAGGCCGCGCGGCACTTGAAGCTGGCCGTCTACGAGGTCGATTGTTCGCGGGCCAAGAGCAAGTCCGCCGTGCTGCGGGCAATCGCCAACGCGGTCGATTTCCCCGAGCATTTCGGCGGCAATCTCGATGCCTTGTACGACTGCCTGTGCGACACGGTGCTCGATCAGCCGGCCGGCATGGTGCTGGCGCTGCGCCAGCTGCACCAGGACGATCCCGGCCTGTCCGAGCACGCGGCGGCCATCGCCCAGGTAGGCGAGGACGTGGTCGAGTTCGCGCGCGAGAACGGCAAGGCCTTCACCTTCGTCCTGGACAAGGCCGACGGGGCGGTTGCGCCGGCCTAGGCTGGGCGGCGCGGCTGTCCGCCGGACTTGCCCATGCGGGGTGGCGCCATTCGTTTGTCCATGACGAGGTAAGGAGGATCCATGAAACGCCACATTGCGGCAATGCTGTTCCTGGGAACGTCCACGCTCTGCGCGCCGGCCCTGGCCGACCTTTCCATTCCGATGACCACCGTGGACGCCCAGGGCAAGGGGCAGGACATCGGCAAGGTCACGGTCAAGGAAACGCCCTACGGCCTGGTGTTCACGCCGGCGCTGACCGGTCTCGCGCCGGGCCTGCACGGCTTCCACGTCCACCAGAATCCCAGTTGCGACCCCGGCCAGCAGGACGGCAAGCCGGTGGCCGCGCTGGCGGCGGGCGGCCACTACGATCCGAAGAAAACCGGCAAGCACGGCGAACCCTGGGACGATGGCGGCCACCTGGGCGACCTGCCGGCGCTGTACGTGGATGCCAACGGCAAGGCGGACTATCCGGTGCTGGCACCCAAGCTGAAGAAGCTGTCGGAGGTGCAGGGCCACGCGTTGATGGTGCACCAGGGCGGCGACAACCATGCGGACCACCCCATGCCGCTGGGCGGCGGCGGTACCCGCATGGCTTGCGGCGTGATCTGACGGGGCTCGCCCCCGTCAGATCCAGTCCAGCTTGGCGGACAGGGCCGAGATCAGCGCGGTGCCGGCTGTCTCGGTGCGCAGGATGCGGTCGCCGAAGCGGACGGCGCGCACGCCGTGGCGGGTGGCCAGCGCGTATTCCTCGGGCGACCAGCCGCCTTCCGGGCCGACCAGCAGTTCCAGGTCGGCCGGGGGGGAGGGCAGGCCGCCCAGCCATTCGGTGAGCCGGACTTCTGCGTCGGGGTCGCAGAACACCCGCCGGGTGCCGTCGGGCGCGGGGCGCGAGAGCCATTGCTCGGGCGTCAGCGGCGCGGCCACGGTGGGGACGCGGTTGCGGCCGCACTGCTCGCAGGCGGCAATCGCCACCCGCTGCCAGTGCTGCACCCGCTTCGCCAGGCGTTCGCCGGACAGCTTGAGGATGCTGCGGGCGGCCGCCAGGGGCTGGATGGCATGCGCGCCGACTTCCACCGCCTTTTCCACCACCCAGTCCATCTTGTCGCCCGACGGGATGGCCTGCGCCAGCACGATGCGGCCCGGCAGCTCGGCCTCGCGCGGATCGTGCTGGCCCAATTGGGCCATCGCCGTCCGGCCGTCCACTTCCAGCCGGGCGGGGTACTGGCCGCCCCGGCCGTCGAACAGGACGATCTCGTCGCCGTCGCGCAGGCGTAGCACGCGCAGGGCATGGTGGGCGATGGGCACGGGCAGGGCGAGCCGGGCGCCGGCATGCAGGGGAAGATCGACGTGGAAGCGGGACAAGGGCATGGATGGGAGAGCGATGTAACTTTTGACAAGCATCCTGGCCCCCGAAAGGGCGGGGGACTTGTACGAATGTTAAACTCGAAAGCTTTGTAGCAGCGGGTTTTCCCGCCGGAACGAGTGTCTTCATGAGCAATCAAGCCGCCTCTCAACTCAATATGGCGGATGCCATCCGTGCGCTGTCCATGGATGCCGTCCAGAAGGCCAACTCCGGCCATCCCGGGGCGCCGATGGGCATGGCGGAAATCGCCCTCGCGCTCTGGCATGGACACCTGCGCCACAATCCGGCCAATCCCGCCTGGGCCGACCGCGATCGCTTCGTGCTGTCCAACGGCCACGGCTCGATGCTGATCTATTCGCTGCTGCACCTCACGGGCTACGACCTGCCCATCGAGGAACTGCGCAATTTCCGCCAGATGCATTCGAAGACCCCGGGCCACCCCGAGGTCGGCATCACCCCGGGAGTCGAGACCACCACCGGTCCGCTGGGGCAGGGCATCTCCAACGCCGTGGGCATGGCGCTGGCCGAAGCGCTGCTGGCGGCCGAGTTCAACCGTCCGGGCCTGCCCATCGTCGACCACTTCACCTATGCCTTCGTCGGCGACGGCTGCCTGATGGAAGGCATCTCGCACGAAGTCGCCTCGCTGGCCGGCACGCTCAAGCTGTCCAAGCTGGTCGTGCTGTACGACTCGAACGGCATCTCCATCGATGGCGAGATCAAGTACTGGTTCGCCGACGATACCGCCAAGCGTTTCGAGGCCTATGGCTGGAACGTGATCCGCAACGTCGACGGCCACGATGCCAAGGCCGTCGAGGCCGCCATCGCCCAGGCCAAGGCCCAGGCCGGCAAGCACGGCGGCCCGACGCTGATCGAGTGCCGCACCGTCATCGGCAAGGGCGCGCCCACCATGGCCGGTACCGACAAGGTCCACGGCGCGCCGCTGGGCGACAAGGAAATCACCGCCACCCGCGAAGCCATCGGCTGGCCCTACGCGCCCTTCGAGATCCCGGCCGAGGTCTATGCGTTCTGGGACGGCAAGGCCAAGGGCGCGCAGGCCGAAGGTGCCTGGAACGAGCTGTTCGCCAAATACGCCGCCCAGTTCCCCGGGCAGGCCGCCGAGTTCGAGCGCCGCATGCGCGGCGACCTGCCGGCCGAGTTCGCCGAGCAATTCGCCCGGTTCCTGGCCGAGACCAACCAGAAGCAGGAAACCGTCGCCACCCGCAAGGCATCGCAGTTCGCCATCACGGCGCTGGCCGGCATGCTGCCCGAGCTGCTGGGCGGCTCGGCCGACCTGACCGGTTCCAACTACACCGACTGGAAGGGCGTGGCGCCGGTGCGCGCCGGCAAGGACGGCATCGAGTTCGGCCGCCACATCAACTACGGCGTGCGCGAGTTCGGCATGGCCGCCATCATGAACGGCATCGCGCTGCACGGCGGCTACCTGCCGTTCGGCGGCACCTTCCTGACCTTCTCCGACTATTCCCGCAATGCCCTGCGCATGGCGGCGCTGATGAAACAGCGCGTGGTGCACGTGTTCACGCACGACTCCATCGGCCTGGGCGAGGACGGCCCCACCCACCAGTCCATCGAGCATGCGGCCAGCCTGCGCCTGATTCCCAACCTGGCGGTCTGGCGTCCCTGCGACACCACCGAGACCGCGGTGGCCTGGGGCGCGGCGGTCGAGCGGCCGGCCAGCATCGGCATGGACGTGCATGCGGGTGGTCCGACGGCGCTGCTGCTGTCCCGCCAGAACCTGCCTTTCGTCGAGCGCGACCAGGCCACCATCGCCAACATCTCGCGCGGCGGCTACGTGCTGCGCGACGCGCTCAACCCGCGCGCCGTGATCATCGCCACCGGCTCGGAAGTCGCGCTGGCGCTGGCCGCGCAAGAGGCGCTGGCCAAGGACGAGATCTTCGTGCGCGTGGTGTCCATGCCGTGCACGCAGGTCTTCGACAGGCAGGACGAGGCCTGGCGCCAGCACGTGCTGCCGCGCAGCCTGCCGCGCGTGGCGGTCGAGGCCGGAGTCACCGACTACTGGCGCAAGTATGTGGGACTGGACGGCGAGGTCGTGGGGATCGACACCTACGGCGAATCCGCGCCGGCCGGCGTATTGTTCAAGCATTTCGGATTCACCACCGAACGGGTCGTCGAAGCCGTCCGGAAACTGGTGGGCTGAGCGGGGCCGCCGTCCACCAGCGTCATAGATTCTTCTCATCAAAGCAAAGGAAACACCATGACTATCCGTGTCGCGATCAATGGCTATGGCCGCATCGGCCGCAACGTCCTGCGTGCCCACTATGAAGGTGGCAAGAAGCACGACATCGAAATCGTCGCCATCAACGACCTGGGCGATCCCAAGACCAACGCGCACCTGACCCGTTACGACACTGCCCACGGCAAGTTCCCCGGCACCGTCACGGTCGAGGGCGAGTACATGGTCGTCAACGGCGACAAGATCCGCGTGCTGGCCAACCGCAACCCGGCCGAGCTGCCCTGGGGCGAACTGGGCGTGGACGTGGTGCTGGAATGCACCGGCTTCTTCACCAGCAAGGAAAAGGCCGGCGCCCACCTGAAGGGCGGCGCCAAGAAGGTCGTCATCTCCGCCCCCGGCGGCAAGGACGTCGACGCCACCATCGTCTACGGCGTGAACCAGGACGTGCTGAAGGCCGAGCACACCGTCATCTCGAACGCCTCGTGCACCACCAACTGCCTGGCCCCGCTGGTCAAGCCGCTGCACGACAAGCTGGGCATCGTCTCGGGCCTGATGACCACCGTGCACGCCTACACCAACGACCAGGTGCTGACCGACGTCTACCACGAGGACCTGCGCCGCGCCCGCTCGGCCACCCAGAACATGATCCCGACCAAGACCGGCGCCGCCGCCGCGGTTGGCCTGGTGATGCCCGAGCTCAACGGCAAGCTGGACGGCTACGCCATCCGCGTCCCGACCATCAACGTGTCGGTGGTCGATCTGACTTTCATCGCCAAGCGCGACACCACCGTCGAGGAAGTCAACGCCATCCTGAAGGAAGCCTCGGAAGGCTCGCTCAAGGGCATCCTGAACTACTCGACCGAGCCGCTGGTGTCGTCCGACTTCAACCACGACCCGGCCTCCAGCACCTTCGACGCCACGCTGACCAAGGTCAACGGCAACCTGGTGAAGGTCTCGTCGTGGTACGACAACGAGTGGGGCTTCAGCAACCGCATGCTGGACACCACCGTGGCGCTGATGTCGGCGAAGTAAGTCCATGAGCAAGGTCATCACGCTGGCCGATCTGGCGGCCAAGGGAAAACTGGACGGCAAGCGGGTGTTCATCCGCGCCGATCTGAACGTGCCCCAGGACGACCAGGGCAACATCACCGAGGACACGCGCATCCGCGCGTCGGTGCCGGGCATCCGCCTGGCGCTGGACGCCGGCGCGGCGGTCATGGTGACGTCGCACCTGGGCCGTCCCACCGAAGGCACCCTGACCCCCGCCGATTCGCTGGCGGTGGTGGCCAAGCGCCTGTCCGAGCTGCTGGGCAAGCCCGTGCGGCTCGTGGCCGACTGGGTCGACGGCGTGTCCGTCGCGCCCGGTGAAGTCGTGCTGCTCGAGAACTGCCGCGTCAACAAGGGCGAGAAAAAAGACGACGAGGCGCTGGCGCGCAAGATGGCCGCGCTGTGCGACGTCTACGCCAACGACGCCTTCGGCACCGCGCACCGCGCGGAAGCCACCACGCATGGCATCGCGCGCTACGCCCCCGTGGCCTGCGCCGGCCCGCTGCTGGCGGCCGAGCTGGACGCCCTGGGCCGCGCGCTGAGCGCGCCCAAGCGGCCGCTGGTGGCCATCGTGGCCGGTTCCAAGGTCTCGACCAAGCTGACCATCCTCAAGAGCCTGGCCGACAAGGTCGACCAGCTCATCGTGGGGGGCGGCATCGCCAACACCTTCATGCTGGCCAAGGGCCTGCCCATCGGCAAGTCGCTGGCCGAGCCGGATCTGGTGAACGAGGCCAGGGCCATCATCGAGATCATGGAGAAGCGCGGCGCCGCCGTGCCCATCCCGACCGACGTGGTGTGCGCCAAGACCTTCGCCGCCGATGCGCCGGCCCAGACCAAGTCCGCCGATGCCGTCGCGGCCGACGACCTGATCCTGGACATCGGTCCCGTCACGTCCGAACGCCTGGCGCAGTTGCTCAAGGCCGCCGGCACCATCGTCTGGAACGGCCCGGTGGGGGTGTTCGAGTTCGACGCCTTCTCGCATGGCACCGAAACGCTGGCCCGCGCCATCGCGGCCTCGCCGGCGTTCTCGATCGCCGGCGGGGGCGACACGCTGGCCGCGATCGCCAAGTACGGCATCGCGGACCAGGTTGGCTACATCTCGACCGGTGGCGGTGCCTTCCTCGAGTTCCTGGAAGGCAAGTCGCTGCCCGCGGTCGCCATCTTGGAGGAGCGCGCCGCTCAAGGCGCCTGACCCTGTGGACGCACCTTCCGCTCGTGCCACGAAGATCGTGGCTACACTCGGGCCGGCTTCCAGCTCGGCCGACACGCTGGCGCGGATGATCCGTGCCGGCGTCGATGTAGTACGGCTCAATTTCTCGCATGGCACCGCGGAAGACCACGCGGCGCGCGCCGGCCTGGTGCGCGCCGCCGCGCTGGCCTGTGATCGCGAGGTCGCGATCATGGCCGACCTGCAGGGGCCCAAGATACGCGTCGGCAAGTTCGCCGACGGCAAGGTCCAGCTCGAGCCGGGCCAGCCCTTCATCCTCGATGCCGCCTGCGAACTGGGCGACCAGGGCAAGGTGGGCCTGGACTATCCCGACCTGCCGCGCGACGTGCGGTCGGGCGACATCCTGCTCCTGAACGACGGCCTGATCCGCCTGCTGGTGATCCGCGTCGCAGGCACCGAGATCCACACCGAGGTGCTGGTCGGGGGCGAGCTCTCGAACAACAAGGGCATCAACCGCCAGGGCGGGGGCCTGACCGCGCCGGCGCTGACCGGCAAGGACATGGAAGACCTCCGGTCCGCGGTGCAGATGGGCGTGGACTACATCGCCATCAGCTTCCCCAAGAACCGCACCGACATGGAGATGGCACGCCAGCTGGTGGCCATCGCCGGCGCCCCCACCGGCGCGCGGCCCCAGCTCATCGCCAAGATCGAGCGGGCCGAGGCCATCGCCGTGCTCGAGGAAATCATCGACGCCTCGGACGGCATCATGGTGGCGCGCGGCGACCTGGCGGTGGAGGTCGGCGCGGCCGCCGTGCCCGCGCTGCAGAAACGCATGATCCGGATGGCGCGTTCGCGTAACCGTACCGTCATCACGGCCACGCAGATGATGGAATCCATGATCGTCAACGCCATGCCCACGCGCGCCGAAGTGTCGGACGTGGCCAACGCGGTGCTCGACGGTACCGATGCGGTGATGCTGTCGGCCGAGACCGCGGTCGGGCGCTACCCGGTCGAGACCATCGAAGCCATGGCCTCCATCTGCCTGGAAGCCGAGAAGTCCCAGCATTTCGAGCTGGACAAGGATTTCCTGGACCAGACCTTCCATCGCGTGGACCAGTCCATCGCCTACGCCGCGCTGTTCACCGCGCATCACATGCGCTGCAAGGCGATCTGCGCGTTGACGCATTCGGGTGCGACCACCTTGTGGATGAGCCGGCACGATAGTGCAACACCCATTTACGCATTGACCCCGCGCGTGGCGACGCAGCGTAAAGTAGCGCTGTACCGCAACGTGCGGACGTTGCAGCTGGAAGAATCCGGCGATCGCGACGCATCGCTGCTGGCGGCCGAGAAACTGCTGGTGGAAAAGGGCGTGGCGGGGCCGGGAGACCTGGTCGTCTTCACCGTGGGCGAACCGATGGGTTCGCCGGGCGGAACCAATACTCTAAAAATCGTGCGCGTCGGCCAACACGGTTGAGCGCGGCATTACAACTTTCAATCAGGAGTTCACAATGGCACTCGTTTCCATGCGTCAACTGCTCGACCATGCGGCAGAAAACGGCTACGGCATCCCGGCGTTCAACGTCAACAACCTGGAGCAGGTCCAGGCCATCATGGAAGCCGCCGACGAGACCAACAGCCCGGTCATCATGCAGGCCTCGGCCGGCGCCCGCAAGTATGCCGGCGAAGGCTTCCTGAAGGCCCTGATCGCCGCGGCGGTCGAGTCCTATCCCCACATTCCCGTCGTCATGCACCAGGACCACGGCCAGTCGCCCGACGTCTGCAAGGGCGCCATCGCGATGGGCTTCTCCAGCGTGATGATGGACGGCTCGCTGATGGCCGACGGCAAGACCATCGCCGATTACGACTACAACGTCGACGTCACCACCCAGGTCGTGAAGATGGCCCACGTGCAGGGCATCTCGGTCGAAGGCGAACTGGGCTGCCTGGGCTCGCTCGAAACCATGAAGGGCGACAAGGAAGACGGTCATGGCGCCGAAGGCACGATGACCCGCGAACAACTGCTGACCGACCCCGAGCAGGCCGCCGACTTCGCCAAGCGCACCCAGATCGACGCGCTGGCCATCGCCATCGGCACCAGCCATGGCGCCTACAAGTTCTCGCGCAAGCCCAGCGGCGATATCCTCGCCATCGAACGCATCAAGGAAATCCACCGCCGCCTGCCGACCACCCACCTGGTGATGCACGGCAGCTCCAGCGTGCCGCAGGACCTGCTGGCCGAGATCCGCGAATTCGGCGGCGACATGAAGGAAACCTACGGCGTGCCGGTCGAGGAAATCCAGGAAGCCATCAAGCACGGCGTGCGCAAGATCAACATCGACACCGACATCCGCCTGGCGATGACCGGCGCGATCCGCCGCTTCCTGGCCGAGAACCCCTCGAAGTTCGACCCGCGCGAGTACCTCAAGCCCGCGCGCGCCGCCGCCAAGAAGATCTGCGTCGAGCGCTACACCCAGTTCGGTACCGCCGGCAACGCCAGCAAGATCAAGGCGATTCCGCTGTCGCAGATCGCCGCCGACTACGCCTCCGGCAAGCTGGCCCAGATCGTCAAGTAAGCCCTCAACCGTCGAAGCAGGCCGCATCATGTCCGCACCGCTCTACCAGTCCACCATCCGTTCCCTGCCGCTGCTGGCGCGAGGCAAAGTGCGCGACATGTATGCCGTCGGCGACGACAAGCTCCTGATCGTCACCACCGACCGCCTGTCCGCCTTCGACGTCATCCTGGACGATCCGATCCCGGGCAAGGGCGAGGTGCTGAACTCGCTCACCAACTTCTGGCTGGGCCGGCTCGGCAACATCATCCCCAACCACCTGACCGGCGTCGAGCCCGAGAGCGTCGTCGCCGCCGACGAACGCGACCAGGTCGCGGGCCGGGCGGTGGTGGTCAAGCGGCTCAAGCCGGTGCTGGTGGAAGCGGTGGTGCGCGGCTACCTGATCGGCTCGGGCTGGAAGGACTACCACGACACCGGCGGCGTGTGCGGCATCAAGCTGCCGGAAGGCCTGGTGCAGGCGCAGAAGCTGCCCGCGCCCATCTTCACGCCGGCGGCCAAGGCGGAACTGGGCTCGCACGACGAGAACGTCAGCTTCGAGCACGTGGTCAGGGAAGTCGGCCCGCAACTGGCCGAGCAGATCCGCGAAGTCTCGCTGCGCATCTACCAGTTGGCGTCCGAATATGCCGCCCAGCGCGGCATCATCATCGCCGATACCAAGTTCGAATACGGCCTGGACGAGAACGGCGTGCTGCATTTGATGGACGAGGTGCTGACGCCCGATTCGTCGCGCTTCTGGCCGGCCGATTCCTACGTGCCGGGCAGCAGCCCGCCGTCGTTCGACAAGCAGTTCGTGCGCGACTGGCTGGAAACCCAGCCCTGGGACAAGACCGCTCCCGCGCCGAGGCTGCCGCAGAACGTGCTGGAGCGCACGTCGGACAAGTACCGCGAGGCGCGGGTCCGGCTGGTCGGGGTTTGATCGCGCGCTTGTGCCAGGCAGGATGACGGCGGGCAGGATGGAAACATCCTGCCCGTTGTTTTTCAGCGCGACCGTATGGCATAGAATATTTCCATGACCGCCGCTCTTGCCTTCGACACCTTGCAATATTCCAAACGCCTGCAGCAGGCAGGCGTGGCTGCGCCTGTGGCCGATGCGCAGGCCGAGGCCCTGGCGCAGGTGCTGACAACCGGCATGGATGCCTTGGCTACGCGAGCCGATCTTGAAAAGGTTACGCTGGCTACGCGGGCCGATCTTGAAAAGGTCACTCTCGCTACGCGAGCCGATCTCGAACGGGTCTCTCTGGCAGCGCGTACCGATCTCGAGCGGGTGGAAACCAGCCTCAAAGGAGATATCCACGCGCTGGAAAACCGGTTGATCAGCACCGAGGGTCAGCTGAGATCGGAATTTCGCTCGGAATTGCGCCTGCTGGAACAGCGCATGACCATCAAGCTCGGTTCCATGCTGGTCGTGGCCGTGGGCGTCATGGCGGTGCTCGACAAGCTGCTCTGAATCAGATCAGCGCGATCTCCAACCTGACCGCATCCCCCCGGTATATCCCTTCCCCCACGTAGATCAGCTTGCCCGACGTGTCGATGGCGCGCCGCACGACGTGCGCCACCGGCGCGTTCAGCGGCAGTTCCAGCAGCGCGGCCATCTCGCGGTCGGCGCTGCCCAGGGTCATGACCTGGTTGGCCCGCGCGATGCGCTTGCCGGCGATCTCGTGCAGGATGGGCAGGGTGGCCTCGTGCCGGAAGCGCTCAGGCGGTCCTTGCCTGAACAACTCGCTGTCCAGAATGAAGCGGGCCGCCAGGTAGGGGTGGCCGTCGCGCGCGTGCAGCCGGCGCATCATCGTGTAATGCTCGGCCGGTTCGCCTTCGCCCGTCGCGAAGGCGGGCAGTTCGTCCAGCTCGCGCTGTTCCAGGACCTCGATGTCCGCACCCTCGTGGGCCGAGATCAGCGAGGCCCAGTCGATGGCCAGCCGGTGCGCGCTGCGCTCCTTGGGCGTCCGGCGAACGAAGCTGCCCTTCGCGCGGAAGCGCTCGATCAGCCCTTCGTCCTCCAGCACGCCCAGCGCCTCGCGTATGGTGCCGCGCGCCACTTCGAAGTCCACGGCCAGGTCCGCCACGTTCGGGATGCGGCCGCCCACCGGCCAGTCGCCTGTAATGATCTTGTTGCGGAACAGCGATGCCAGTTGCAGATAGCGCGCCATCCGGTCGAGCGTGGTGTCGGTGAATGAGGACATGGGTCGGAAGCCTGGTTCGGGAGCTGCGGTCGGCGCCGGGGCGCCGACCGCGATTATTCCATCCCCGCCATTATCCTGCGGACCGTCCATCATTCGGGCCGGATATTCAGTTCGCGCGCGAGCCGGCCGAAGGCCGCGATGTCGCGTTCCACCGTGGACCGCATCTCCTCCGGGGTGCCCTGGGCAGGCTGGAAGCCGCTGTCGGCCAGTTTTGCCCGGATGGCCGTATCGGCCAGCACCTGGCGGATGGTGCCCGAGAGGCGGTCGCGGATCGCGGCGGGCGTGCCGGCCGGCAGGGCGAAGCCGAAATAGGTGTTGGGGATGGTGTTCTCGTCGCCGCCGATCTCGCTCACGGCGGGCACGTCCGGCAGCAGCGGGAAGCGGCGGCCGCCGCCCACCAGCAGCGGCCGCACGCGGCCTTCGCGGATCGCGCCCAGGGCGGGTCCGATCGTGACCAGGGCCATGTCCACCTCGCCGGCCATGGCCGCGGTCAGCGCCGGGGCGCCGCCCTTGTAGGGCACGTGGGTCAGCTGTATGCCCAGCAGCGAGCACAGCGACTCGGTGCCCAGCTGGGTCATGCTGCCGTTGCCGAAGCTGGCATAGGTCAGGCGGCCGGGCTGCTTGCGGGCGGCGGCGACGAACTCCTGGATGGTCTTGGCGGGTTGCTTGGAGCCGGCCACCAGCACATAGGGGCCCCAGACCGCGATGCCTACGTAGGAAAAATCCTTCAACGGATCGTAGGGCAGCTTCTTGTACAGGCTGGGGTTGATGCCCAGCGCGCCGCGGTCGACGAACAGCAGGGTATAGCCGTCGGGCGCGGCCTTGGCCACGGCCTCGGTGCCGATCAGGCCGTTGGCGCCGGGCCGGTTGTCGACCACCACCGGCTGGCCCAGTCTTTCCGCCAATTGCTGGGCTACCAGCCGGGCGTTGGAGTCGGCCCCGGCGCCGGCGGGGAAGGGCACGATGACGCGGATGGCGCGGCTCGGGTAGGTGTCGCCCTGGCCGCGCGCGGCGCCGGCCGCGGCCAGGGCCAGGCCGGCGCCGGCGGCGATGAAGCCGCGGCGGGTGATGGAAGTGTCGCGATGGTCTGGCATGGGGTGTCTCCTTTTCTTTTGCAAATGGACGGCTCTAGGCGGTCGGTCCCCGGGCGGCGGCGATTTCCTGTTCCGACAGGCCGGCCTCGGCCAGGATCGAGGCGGTTTGTTCGCCCAGCGTGGGCGGAGGATAGCGGCTGGGCGGACGCTGGCCGTCGTAGCGGATGGGCCGGCTCAGCGCACGCACCGGGCCCATCTCCGGATGATGCAGCTCGTGGAAACTGCCGGCGGCCGCGAACTCGGGGTCGTCCAGGATGTCCGGCACGGTCAGGACCGGCGCGTGCGGGACGTCGGCGGCGCGCAGCGCGGCCAGCCAGTGCTCCCGCGGCCGCGTGCGGAAGCGCTCGCGCAGCAGGCCCGACAGCGCCTCGAAGTTGGCGATGCGCGCGCCGCGGGTGGCGAAGCGCGGATCGTCCCGCAGTTCGGGCATGTCCACCGCCCGCACCAGGCCTTCCCAGAATTTCGGCGGCGACGAGAGCTGCAGGCCGATGCGCGCGCCATCGGCGCACTCGAATGCCAGGCTGTGGGAATAGGACGCGCGCGTGGTCGACTGCATGCGCGTGCCGTCGCGGGTATAGCTGGCGAAGAAGTCGGGCATGAAGGACATGGAGGCTTCGATCATGTTGACCTCCACCAGCCGGCCCCGCCCGCTGGCCTGGCGGGCGAACAGCGCGCCCAGGATGCCCTGGCACGCGTACATGCCCGCCAGCTGGTCCGAGATGGTGGGGCCGCGCACCTGCGGATCGGACGGATCCAGGAAGGTGTCCAGCATGCCGCTCAGGGCCTGCCCGATGGTATCGAAGGCCGGCTGGCCCTCGTGCCGGCTGCCGGGCAGGAAGCCGCCGATGGCGCAATAGACCAGCTGCGGCCGCCGGGCGCGCAGCGTTTCCCATCCCAGTCCCATCCGGTCCATGACGCCGGGGCGGAAGTTCTCGATCAGCACGTCCGCCGTGTCCACCAGCCGCAGCAGGGCGTCGCGCCCGGCCGCGCTGCCCAGGTCCAGCCTGACGCTGCGCTTGTTGCGGTTGAAGGCGACGAAGTTCGGACTGTACTGGCCGTCGCGGAAGGCGCGGAAGGGGTCGCCTTCCGGCCGCTCGACCTTGATCACGTCGGCGCCCAGGTCGGCCAGCATCAGGCCGGCGTAGGGGCCGGTGATGAAGTTGCCCAGCTCCAGCACCCGGATGCCTTGCAGCACGTCGCCGGAGGCGGGCGCGGACGCGGCGCTCATTGCGCGTCCCGCCGGTATTCGCCGTAGCCGGGGCGATAGGTCTTCTCGTCCAGGAACTGGGTCATCGCCTGTTCGCGCCCGCCCTCGGTATCCATGAAGCGCATCTCGCGTTCCTTGGCCAGCAGGTAGTCGGCGGCCTGGTCCACGCTCATGCCGCGCACCAGGCGCAAGCTTTCCTTGATGGTGCGCAGCGTCTGCGGATTCTTGCGCGCCAGCGTGGCGGCCAGTTCCTCGGTGCGCGCGCGCAGCCGCTCGAGCGGCACGGACTCGGTCACCAGCCGCATCTGCGCGGCCACCTTGCCATTGAAGGGATCGCCCGTCATCGCATAGTAGACCGCGTCGCGGTAGGCCAGGCCGTCGACGATGACCTTGCCGACCAGGCCGCCGGGCAGGATGCCCCAGTTCACCTCGGACAGGCCGAACTGCGCTTCGTCCGCCGCAATGGCGAAATCGCAGGCGAACAACTGCACGAAGGCGCCGCCGTAGCAGTGCCCGTTCACCATGGCGATGGTGGGCTTGGGAAAGCTGCTGAGCAGGGTCCAGCGCCATTCGTGGTTGGCCAGACGGGCCAGGTGGCGCTGCTTGGGCTTGTCGTCCAGCGCGCGGAAGAACAGGCCTATGTCCTGGCCGGCGCACCAGCTGTCGCCCGCGCCGGTCAGCACCAGCACGCGCACCGACGGCTCCTCGGCCAGCTCCTTGAGCACGTCCACCATCTCGAAGTGCAGGTCCGGGCTCATCGCGTTGCGCTTGTCGGGGCGGTTCAGCGTGACCCAGCCTATGCCGTTGGCGATCTCGACTTTGACGTTCTTCAACTGATCGAATTGCATGCTTGTCTCTTCCTGGTTCAAAGCGTGATGTAGACGTTCTTCAATTGCGTGTAGGACACCAGTTCCTCGAAGGATTCCTCGCGGTTGTTGCCCGACTGCTTGTAGCCGCCGAAGGGTGCGGGGAAGAAATGCTTGGCCGCGTTGTTGACCCAGACGTAGCCCGCCTCGAAGCGGCCGGCGGCGCGGTGGGCCGTGTCCAGGCGCGTGGTGTAGACGCCGGCGGCCAGTCCGTACTCCAGCGAGTTAACCTGTTCGAACATCTCGTCCTCGTCCGACCACTTGAGAATGGACAGCACCGGGCCGAAGATCTCTTCGCGCGCGATGCGCATGTCCATGGTCACGTCGGTGAACACGGTGGGTTCGATGAAGTGCCCGTTGGCCAGCTCGGCGCCGTCGGGATGCCTGCCGCCCGCGGCCAGCCGGGCGCCTTCCTGCCTGCCCAGCTCGATGTAGTGCATGATCTTGTCGTACTGCTCGCGCGAGACGATGGCGCCCATGGTCGTGGCCTTGTCGGTGGGCAGGCCGGGGCGGTAGGCGCGCACGCCTTCCAGCACGCCCTGGACCACCTGGTCGTACACCGACTCGTGCACGAACAGGCGCGTGGTCGAGCTGCACGCCTGGCCGCACCAGGTGAAGCACATGCCGGCCACGGCGCCCTTGATCGCCCGTTCCAGGTCCGCGTCGGGATAGACAACTAGCGCGTTCTTGCCGCCCAGTTCCAGGCTGACGTGCTTGAGGTGCTCGGCCGCGCCGCGCGCGATGGCCTTGCCGGTGGCGATGCTGCCGATCAGCGTGACCTTGGGCACCAGCGGGTGGTCCACCAGCGCCTGGCCGCACTCGGTCCCGCCCGACAGCACGTTGATGACCCCGGGCGGCGCGATGCCGTCTATCAGTTCCATCAGCCGGTAGGCCGACAGCGGCGCCTGCACCGGCGGTTTCATGATGACGGTATTGCCGGCCGCCACTGCCGCCGCCAGCCGGCTGGCCGTGAACATCATGGGGTGGTTGTAGGCGACGATGCGGGCGCAGACGCCGTAGGGCTCGCGCACCGTCATGTCGATGACGCCTTCGCCCATGGGGATGGTGGAGCCGCGCAGCTCATAGACCAGTCCCGCGAAATAGTCGATGAGCTGGGTGGCGATGTCGACGTCGTTCATCAGCGCGGACACGGGATTGCCGCAGTCGATGGCGTCGATCATGGCCAGTTCCTCGCGATGCTCGCGCATGACCTGGGCGATGCGGCGCAGCACCGTGGCGCGTTCGCCGGGCGAGGTGCGACGCCACGAGCGATAGGCCTCGTGGGCGGCGCGCACGGCGGCGTCGACGTCGGCGCGGCTGGCCACCGCGCAGGGGCCCAGGTTCTCGCCGGTGGACGGGCTGAAGGAGTCGGCATAGCCGCCTTCCGGGCGATGCCAGGCGCCGCCGTAATACAGGTCGCGGTGCCGGGGCAGCAGTTTTTCGATGGACATGGTCTTCCTCCTGGTTCGGTGTCGTCGTGTCGTATCGGGCCGGCGGCCGGTTCAGCCGGCGGGCAGGAAGGCGCGCAGCACGCGCGCCAGGTCCCCGGGGTTGTCGCCGGCCAGGTCGTGGCTGCCGTCTATTTCTTCCGCGCGGCAACGCGGGTTGGCCAGCCGCAGCTTGTCCAGCGTGGGCGCCTCGAACATGTCGGACCGGCTGCCGCGCACGAACAGTGCCGGTATCCGCAGTTCCCTGACCATGGCCCACAGGTCCGGTCCCGGCGCGGCGGGCTTGCCCTGCAGGGTCTGGCGGAAACTGTCGCGGAAGTGCAGGTCGCGCTTGAGCTCGTAGCCGCCGGGAACGGGCCGCAGGAAAGCTTCGTAGCGTTTCCTGGCGGGAGCGTCCGCGGGCAGGCCGGCGGGCAGGCCGTGGTAGGCCAGTGCCTCGTCCACGGATACGAAGACGTCTGGCTGGTTGCCGATGCGCAGGGCGACATTGCGGCGGCCCGCGGCGGCCACGTCGGGCGCGAAGTCCAGGCAGGCCAGCGCCGCCACGCGGTCGGGATACCAGTGCGCGGTGCACAGGCAGATCCGCCCGCCCATGGAGTGGCCGGCCAGCACCGCGCGCGGCCACTGCAGATGGTCGAGCACGGCGATGAGGTCGCCGGCGAAGTCGCGCAGGTCGTAGTGCCGCTCGAGGCTGCGGGTGGAGTCGCCGAAGCCGCGCAGGTCGACGGCGACCACTTCGCGATCGGTGGCCAGGGCCTCGGCGATGCCGGTCCAGTCGTACGAGAAGTAGGACAGGCCGTGCGCGATGAGGACGGGCGTGGCACCGGGGGCGCCGAAGCGGCGATAGAAGATCTCGACGTCGCCGCTGCGGGCGGTGCCGGTGCGATGGGCAATGGGGGCCATGGTGTGTCCTGGTCGGTTCGTGGTCGGTGGGTCAGCCGGCGGTGACGATGCCCATGCCCGTCAGCCACTCGGGAATGATCCGGTAGTAGCGCACCTGCATGGGATGGGTCTCGATCGCGCGCGCGGCGGCCGCGGCCGCGACCCAGGCCCGGATCTCGTGCCCGCCGAAGCCGGCCTTGCGGTCGATCTCGGCATCGTCGATGGCATCCAGGGCATCGACGTCGTACGCGCACAGCTTGGCCATGAAGGCCTCGTCCCAGTCGCGGTCGGGCGGCATGCACGGCCCCTTGCCGGCGACCAGGTCGCGGCCGGCCTGGATCACGCGGGCCTCGCGCGCGGCCAGTTCCTCGGCCGTGGGGGTATGCCGCTTGACCAGCCGTTGCGCGATGTCGTGCGGCACCTGGCGCAGGCGCGGCGTGGGAGGATCGTGCGACAGGCCGCCCGAGCCGATGATGGTCACGCGCAGGCCGCGCGTGGCCAGGAAGCGGCCCACGGCCTCGCCGAACAGGCGCGATCGGCGCATGGACGGCCGCGGATCGGCGGCGCAATTCAGGAAGATGGGCAGCACGTCGTAGCGCGCCAGCGCGCCCGTCAGTTGCGTCAGCGAGATGGCGTTGCCGTGGTCCACGCACATGTCGTAGGAAATGGCGGTATCCAGGTCCTGCCGATGCAGCGCCCGGGCGCACTCCAGCGCCAGCTCGGTGGGCACGCGCAGCGGGCCGCCGGGCAGTCCCCAGTCGCGCGTGCCGTGTGCCGCCAGGCCCAGGCAGAACGCCGGCATCAGGTCGTAGAAGAAGCCGTTGAAATGGTCGGGGCCGAAGCTCACCACCAGGTCCGGCGCGAAGGCATGGACCTCGCGCGAGACCGTTTCCATCTGGTCGAAGAAGGCGCGCTGGCCCTCGGGGTCGGACGCCTCGATATCCGCCAGCATGAGCGGACTGTGCGAACAGCAGATCAGTTGCGCGGGCATGGACGGCTCCTAGATGTGGACGGGGTCGAGCGTGCTGGCCGCGAACAGTTCGTCCACGCCCAGTTGGCGGACGGCCAGCCCCTGTTCGTACGAATAGCGCGTCATCGCTTCCAGCGTCTTGCGGTTGGCTTCCACGCCATAGGGCCAGAAGTCCCGGCCCATGACCGCCTCGGTCGCTTCCAGCTCGGCGGTCACCCACGGCAGCCCGATCTTCAGCGCGGTGACTTCGCGCAGGTCGCGCTCGGCGATTTCCTTGGCCTGGGCGAACGCCTTGTACAGGCTGGAGGGCAGCCACGGATGCGCCTGGGCGAGGTCCTGACGCACGCCCAGCGCGTGCATGATGGGGAACAGGCCGGTGCGGGCGTAGTACGCCTGCTCGACCGCGCGATAGTCGGGGTACAGGCGCTGCACCCGGGGGTGGCCGTCGAGCAGGCAGGAAGGCGCTCGGGCGGAGATGACGGCATCGAGTTCGCCGTTGGCCAGGAGGCTGGACAGCGAGCGGCCCTGGGGCGCGCTCGACAGCGGGAAGCCCGGCGGAAGATTGAGCGGGAACTTGTCCTTGCGGCCGTACTGTTCCAGGCCACCCTGGACCCATTCGATGTCGGCGGCCTCGATGCCGTACTCGTCCTTCAGGAAACCCCGCACCCACAGCACGGCGGACATCTGGTACTCGGGCAGGCCGATGCGCTTGCCGCGCAGGTCGGCCGCGCTGGCGATGGCGCGGTCATTGCGGATGTAGATGGCGGAGTGGCGGAAGGTGCGCGACAGGAAGACGGGCAGGGCGGCGTAGGGCGCGATGCCGCGCGACAGCGCGATCAGGAACGGACTGAAGCCGATCTCGGCGACGTCGAATTCTCCGTGGAAATAGGCGCGATGGAAACACTCTTCCACCGGCATGGGAAGGTAGTTGACCTCGCAGCCTTCGACGGTGACGCGGCCGTCCAGCAGCGGACGGACCCGGTCATAGTCCCAGGTGGCGATGGTGATGGGTAAGCGGGCCATGATGCTCCTGCGGTTCGATCATCGGCGCCCATTCTAGACCTCAAAAAATCAAAAGTATAGATTTTTGAGTTTTAGAGGTTTAGCATCGAGTCTGCGCATGCCGGACCCTCCATTCGAAAGACACGGGCGTGCGTATACGAGGAGACTTCCATGCACCGATCCATCGCGCGTTGCGCGCTCGCCGCCCTGTTCGTCTGCGCGTCCGCGGCGGCCCAGAAACCTTCCTATCCCGACCGGCCCGTGCGCGTGGTCGTGCCCTATGGGCCGGGCACGGCGCCGGACCTGATCGCGCGCGTCGTGAGCGAACAGTTGTCGCGCCAGACCGGCCAATCCTTCGTGGTCGAGAACAAACTGGGCGCCGGCGGCAAGATAGGCACCGAGGCCGTGGCCGACGCCAAGGCCGACGGCTATACGCTGCTGCTGGGCGGCAAGGACACGCACGGCATCCTGACCCATCTCTATCCCGACTGGCGCATCAAGCCCGAGAAGGACTTCGCGCCCGTCGCGCTGCTGGCCCGCATCCAGAACGTGCTGCTGGCCAGCCCCAAGCTGCCGGCCTCGAACCCGCAAGAGTTCCTGGCCCTGGCCAGGCAGAAGGAACTGCGCTATGGCACGCCCGGCGTCGGCACCAACCTGCACCTGGCCGCCGCCTACCTGCAAAGCAACTATGGGCTCAAGCTGCTGCACATCCCGTACAGCCGCAGCTTCGCCGAGGCCCTGCCGGCGCTGGCGCGCGGCGAACTGGACCTGGTGGTGGCCGGCCTGCCGCCGGCCATGCCGCTGCTCAAGGACGGCCGCATCAAGGCCATCGCCGTGACGGGCACCCAGCGTTCGCGCTTCGCGCCGGACATTCCCACCTTCGCCGAATCCGGCGTGTCGGGCCTGGAGTCGGGCGGCTGGTTCGCGCTGTTCGCCCCCACGGGCACGCCCCAGTCCGCCGTGGATGCATTGTCGAAAATGGTGGCGACCGCGCTGCGCGAGCCCGCCGTGACGGAGAAACTGTCCGGCGTCTACGCCGACCCGGCCCCCTCGTCACCCGCCGAACTGGCCAAGCTGGTCGCCGACGAAACGCAGCGCTGGGGCAAGGTCGTGGCCGAAACCGGCATAAAACTCGAATAGAAGAAGAGGACCCCCCCTACGCGCTGACGCGCGCCCCCCAGGGGGCGAAACCGGCGGACCGGCAAAGCCGGATCCGCGGTTTCCTGGGTCTAGAGAAAGTATCTTGGACTGAAGCACGGTTGCTATCGCTGGCTGCCCGCGGTAGCAACGGTGTGGCGTACCAAGAAACTGGCACTAGACCCTGGGCGCCGCGGATCCGGCTTTGCCGGTCCGCCAGCGCCGCCCCCTTGAGGGGGCCCGCGTCAGCGGGTAGGGGGTGGGCTTCCCCTGGGGGTCAGAACAATACCGTCGACAATTTCCGGCGGTACTGCGAGACCAGCTCGGGTTGGGCCGAGGCCATGTCGAAGACGGCGATCATGGTCTTGCGGCCGATCTCGTCCTGGAAGCTGCGGTCGCGCCGGACGATTTCCAGCAGTTCGTCCATCGCGCCGGCCCAGGCGCGGCGCGCGATGCGCTTGTTGGCCAGGTCCAGGCGCGCCTGCAGGTCGCCGGGGTTCTGCTGGATACGGGCCAGCAGCTCGGTTTCCTCGGGCGAATCCTGCGCCTGCTCGACCGCGTTCAGCGCGGTCTCCAGGTTGGCGTAGTGGGGGTCGGCCTTGGCCTGCGGCGTCAGCAGCGCGAACTGGGCCTTGGCGTCCTCGGGGCGGCCCGTGGTCAGCAAGAGCTCGACATAGTCCATGCGCGCCGGATCGTAGGCCGCGTCCAGGACCAGCGCCGCGCGCAGGTGCTTCTCGGCGGTGGGGACGTCCCCGGCCTGCATGGCCGCCATGGCCTGCTGGTGTTCCTGTTCGTGCGGCAGCGGCAGCAGGCGGTCGATGAAGGCGCGGATCTGGCCTTCGGGCAGTGCGCCGGTGAACTGGTCCACCGGCCGGCCGCCCAGGATGGCGACGACCAGCGGAATGCTGCGCGCCTGGAAGTGGGCGGCCAACTGCTGGTTCTCGTCGACGTTGACCTTGACCAGCTTGAAGGCGCCGCCATAGTCGCGCTCCAGCTTTTCCAGGGTCGGGGTCAGGGACCGGCAGGGGCCGCACCACGGGGCCCAGAAATCGACCAGGACCGGTTTGTCGCGCGAGGCCTGCAAGACCTCGCTTTCGAAATTGGCTAGCGTGACATCCATACCGGGAATCCTATGGCTATGAAGCGGTAAGCAAAAAGAGATTGTGCTTGATTTTTCGCTTCGGGGGGCCGCGCTGTCCGGGGCGACGCGCCTACGCCGCCGTATCCTGCGCGAAGGCCCGCAGGTAGGCCGTCAGACGCCGCACGCCGGGCGTGGCCAGCTTGCGCGCGTGGGAGATCAGGTAGAACGAGCGGTCGAGGCGCGGCAGCCCCGTGGGCAGCTCGACCAGTTCCCCGGTCGCCAGCATGTCGCTGACCACCCAGCGCGACAGGCAGGTAATGCCCAGCCCGCCCGCGGCGGCGCGCTTGATCGCTTCCGAGTTGCCGAACTCGATGCCCGACTTCATGTGGTGCAGGTGCGGGGTCAGCGCCTCGCGTATGGTCTCGCGGGTACCGGAGCCTTCCTCGCGCAGCAGCCACGTGGCGGCGCGCAGCTGGGCGGTCGAGACCCGGCCGCCCGCCGGCGGCACGATGGGGTCGCGCGCGCCGGCCACGATCACGAGTTCGTCGGTCAGCCAGGGCTCGACGGTCAGTTCGGGCTGTTCGCACGGCCCCTCGACCAGGGCCAGGTCCAGCTCGAAATTCACCACCTGGGTGGCGATGGCCAGCGTGTTGGCGATGGCGACATGAGCCGTCCATTGCGGCTGGCCGCTGTCCGCCAGGTCGCGTTGGAAGCCCGCCAGCAGGGTGGGCAGCACGTAGTTGCCGATGGTGGTGCTGGCGCCGATGCGCAGCACGCCCACGTGGCCCTGGCCGTCGCGGGCCCAGCGTTCGATCGCGGTGGCGCGGTCCAGCAGCTCGCGCGCCTGGGGCAGCAGTTCCCGGCCGTTGTCGTTGAGCACCAGGCGCTTGCCCACCCGGTCGAACAACGCCATGTCCAGGGCCCGCTCCAGGTCGTTCAGCGCCGCGCTGGTGGCGGACTGGGACAGCGCCACGGCCGCGGCGGCGGCGCTGGTGCTGCCGGTGTCGGCGACGGCGGCGAATATCTGCAATTGGCGCAGGGTCAGGCGCAGGGCTTCCATATAACTCGAATTACCGGTTTTCCAGCTTGAATATACAAAAATAAACCGTTTTGACGGATCGAAGAGCGTGCTTAGAGTGGAGGGCGTTCATTCCAGAAGTTATTAGCTTATGTCGAATTCGTCTGCTACCTCCATCGCCGCCGCCGGCCGCCCGTCTCAGGGCAAGGCCGGATTCTTCCGGCAGGCGGGCCCCGGCCTCCTCCTGGCCACGGCCATCGGGGTGGCCGCGATGGGGCTGGCGGGCTGGGAATTCTTCGCCAGCCGGGGGTTCAGCGCGCTGACGCTGGCCATCGTGCTGGGCATGCTGGTGGGCAACACCGTCTATCCGCGCATCGCCGCGCCCAGCGCGGCCGGGGTGGGGGTGGCCAAGCAGACCCTGTTGCGTGCGGGCGTCATCCTGTATGGCCTGCGCCTGACGTGGCAGGACATAGGCGGCGTCGGCGCCGCGGGCGTGGCCATCGACGCGGTCATGCTGCTGTCGACCTTCGGCCTGGCATGGCTGGTGGGCACGCGGGTGTTCAAGCTCGACCGGACGTCGGCCTGGCTGATCGGCGCCGGCGGCTCCATCTGCGGCGCGGCCGCGGTCATGGCGACCGCGCCGGTCCTGCGCGCCAAGGCCGACCAGGTCGCGGTGGCGGTCGCGACCGTGGTGGTGTTCGGCACGGTGTCGATGTTCCTCTATCCTTTCCTGTACGAACTGAACCAGCAGTGGGGCCTGATCCCGGGCGGCACGCACGGCTTCGGCGTCTACGTCGGCTCCACGGTGCACGAGGTGGCCCAGGTCATCGCCGCAGCCCGCGCGGTGGGAACCGAAGCGGCCGACACCGCCGTGATCGCCAAGATGGTGCGCGTCATGATGCTGGCTCCGTTCCTGCTGGGGCTGTCCGCCTGGCTGGCCTGGGAGTGCGCGCGCGGCAAGGCCGACGGCAAGGGCGAGGGCAGCGGCCTGTGCATTCCCTGGTTCGCCGTGGGCTTCATCGCCATGGTGGTATTCAATTCGCTGGTGTCGATTCCCGACTGGCTGATGTCGGCCGCGATCGACTTCGATACCCTGCTGCTGGCCATCGCCATGGCCGCGCTGGGGCTGACCACCCACGTCGGCGCCATCCGCCGCGCCGGCTTGCGCCCGCTGCTGCTGGCCGGGCTGCTGTTTGTCTGGCTGGTGGGCGGCGGCGCGCTGGTCAATGCGTTGATCGGCTAGGTCCTGTTGCGGGATCGCCCAAGGGGCGGGCATCCCGCTGCGGCGATGCCGTGGCGGGTTAAAATCGCGCTTTTCGACGCTCGCCCGCTGCCCCGGCACGCCGGGTGCCCGCAAGGTCCCACATGTCCAGTTCCCCTTCTTCCTCTTCTTCCCCCGAGGCGGTGCAGATCGGCATCGTCATGGGCTCCTCCAGCGACTGGGAGATCATGAAGCATGCCGTCGCCGTGCTCGACGAGTTCGGCGTGGCGCATGAAGCCCGCGTGGTGTCGGCCCACCGCATGCCGCTCGACATGGTCGAGTACGGCGCCGAGGCCACCCGCCGGGGCCTGCGCGCCATCATCGCGGGCGCCGGCGGCGCGGCCCACCTGCCGGGCATGCTGGCGGCGCTGACGCCGGTGCCGGTGTTCGGCGTGCCGGTGCCGTCCAAGTACCTGCGCGGCGAGGACTCCCTGCTTTCCATCGTGCAGATGCCCAAGGGCGTGCCGGTGGCCACCTTCGCCATCGGCGAAGCCGGGGCCGCCAACGCGGCGCTGCATGCGGTGGCCAACCTGGCCTGTACCGATCCGGCGCTGCGCAAGAAGCTCGAGGCCTTCCGTGCCCGCCAGACCGAGGCCGCGCGCGCGATGGCGCTGCCTCCGGGGGGACAGGCATGAGCGAAGGCAAGGCGAAGGCGCGCGTGGTGCAGCCGGGCGGCTGGCTGGGGCTGCTGGGCGGCGGCCAACTGGGCCGGATGTTCTGCCATGCCGCGCAAAGCATGGGGTACCGCGTGGCGGTGCTGGATCCGATCGCCGATTGTCCCGCCGGCGCGGTGGCCGACCTGCACATCCGTGCCGGCTACGACGACGAGGCCGGCCTGGCGCAACTGGCCGAGCGCTGCGCCGCCGTTACCACCGAATTCGAGAACGTCCCGGCCGCCAGCCTCGAGAAGTTGGCCCTGCGCTGCCAGGTCAGTCCGGCTGCCGGCGCGGTGGCCATCGCCCAGGACCGCATCGCCGAGAAGGGCTACATCGCCTCGATAGGCGTGCCCGTGGCGCCCTATGCCGAGATCCGCGCCGAGGCCGACATCGCCGCGGCGCCCGCCTCGCTGTATCCGGGCATCCTGAAGGCCGCGCGCCTGGGCTACGACGGCAAGGGCCAGGCCCGGGTCGAGTCGGCCGAGCAGGCGCGCGCCGCGTTCGCCTCGTTCGGCAACGTGCCCTGCGTGCTCGAGGCCAGGCTGCCGCTGGAGTTCGAAATCTCTGTCGTGGTCGCGCGCGGCTTCGACGGCGAAGTGGTGACCTATCCGGTCTCCGAGAACGTGCATCGCGACGGCATCCTGGCGATCTCGACCGTGCCGTCGCCGCGCGCTTCCGAGGACATCGTGCGCCGCGCCCGCGCCGCGGCGCTGCAGGTCGCGGCCGGGCTGGAGTATTGCGGCGTGCTGTGCGTGGAGTTCTTCGTGCTGCCGGGCGATCGCCTGATCGTCAACGAGATCGCGCCACGGCCCCACAACAGCGGCCACTACAGCATCGATGCCTGCGTCACCAGCCAGTTCGAGCAGCAGGTACGGGTGCTGGCGGGCCAGCCGCTGGGGTCGTCCGATGCGCTGGCCGCGTCGGTCATGCTCAACATCCTGGGCGACATCTGGTTCCAGGCGGGCGAACAGGCCGCCGAACCGGCCTGGGGCCGGGCCCTGCAGGCATCCACCGCCAAGCTGCACCTGTACGGCAAGACCGAGGCACGGCGCGGCCGCAAGATGGGCCACGTGACCTGCCTGGGCGCGGACCGCGCGCAGGCCGAGCGCAGTGCCGCGCAGGTGGCGGCGGCGCTGGGCATCGCCTATCCGTAGCCGCATGAGCGCGCGCATCCTGCCGCCCACGCCGGAAGCCATCGCGCAAGCGGTGGCGCTGCTCCAGGCCGGACAACTGGTGGGCATGCCCACCGAGACGGTCTACGGCCTGGCCGCCGATGCCTCGGACGCCGAGGCGGTGGCGCGCATCTTCGCCGCCAAGGGCCGGCCCAACGACCATCCCGTCATCGTGCACGTCGCGGCCGGCGCCGACCTGTCGCGCTGGGCCGCCAGCATTCCGGAGGCCGCCCGCCGGCTGATGGACGCATTCTGGCCCGGGCCGCTGACGCTGATCCTGCCGCGCGCCGCCGGGGTGCTGGATGCCGTCACGGGCGGGCAGGACACGGTCGGGCTGCGCTGTCCCTCGCATCCGGCCGCGCAGGCCCTCCTGGCCGCGTTCGGCGGCGGCCTGGCCGCGCCGTCGGCCAACCGCTTCGGCCGGGTCAGCCCGACCACGGCGGCTCACGTGGCCGACGAGTTCGGCGACGCGGTGCCGCTGGTGCTGGACGGCGGGCCCTGCGAAGTCGGCATCGAGTCGACCATCGTCGACGTCTCCACCCAGATCCCCATCCTGCTGCGTCCGGGCCATGTCTCGGCCCTGGCCCTGTCCGAGGTGCTGGGCAGCCCCGTGCTGACCCGCGCCCAGATGGACGCGCAACGCCCGGTGCCGCGCGTATCGGGATCGCTGTCGGCGCACTATGCGCCGCGCACGCCGCTCAGGCTGGTCGACGCCGGCCGGCTCGCGGACGAGATCGCCGCCGAGGCGGCGCGTGGCCGCTCGGCGGGGGTCTGGTCCCGCCAGGATCCGGGCGGCGCGGCCTGCTGGCTAGAGGCGCCCGCCGATCCCGAACGCTATGCGCAGGCGCTGTACGCGACCCTGCGCGAACTGGACGGCAAGGGAGTGGATGTCCTGCTGTTCGAGCAGCCGCCCGCGGCGCCCGCCTGGACGGCGGTGCGCGACCGCCTGGGACGGGCGGCCGTGGGGTCGGGCGAGGCCTGATCTACTGCTTGCGCGCGTAGGCGAACCAGCCCGCCGACTGGCCGCTGTTGGTCGCCATGATCAGCAGCAGCGGCTGCTTGTCCTTTTCCGTCAACCGTATCGCCACGCCCTGCATGCTGGCGCCCGCGTGCTGGCTCAGGCAGTTCGTGGCGCTGCCGAACGAGAAGGTCGTGGTCGCGTAGTTCTTGCCCGAGGAAGCCCTGGCCAGCGCGCCGTTGATGTTGCAGGTGTCCGGCCGGCCGCTGATGGACGAGCGGGCCGAGAAATCGCCATTGGACTGCACGGTGATCGTGACGGCGGAACTGGTGCTGTCGCGGCCCGTCCACGTTCCGGCGTAGTTGGCCAGGTCGAAGGCATCGTTGTACTGGCTGTTGAAGCTGGACGTGAAGGTCACGTTCTGGCCCAGGTTGCCGTCGAAGCTGGACGCGCTGGTGACCGTCCCGGTCAGGTTGGCCGTCTCGACCGTGGTGTCGCCGGTGCCGAAGGTCTTGCCCGTGCCGGTGAAGGCCTTGCCGTTCAGGGACCCGGTGCCGCGGGTCATGCGCCGCACCTGGCTGAAGCCCTCGCTCCAGGACATGGCCCACAGTTCGTTGCTGGGCGTGACCAGCATGCTCAGCGACAAGGTGTCGCTGGTGAGGTTGCCGGTCCAGATGCCCTGGGCGTCGCTGTTGCCCCCGCCGCCTCCACCGCCGCCGCCGCTGTCATCGTCGGACGAGCCGAAATAGCCGTTGCAGGCGGTCAGGGACAGGGCGCAGAGCAGGGCGAGGACGGTGCGACGATGCATGGAAAGCCTGGCGGTCATGGGGTCAAGGAGTCTTGCGCGTGCGCTGCGGCGTCAGGTCGAAGCCTCCGGCATGGAACACCAGCGGCATGGCATCGGTGTGACCGCAATGCTCGACTTCGCCGACGAAGATGCAGTGATCGCCTTCGCGGTACCTGCTGCGGTTATAGCATTCGAACCACGCCGTGCAACCGTCTATCAGCGGGGCGCCATGCCTGCCGGGCCGCCAGGTGACGTGCGCGTAGCGGTCGGCGGCATGGCCGCGCGTGGCGAAGCGCCGGGCGACGTCGATCTGGTCGGCCGCCAGCACGTTCACCGCGTAATGGCTGGCCGCTTCGAGGGCCTGCAGGGATCCGGAGGTGAGCGACAGGCTCCACAGCACCAGCGGCGGCGATAGCGACACCGAATTGAATGAACTGACCGTCAGGCCGACAGGATGGCCGTCGGGGCCCATGGCGGTGACGACCGTCACGCCGGTGGCGAAGCGGCCCAGGGCGGAGCGGAAGGCGGTGGAGTCGAAGTCCGGAAGAGCTGCGGGCATCCAGGGGGGAGGGCTGACGCACCCAGGTCGCGGGTTGCGTGGCTGATGTTGCTGTAATCCCTCATTCTATCCGGGCGGCGCGGAGCGTGTCGCGATTTCCCTTGCCAGCAGCTCGAGCGTCAGGGGCGCGCTGCCCTCGGCCTTGTTGTTGGCCACGATCCAGGCCGGCTGGCCCGCGGCGTGGGCGGCCAGCGCGGCTTCGGCCAGGACCCGCCGCGTTTCGGGATCCTGGACCTGGATCTTGTCGAAGGGCGAGAAGCGCGCCTTGGCCGCTTCGTAGCGCTGGCCCGCCAGCAGGCTCCAGCGCACCACCAGCGGGCCGGGGCCGGTCGCCGCCACGGCCTGCATCTGGCGCGCCGCCGACGGCATCCGCGCATGGATGGCGACGCAGTAGCGCACGCCGCGCTCCGCCAGCATCTTCATCATGCGCGGCGTGACCGCCTGCGGGTCGCGGAACTCCACCGCGTAGAACGGGCGTTCGTGGCCCTGCGAGGCGGGCAGCGCAGGCAGTGCGGCCAGGAACGCCGACAGGCGGGCGACCCAGCCGGCGGGATCGCCCAGGATCTCGGGGGGCAGCGGCGAGAACTGGAACACCAGCGGGCCCGCCTTCGTGCCCAGGCCCTCCAGGCAGGGCGTCACGAAATGGTCGGTGGCCAGCACCGGGTTCAGGAAGCTGGGATTGGGGCCGGCCGGCACGCCGCGATCGTCGCGCAGGACGGCGTCGGTCACCAGGTTGGGCGCCTTGACGACGAAGCGAAAACCCGTGGGCACCTGGTTCGCGTAGTGGGCGTACTGTTCGGCGGTCAGCGGCGCGTAGAAGGTGCGGTCCAGGCTGACGCTATTGAGCAGCGGATGGGACGAGTAGGCCGGCAGGCCTTCGCGCGACAGCAGCGATTCGCTGGCCTTGGCGCCGTAGACGATGCCATTCCAGCCGGCGAAGGCCCAGGACGAGGTTCCCAGGTGCAACTGTGCGGGCATCGCGGCGCCGAGCTGGCGCAGCGCGTCGGGATGCTCGGCGGCGGGAATCGTCCTGGCCCGGCCCTTGGCCTTGGCGGGCGGCCTGGCGGGCGCGTCGTCGAAGAACGAGCGCTGCGCGCCGTTCTCGTCGTCCGCCGGCTCGTCCGGACCGGGAGACTGGTCCTGCGGGGTCATGCGGCGATCAAGGCGCCAGGCGCACGATGCGCCAGCCCCCTGCGGCCAGAGGACGATAGACCAGCCGGTCGTGCAGGCGCGACGGCCGGCCCTGCCAGAACTCGATAGAGTCCGGCACCACGCGGTATCCGCCCCAATGGGCGGGGCGCGGAGGATGCTCGCCCAGCTCGGCCCGCAATTGCGTCTCCCGCGCGCGCAGCACGTCGCGGTCGGGGATTTCGGTGCTCTGGTCCGAGGCCCAGGCGCCGATGCGCGAGGCCAGCGGCCGGCTGTGGAAATAGGTGTCCGACTCCTGGTCCGAGGTCCGTTCCACCCGGCCCTCGATACGGATCTGCCGTTCGTGGACGGGCCAGAAGAACAGCAGGCTGGCATAGGGCAGGTGGGCCAGGTCCCGGCCCTTGCGCGATTGGTAGTTGGTATAGAACACGAAGCCGCGTTCGTCGTAGCCCTTGAGCAGCACGGTGCGCGCGGCCGGGCGGCCGCGTTCGTCCACGGTGGCCAGCGTCATGGCATTGGGGTCGGGCAACTGGTCGGTGACGGCGCGGCCGAACCAGGCTCCGAACAATTCGAACGGCGAGGCGGGAGCGTCGGCTTCCAGCAAGGCGCCCTGCTGGTAGTTCTGGCGGATGTCGGCGATGGACATGGTCGGCGGAAAGAAAAGACTACAGCCCTCACTATACCGGGTCGCCGCCGCCGTCCTCGCCCGTGGCGGCCAGGCGGCGCGCCAGGCGTTCCAGCGCGCGATCGCGTATCCCGTGGGTGCGCAGCGCCCGCGCGGTGTCCAGCACGTAGTCCACGCAGGCGCCGTAGCGCCCGTGGCCCCGGCGGATGGCAGCCAGCAGCTCCGTTTCCTGCAGGCCGCCGGCATAGCCCGTGCCGCGCCGGTCGATCACGAAGGCCAGCGCGTCGACGGGCCCCTGGGCGGTCTCGCAACGCAGCCAGCGGGGCAGGTAGGAACCCATCATCATCTCGCGTTCCCACAAGACCGCGAAGACGGGCCGGACGTCGGCGGCGGCGATGCGCAGCACGAAGCCCCGGCAACTGCCGCCCCGGTTCAGGCCGAATACCAGGCCCGGTGCGGACACCGTTCCCCGGTTGATGCGCGACCACAGGCACAGCGAACGGTGGTAGCCGCGCACGACCGCCTGGCGCCGTTCCTGCAGGGGGAAGCCGGCGTTCCAGATGAGCGAGCCATAGGCGTACAGCCAGACGTCGTCGCCCGGGCGCCAGGCGCTCAGGGCCGCGTCCATGGAAGCCTGGCGCTGGGCTTCGGTAAGCAGCAACGGGTGGTATTCGGGGGGAAACGTCTCGGGGGACACGCGGTGTTCGAAAAGGCGGCAGACGCCTTCATTTTAGGGCCGCCCGCGCCGGCCCGGCGGCGGGCTGGGGGAAACGATAGGATGTCCATTTGCAATCGATAGCATTATAAATGCTATCGATTGCAAATCATTCTTATAGACAAAAAAAGGAGAGGAGATGGAACGCAGGAGCTTCATGAAGGCCGCCGCCGGCGCGGCCACCGTCTGGCCGGCCTGGGCGGCAGCCGCCCCTGCGGCGGATCGCCCCGCCCGGCGCGATTTCCTGGTGCGCGGCGGGTATGTGGTTTCCATGGACGCCCGCCTGGGCGACATGCCGATGGCCGACGTCCTGGTCGTGGATGGCCGCATCGCCGAGGTCGGCCGCAACCTGTCCGCGCCGTCGGGCGCCGCGGTCATCGACGGCACCGGCATGATCGTGTCGCCCGGATTCGTGAACGGCCACATCCACCTTGCCCAGACCATGCAGCGCGGCGTGTCCACGGAACATACCTTCGCGGACTACTACAGCACGCTGGTGCTCAAGTATTCCAACCGCATGAGCCCGGACGACGTGCGGCTGGCGGAGTACGTGGGCGCGCTGGAGCAGATGTCGCTGGGCACCACCACGTTGATGGACTGGAACCGCGAGGCCATGACGCCCGAGCATGCGGAAGCGGCGGTGGACGGCCTGCTGGATTCCGGCGTGCGGGCCATCTTCGCCTACACCATCGCCGCCCGTACGCCGCAGGGCTCGGACGCGCCGCTGCGCCGCATGCTGGAGCACGCCCGTTCGCTGCGCGTGGGGCGGCTGTCGTCCGACCAGGGGCGCGTGATGCTGGGAGCCTGCCTGCCCGGGCCCGACTTCATGCCGCTGGAGCCCGCCTTCGCCGACATGCGCATGCTGCGCGACCTGCAGGTACTGACGTCCTTCCATTGCGCGGCGCCCATCTACGCGCAGCGCAAGAAGGGGCTGATCGCCACGCTGGCGCAGCAAGGCCTCCTGGACGGCAGGCTGCAACTGGTGCACGCCAACGACCTGGATGCCGGCGAGTTCAGGCTGGCGGCGGACCAGGGCGCCTGCCTGGTCAGCACCCCCGAGGCGGAACTGCACTGCGGCCACGGGCATCCGGCAATCTGGAAGGCCGCGCGCGGCCGCATGCCTGTCAGCCTGGGAACGGACATCCCGTCGGCCTTCGGCGGCGGCATGATGACGCAGATGCGCACCGCCCTGGCCGCCGAGATCGCGCGCCTGAACGCGCAGTCCTTCGCCGAGACGGGCAAGGCGCCGGCCGCCAAGGCGGTGTCGGCGCGCGACATGCTGGGCCTGGCGACGGCCGATGGCGCAAAGGCGCTGGGGCTGGGCGACGTGACGGGCTCCATCACCCCGGGCAAGCGGGCCGACCTGCTGCTGATCCGCAGCGACAGCGTCGCGACCGCCCCCATGCTGGATCCGGTCGGCACCCTGGTCCTGCAGGCGACGCCCGCCGATATCGATACGGTCATCGTCGACGGCCGCGTGGTGAAGACCGGCGGCCGCATGGTCGATCCCAGGATCGAGCCGGCGGCGCGCGAACTGCGGCAGCGTGCCCTGCGCATGGTGCAACGAGCCCAGCAGGCCTAGGCGCGGGCCTGGCGCCTCAGTTGGCCGGGCCGCGCCGCGTGGCCACGGGGCGCTTGGGCGAGCGGTTGAAGATGCCGCCCGCCAGCAGGCAGGCGGCCACGGTCCAGAAGGGCAGTCCCAGGCCGGCCAGCGCGCTCAGGCTGCCGAAGGCCAGCGGCAGCACGAACTGGCCGCCGTTGATGGTCGCCATGCGCAGCCCCAGCGCCTCGGCGGCGCGGCCGGGCGGCGCATGCGTGTGCAGCAGCGCCAGCAGGCTGGGCTGGCCGCTGCCCAGCGCCAGGCCCAGCAGGAAGGCCAGCATGATCAGGATGGGAACGTCGCGGAAGAACGGGTACAGCACGTAGACCGCGCTGGCGGTGAACATGGCGGTGCGCAGCAGGGTCCAGGGCGCCATGCGCCGCTGTATCCACGGCAGCAGCATGCGGATGACGAAGGTGGCCACGGCGAAGGCGGACAGGATGACGCCTATGGTCGTGGCCGACAGGCCGATCGAGGCGCCGAAGATCGGCACCATGAAGGAATTCAGGTCCCAGGCGCCCGACAACAGGGCCGTGGCGATCAACACGCGGCGCAGCGTGGGACTGGCCAGCAGGTCGCTGACCTGTTCGCGCGAGGCCGGCCGGGTGTTGCCGGCGGCGCGCGGCAGCCGGTGCTGCTGCCGCAGCAGCAATCCCAGCGCGCCCAGCTGGCACAGCAGCAGCACGCCGAAGGCCCAGCGCACGCCCAGGTGGTCGATGGACAGGCCGGCCACCAGCGGGCCGCCGAAGCCGGAAATCGACAGCGACAGGGACAGGCGCGAGAAATTCAGGATGCGCCGGTCGGGCGTGGCATGGATGCCCATGACGTTCTGCACCGCGATCTGGCACACCATGCAGCCTATGCCGGTCAGGCAGCTGGACAGGAACAGCACCTGCGTGCGGGGCAGGAGAAAGGGCAGCAGACTGCCCGCGATCAGCAGGCCCACGCCCATGCGCAGCGGGCGCCGCGCGCCGATGTGGTCGACCCAGCGGCCGGTGTGGACCGACAACAGCATGGGGACCAGCGCGAACAGCGCCATCAGCACGCCCACGGTGAAACTGGAGGCGCCCTGCGCCAGCGCGCCCAGCGAGACCGTCACCCGGCCGCCGGTCAGCGCCATGTGGCTCAGGATCGCCAGCGTGCAGAAGACGGCGACACCGCGGTCGTCGAGCGGCGCGGCGTGCGGCTCGGGGGCGGGGGCGTCCTGGCGCGGCGTGGGTGCAGGCAAGATGGGAGGGGGCGGGAAAAATGTCGCCGTGGTCTCGCGGCAGTTTCTTGTGGTGGGTCCATTCTAACCCCCGGGGCCCGCGAAGAGGGCGGTCCGGCGGGCTGCTAACATCGGAGCCGTCTTCGTTCCGGCCGCGCGCGCCGTTCCCATGCCTTCTCGCCTTCCCCTTCCGGAGTTTCCGTCATGAGCTGCGACATCGACAGCGAGCGCCGCTTCGGCGGGCTGGACCGCCTGTACGGGGCGGGCGCCCTGGACGCGCTGCGCGCCGCGCGCGCCACCGTGGTGGGGCTGGGCGGGGTGGGATCGTGGGCGGCCGAGGCGCTGGCCCGCAGCGGTATCGGCACGCTGACGCTGATCGACCTGGACCACATCGCCGAATCCAACATCAACCGCCAGGTCCATGCCCTGGGCCGCACGCTGGGGCAGTCCAAGGTCGAGGCCATGGCCGACCGCATCCGCGACATCTCCCCGCAGTGCGTGCTGAACCTGGTCGACGATTTCCTCGATCCCGGCAATGTCGCGCGGCTGCTGGCGGACGAGGCCAGCGTAGTGCTGGATTGCACCGACCAGGTGTCGGCCAAGATCGCCATGATCCTGCATGTCCGGCGCAGCGGCGCGCCGTTGGTGGTGTGCGGCGGGGCGGGCGGCAAGACGGATCCCCTGGCGCTGCGCGCGGGCGACCTGTCGGAAGCGGTCAACGACGCGCTGCTGGCCAAGATCCGCAACCAGCTCCGGCGCCAGCACGGCTATCCCAAGGCATCGACCGCCGCGGGCAAGCCGGCGCGCCGGGTGCCGAAGATGAAGGTGCGTTCCCTGTGGGTGGACCAGCCCGCGCGGCTTCCGGCGGCCTGGTCCCAGGACGTGGACGCGCCGGCCGGGGCGCCGCAGGGCCTGTCCTGCGCGGGCTACGGCTCGGCGGTCACCGTGACCGCCGCCATGGGGCTGGCGGCGGCGCATGAGGTGCTGCGGGTGGTGTTTCCGGCGGCGCGCTAATCCAGGATCACGTCGAACCAGCCGCGCAGGGCGTTGGACAGCCGCAGCCCCTGCGCCCGGCCCAGGTCGGCGCGCGTCACCACGGCTTCTTCCACCTTTTCCTCGTCCAGCAGCGCGGCGCGCTGCACGCCGGGCAAGAGGCCGCAGGATACCGGCGGCGTGACCCAGCGGCCGTCCAGCAGCAGATGGACGTTGGTGCGGCTGCCTTCGCACAGCTCGTCGCGTTCGTTCAGGTACAGCAGGTCGAAGTGGTCGGGGTGGCCGGCCAGCCAGGCCGCCGCGCTTTCGTACCAGGGCCGCCACGTGGTCTTGTGGCGCAGGAGCGCCGTGCCCGAGTCCAGGCGTTCGGGGGCGAGCGCCACGCGGGGGCGGGGCGGCAGCGGCGGCAGCGCCGAGGCCTCGACCTCGACGCTGCCGTTGTCCGCGATGAGCACGCGCATGCGATGCCCGACGCCTTCGGGCAGCCCGGCGGCGGCCCGGGCGATGGCCCGCTGCACCGCGTCCACCGACCAGTGGTAGGCCAGTTCGGAGCACGAGGCGCCGAGCCGCTCCAGGTGCCAGGGCAGCAGCGGCATGCGGCCGTCGTCCTCGACCCGGATGGTTTCGATCAACTGCGGCCGCATGCTCAGGACGCCTTGGCGGCCGCTTCCTGCGGCACCATGAACTCGGCCAGCACCCGGCCGGTATGCGAGCGCGCGCGCTGCGCCATGACGTGTTCGGGCGTGCCCTGCACGACCACCTGGCCGCCCTCGTTGCCGCCCTCGGGACCCATGTCCAGCAGCCAGTCGGCCTCGGCGATGACGTCGAGATTGTGCTCGATCACCACCACCGTGTTGCCGGCGTCCACCAGCCGGTGCAGCACGCGTATCAGCTTTTCCACGTCCGCCATGGACAGGCCCACGGTGGGTTCGTCCAGCACGTACAGCGTGTGCGGCGCCTTGTAGGCGCGGCCGGTGCGCATCGTGCCTTCGTCCAGCCTGGCCTTGGCCAGCTCGGTCACCAGCTTGATGCGCTGCGCCTCGCCGCCCGACAGCGTGGGCGAGGGCTGGCCCAGCGTCAGGTAGCCCAGCCCCACGCTCTGCAGCAGTTGCAGCGGGTTCAGGATGGACGGATGGGCGGCGAAGTATTCGACGGCATCGTCGATTTCCATCGCCAGCACCTCGCCCACGCTCTTGCCGCGCAGGTGCACGGCCAGGGTCTCGCGGTTGAAGCGCGCGCCGTTGCAGGCGTCGCAGGGCACCTTCACGTCCGGCAGGAAGTTCATCTCGATGGTGCGCATGCCCTGGCCTTCGCAGACCGGGCAACGTCCCTCGCCGGTGTTGAAGCTGAAGCGCCCGGCGGTCCAGCCGCGCATGCGCGCCTCCATCGTGTCGGCGAACTGCTTGCGGATGGTGTCCCAGAAGCCCACGTAGGTGGCGGGGCAGGAGCGCGGCGTCTTGCCGATGGGGGTCTGGTCGACCTCCAGCACGCGGTCGATGCCTTTCCAGCCATCGATGCCGGCGCAGCCGGTCCAGCCGCTCTGCCCGGCGGCGTCCTTGCCCACGCGGCGTTGCAGGTTGTCCAGCAGCACGTCGCGCGCCAGCGTCGACTTGCCCGAGCCCGACACGCCGGTCACGACGGTCAGCCGGCCGACGGGGAAGCTGGCGTCGACGTCGCGCAGGTTGTGCAGGCGCGCCTTGCGCACCGCGATGCGCGGCGTGTCGTCGCCCACCGGGCGCCGGGGCTGGAGCGGATGCTGCAGGGGATGGGCCAGGTACTTGCCCGTCAGCGACGCGGGATTGGCGATGATGTCCTGCACCCGGCCCTGGGCGACCACGGTGCCGCCCCGCACCCCGGCGCCCGGGCCGATGTCGATCACGTGGGCGGCGCGCCGGATGGTGTCCTCGTCGTGCTCGACCACCACCAGCGTGTTGCCCTTGCCTTCCAGCCGCGACAGCGCGTTCAGCAGGATGCGGTTGTCGCGCGGGTGCAGGCCGATGGTCGGTTCGTCCAGCACGTAGCACACGCCCTGCAGGTTGGAGCCCAGCTGCGCGGCCAGGCGGATGCGCTGGGCCTCGCCGCCGGACAGCGTCGGCGCGGCGCGGTCCAGCGCCAGGTAGCCCAGGCCGACTTCTTCCAGAAACTCCAGCCGGCTGCGCAGCTCGGCCAGGATGTCCCGCGCGATGTCGGCCTCGCGGCCCGAGGTTTCCAGGTCGCGGAAGAAGGCGCCGGCATCGCGCACGGCCAGCGACGACAATTGCGCGATGGAGCGATCGCGCCAGCGCACCGCCAGCGCGTTGCGGTTCAGGCGCTGCCCGTGGCAATCGCCGCAGGGCTGGACCTCGCCTTCGTACCAGGCGTTCCAAGCGGTTTCCTCGCCGGTCTGCTCGGCGTCGAAGCCCTGCAGCTTGACGCCGGTGCCGAAGCAGGACGGGCACCAGCCGTGCTTGGAGTTGTACGAGAACATGCGCGGATCGGGCTCGGGGAAGCTCAGGCCGCACGAGGGGCAGGCGCGCTTGACCGAGAACACGCGTTGTTCCAGGTCGGGCGCCGGCGCCTCGACGCCGCTGGCCATCTCCACGCGCAGCTTCTGCAGTGGCCAGGCCACGCTCATCACGCCATGGCCGTGTTCCAGCGCCTCGTGCACGGCGGCCCGCAGCGCGGCCTCGTTGGCCGGATCGACCACCAGGTCGGCCACCGGCAGGTCGATGTCGTGTTCCTTGAAGCGGTCCAGCCGGGGCCACTTCGCGGTCGGGATGAAGGCGCCGTCCACGCGCAGGTGGGTGTAGCCCTTGTTCGACGCCCACTTGGCCAGGTCGGTGTAATAGCCCTTGCGCGCGCTGACCAGCGGCGCCAGCACGCCTATGTGCTGGCCCTTGAGCTCGCGCATGATGCGGCTGACGATCAGATCGAAGGTCTGGGGCTCGACCGGGATGTCGCAATTGGGGCAGTACTGGGTACCCAGCTTCATGTACAGCAGGCGCATGAAGTGATGGGTCTCGGTCATCGTGGCCACGGTCGACTTGCGGCCGCCGCGGCTGGTGCGCTGCTCGATCGCCACGGTGGGCGGGATGCCGAAGATGGCGTCCACGTCCGGCTTGCCCGCCGGCTGGACGATGGAGCGCGCGTACGCGTTCAGCGATTCCAGGTAGCGGCGCTGCCCCTCGTTGAACAGGATGTCGAAGGCCAGCGTCGACTTGCCCGAGCCCGACACGCCGGTGATGACCGTGAAGGTGTTGCGCGGGATCTCGACGTCGACGTTCTTCAGGTTGTGCTCGCGGGCATTCTTGATCTCGATCGCGCGCGCGGCGTGGCGGCGGCGGGACAGCAGGTTCTGCAGCGGCACGCCCGCGGGCTCGTCGTTGCGCGCCACCACATAGGGTTCGAAGCGCTCGGCCACGGCGGTTGCCGGCGCGGCGGCCGCGGCCTGGGCGTCGGCCAGGCTGCCGATCTCGGCTTCGTATTCCCGCAGCGCGCGGCCGGTGTGCGAGGCCGGGTGGTCCATGATGGCCTGCGGCGTGCCGGTGGCCAGGATTTCCCCGCCGGCGTCGCCGCCTTCCGGACCCAGGTCGATCAGCCAGTCCGAGGCCCGGATCACGTCCAGGTTGTGTTCGATCACGACCAGCGTGTGGCCGGCCGCCAGCAGCTTGCGGAAGGCGCCCATCAGGCGCGAGATGTCGTCGAAGTGCAGGCCGGTCGTGGGCTCGTCGAACAGGAACAGGCTGCCTTTCTTCGACAGTTTGGCGCCGATGGTGGAAATGCCCGAGCGCGCCGCCTCGGCCAGGTGGCCGGCCAGCTTCAGGCGCTGGGCCTCGCCGCCCGACAGGGTCGGCACCGGCTGGCCCAGGCGCACGTATTCCAGGCCCACGTCGGCCAGCGGCGCCAGGCCGTACTGGATGTCGCGCTCGCCCTCGAAGAAGTCCAGGGCCTCGGTCACGGTCATTTCCAGCACGTCGGAGATCGAGGCCGCCCGGCCCTTGCGCTCGATGGTGACCTCGCGGATCTCGGGCCGGAAACGGGTGCCGTCGCAGTCGGGGCAGCGCAGGTACACGTCGGACAGGAACTGCATCTCGACGTGCTCGAAGCCGGTGCCGCCGCAGGTCGGGCAGCGGCCGTCGCCGGCGTTGAAGCTGAACATGCCGGCCGTGTAGTCGCGCTCCTTGGACAGCCGCGCCTGCGCGAACAGCTTGCGCACGCCGTCGAACGCGCCCACGTAGCTGGCCGGGTTGGAGCGGGCCGTCTTGCCGATGGGGGACTGGTCGACCATGACCACCTCGGTGATCCAGTCGTCGCCCAGGATGCGGTCGTGCGCGCCGGCGGCCTCGGTGGGCTTGCCCTTGAGCTTGAGCAGGGCGGGGTAGAGCACGTCCTGGATCAGCGTCGACTTGCCCGATCCCGACACGCCCGTCACGCACACCAGGCGCCCCAGCGGGAACTCCACCGTCACGTTCTTCAGGTTGTGTTCGCGCGCGCCCTCGACGATCAGCCGGGGCGTGTTGGCGTTGACCGGCATGGGACGCGGGGCCGCCACGTGGCGGCGGCCCGACAGGTAGTCGCCGGTCAGCGTCTGCGCCTTGCGCAATTGCGCCGGCGAACCGTTGAAGACGATGTTGCCGCCGCGCTCGCCCGGCCCCGGGCCGATGTCGATGACGCGGTCGGCCGCCAGCATGACCTGCGGATCGTGTTCCACCACCACCAGCGAGTTGCCCGCGTCGCGCAGCCGGTGCATGACCTCGACGATGCGGTTCATGTCGCGCGGATGCAGGCCGATGGACGGCTCGTCCAGCACGAACAGGGTGTTGACCAGGGACGTTCCCAGCGCGGTGGTCAGGTTGATCCGCTGCACTTCGCCGCCCGACAGGGTGCGGCTCTGGCGGTCCAGCGTCAGGTAGCCCAGGCCCACGTCGCACAGGAACTTCAGCCGCGCGCGCACTTCCTGCAGCAGCAGTTCGGTGGCCGCATCCATCACGCCCTCGAAGTGCAGGGCGTCGCAGAAGGCGCGCACCCGCTCGATGGGCAGCAGCATCAGGTCATGGATGGACAGTCCCGGCAGGGCCGCCAGGGTGGCGTTGCTCCAGGACACGTTCACCGGCCGGAAGCGGGTATAGCGCCCGTCGGACTCGGGCAGCACCTGGTCGGCCTCGGCCTTGGTGCCCACCCGCCACAGCAGCGAGTCGGGCTTGAGGCGGGCGCCGTTGCAGGCCGTGCACGGCGTGTACGCGCGATACTTCGACAGCAGCACGCGGATGTGCATCTTGTAGGCCTTGGTCTCCAGCCAGTCGAAGAAGCGCTTCACGCCGTACCACTGGTGTTTCCAGGCGTCGTTGCCGCCCTTCCAGTCGGGCGTGCCCTGCAGCACCCACTCGCGCTGGGCCTCGGTCAGCTTGCGCCAGGGTACGTCCAGGGGGATGCCTGCGCGGGCGGCGTATTTCACCAGGTCGTCCTGGCATTCCTTGTAGCTGGCGGTCTGCCAGGGGCGGATGGCGCCCCCGCGCAGGGTCTTGCTCTCGTCGGGGATGATCAGGCCGTAGTCCACGCCTATCACCCGGCCGAAGCCGCGGCAGGCCTCGCAGGCACCCAGCGGCGAATTGAACGAGAACGAGCTGGGGGTCGGGGTGGAATAGGCGATGTCGCAGTCGGCGCAATGGATTTCGTCGCTGAACTTCCACAGCGCGGTTTCCTGGCCTTCCTCGTCCACCACGCGCACGTCCACCCGGCCGGCTCCCAGCCGCAGGCCGGCGTCCAGCGCCTCCATCACCCGCGCCCGCTCGACATTGCCGAAACGGAACCGGTCCTGGACCACGTCCAGCAGTTGCACCGCGTTCTTGCCGGTGCCGACCTTGCGCTTGGCGTGCACCCGCGTGTAGCCCTGGCGTTCCAGGAAGCCGCGGATCTCGTCCTCGCTGTAGTTGGCCGGCACCTGGACCGGGAAGGTCACGACCAGACGCGGGTCGCCGGCTTCGGCCGAGCGGCGGGCCAGCGACGCGTGGATGGAATCGGGCGTGTCCTTTTGCACCGGCCGTGCGCACTGGCGGCAGAACAGCCGGCCGGCCCGCGCGTACAGCAGCTTCAGGTGGTCGTTCAGCTCGGTCATGGTGCCGACCGTGCTGCGCGACGTGCGCACCGGATTGGTCTGGTCGATCGCGATGGCCGGCGGGATGCCCTCGATGCGGTCGACCTGCGGCTTGTCCATGCGATCCAGGAACTGGCGCGCGTACGGCGAGAAGGTCTCGACGTAGCGGCGCTGGCCTTCGGCGTACAGCGTGTCGAAGACCAGCGAACTCTTGCCCGAGCCGGAAACACCGGTCACCACCACGAGTTCGTTGGTGGGGATGGTCAGGCTCAGGTTCTTCAGGTTGTTCTGGCGCGCGCCAACCACCCGGATCTCGGGTTCGGCGGCGGTTTCCTGGGGGGCATCGGGGGAGTTGGGGGCGGAGGACATCGTTCGTTTCACGTGCCGGAAGAAGGCCGGCGATTCTTCAATCGTAGCCGTTTAGCGGATGCTGCGAAAATCGCAACGTTTGACAAGATTGGGTAACAGGAAGGTACGGCGGCAAAAGGGCGGCCGGGTTACGATATTGCTTATGAGCAAGCGCAAATCCTCACCTCTGGACCTGTTGGGAGCCGAGGCCGGGATGTACATCCCGCCGCCCACGCTCGGCGACGTCCCGCCTCCGCCGCGCAGCCTGCGCGTGGCGGTGCTGGTCGCCATCGCGCTTGCCCTGACGGTCGGCACCATCGCCGTCCATACCATTCCCGAAGTCGGCCATACCTGGCGGGTCGTTTCGCACCAGACCGAAAAGGCCCTGGGGCGGGTTCTGGGCAAGGCCGAGCAGAAAACGACGGAAGTCGTCGGCGGTGTCGCCGGCGGCGCGGTCCAGCATTGAACGGCTTGACGGAAACGGAAGAAAATCCGCTAGAATAGCGGGTTAGCCGGATTCAATGACTGGAGATCGACATGGCGGAAAAGAAACGCACGCGCCGCAACACCCTTGAGCGCCGTTGCCTGGGCAAGCCCTTCAAACGTCTTTTTGTTGGGGCGCCGAAGGGTATTTTCAAGATGCTCGAGAAAGTTAAGCGGGCTTGATGGTTTAGTCCCCCTACGCGCTTACGCGCGTCCGGCATGGTGAGCCCCCAGCCGCTACGCGGCAGCCCCCCGAGGGGGCGGGGACCCGCCTTGGGATGGCCCGGCGCCGGGTCCCCCGGGCGGCACTGGTGGACCGGCGGAGCCGGATCCACCGTGCCCATGGTCTGAAAGCCTCCACTTGCGTGGGGGCTTTTTTTTGGCCTGGCCCCCTTGTGGGGGACAGGGTGCGGCTCAGGAGGCTGGCGTGACGCAGCGGAAGTTCTTCGCATCTTCCAGCGAGCCGCTGCCGGTGTAGCGGGCCTGCTGGGGGTAGGGGCACAGGGGGCGGGTGCGGCCGGGCCAGGGGGCGTCGGAGCCGGCGCGGGCGGAGGCCGGGATCGAGGCCGGGGCGACACCCTTTTCGACCCAGTCCACGATGGCCGCCACCATGTCGAATTTGTCGGTGGCCGGGCCGCCGCTGCAGTGGTTCATGCCCGGTATCGTGAACAGGCGGGCGAAGTCCGCGGCGTCGGCGTGCGCGCGGCGCAGGCCCTGGTACCAGGCGATGGTGTCGTTCACCGAGAACACCGGATCGCTGTTGCCGTGGTAGACGATCATCTTGCCGCCCCGGGCTTTCAGGGTGCCCAGGTTTGTCGGATCGGGCGGCGTCATGAAGCTCATCGGCGATTCGGTGTAGACCGGGGTGGTCGCGAAGATCTTCGGCGCGTCGGTATCGAAGTCGAAGCCCAACAGGTAGTCGATGACCTGCGTGCCGGTGCCGCGCACCTGGGTGGGCGGGGTGGTGAACACATAGGGCAGGGAGCCGCCGCCCAGGGTCGCGATCAGTGAATTGGGAACTTCGGTGGTCGACGTGCCCAGTTTCCAGAAACGCCAGCCCATGGTGGCCACGCCGGCGTCGTACGGCCAGTCGGCGTACAAGGCCTCGCCCTTGCTGTTCTTCGGGCCGCCGAATACCTTCTTCAACGCATCCACCTGCGGCGCGCTGAGGCAGGCGTCGGTCTTGGCGCCGGCGCAGGTCAGGGTCTCGGGCTTGAAGACGGCCTTGCAGGCCACCGGATCGTCGATCATGCCGTCGGCCGCGCCGTCCAGCGCGTCGCAGGCGGCTACCGTCCGGTCCGCCACCAATTGCATGTCCTGGAACGAGAATGCCTGGCTGATGATGGGGCGGCCTTCGCCGGTGCGCGGCGCGGCCGCGGCGAAGGCCTGGTTGTCCCAGGCGTGCTGCACGGCGGCCTGGGGCAGGTTGAAGCCCGGGTTGCCGGCGACGATGCCGTCGAACTGGTCGGCGAAGCGCGAGGCGGCCACCATGGCCTGCCTGCCGCCGTTCGAGCAGCCGACGAAATAGGAGTGCTCGGCGCCGCGTCCGTAGAAGCGCTTGAGGATGGCCTTCGCGGTCGGGGTGACGGTGCCGACCGCGTTATAGCCGTAGTCCACGCGGGCCTGCGGGTCGAGGCCGAACAGCGAGCCGCCGACGATGGGTTCGCTTTCGCTGGTATGGCCGCCGTCGGTGCTGGCGACGGCGAATCCCATGGACAGCGCGTTGGTGGAAGCGCCCGCCCCCGTCAGCGCGCCCAGGGCCGGATTGACGGCACCATCCGTGCCGCCTCCGCCCTGGAAGAAGAAGCGGCCGTTCCAGGTGTCCGGCATGCGCAGTTCGAAACCGATGGCGTAGGTCTTGCCGTCGACGTCGCTGTTGCGCAGGTTCAGCCGGCCTTTCAGGCGGCAGTGGGCGGGAACGGACTGCGCGGGATTGTCGGCGGCGGCCGCGGCGACGGTTTCGGGGGCGTCCAGTTCCAGGCGGGGGATCCCCAGCGCGGCCGCCGTGATCTCGGCGCAGGCCAGGCGGGGCGGATCGGAGGGTTCCTGAACGGATGGCCCCGGATCGTCGGAACCGCCACAGCCGTGCAGCGTTCCCAGGGCGGCGAGCATACCGCCGGCCAGATAGAGTTTCTTCATGCTTGTCTCCTCCTCGTGGGCGGCCGCGCGGAATGTCGATGGGCTTCTTCGGGGCGCGGCGGATGGCGGAATTCATCGCCATTTATTTAATATAGTTAAATAAAAATGAATCAGAATCAGGTGTAAACCCTAGAATTATTCAGGGGTGGTGAGTGTTTATTGTTTCATTCGTTAATTATTCGGGTGGCGGTCACGGACAAAGAAAAAGGCATGCTCGCGCATGCCTTTTGCGTGGCGCGGCCGGGCTGGCCGCGGGGCGATACGATCAGCGGTGCGTGGCCACCAGGGCGTCGCCGCCTTCCAGGTCGGTTTCGATCTGGCGGGCGCCTGAGGCGCTCAGGGCCCGGTCCAGGCGCTCCTTGTCCAACTCGCCTTCCCAGCGGGCCACGACGATGCTGGCCACCGCGTTGCCCACCAGGTTGGTCAGCGCGCGGCACTCGGACATGAAGCGGTCGATGCCCAGGATCAGCGCCATGCCGGCCACCGGGACCGCAGGCACGACCGACAGCGTCGCCGCCAGGGTGATGAAGCCCGCGCCGGTGATGCCCGCCGCGCCCTTGGAACTGAGCATCGCCACGAGCAGCAGCAGGACCTGGTCCACCAGCGACAGGTGGATGTCCGTCGCCTGGGCGATGAACAGCGCCGCCAGGGTCATGTAGATGTTGGTGCCGTCCAGGTTGAAGGAATAGCCGGTGGGGATGACCAGGCCGACCACGGGCTTGGAGCAGCCGGCGCGTTCCATCTTCTCCATCAGCGTGGGCAGGGCCGCCTCGGACGAGCTGGTACCCAGCACGAGCAGCAGTTCCTCGCGGATGTAGCGGATCAGCTTCAGGATGGAGAAGCCGTTGTACCGGGCCACCGCGCCTAGCACCACAAGCACGAACAGCAGCGAGGTCAGGTAGAAGGTTCCGACCAGCAGCGCCAGGTTGGCGATGGAGCCTATGCCGTACTTGCCGATGGTGAACGCCATGGCCCCGAAGGCGCCTATGGGGGCGGCCTTCATCAGGATGGCGACCAGCCTGAAGAAGGCGGACGAGATGGATTGCAGGAAATTCAGGACCGGCGCGCCCTTGTCGCCCACGGCGCCCAGCGAGATGCCGAACAGCACGGAGAAGAACAGCACCTGCAGGATGTCGCCGCTGGCGAAGGCACTGACCACCGTGTCCGGGATGATGTTCATCAGGAACCCGACCAGGGTCTGGTCATGGGCCTTGGCCGAGTACGAGGCCACCGCCTTCGAGTCCAGCGTGGCGGGATCGATGTGCAGGCCGGTGCCAGGGTGGACGACGTTGGCCACGACCATGCCGATGATGAGGGCCAGCGTGGAAAAGGTCAGGAAATAGATCATGGCCTTGCCCACGACGCGGCCCACTTTCTGCAGGTCCCGCATGCCGGCGATGCCGGTCGTGACCGTCAGGAAGATGACCGGCGCGATGATCATCTTCACCAGCTTGATGAAGGCATCGCCCAGGGGTTTCATCGATTCCCCGATCTGTGGGTAGAAGTGGCCGAGCAGGATGCCCACCGTGATGGCGAACAGCACCTGCACGTACAGGATCTGGTAGAACTTCTTCTTGCGCACGGGCGCCTGCTCCGTGCCGGGTATGTCGATCATCGGGATGTCCCCTTCCAGTGGCTGCCTGCCCGCCGGGTGTCGTGGCGCGCGCAGCCTCGTTTTCAACGGATGCCGAGCTCGTTGGAGCTTCGTTGACGCTCGTTATGCAATCGGCATGCCTGGCCCATGGTGCCGGTCTTGCATCCGTAACTCATTGATTCAATAGAATATTTTTTCCCGCTGAACACCTATTGCCGGGATGGTTGTGCGGTTTTTCGCCCATTCATGGTTTTGGTGTGCGAAAATCCGCACATTGCCTTCCCGTCCGTCGCCATGTCCTCGTCTTTCGCGCCGCGCCCGGACGCGCCCTCCGCGTCGCCTTCCTTCCGGGTTCCCGGTCATGGCCGCGCATGGGCCTGTTTCGTCCTGATCGGCGCCGCGCTGCTGGCGGCCGCGCTGTGGGCGGCCGGAGGCATAGGCCGCGAGCAGGCCTACGCGGAGGTCGCGGCGGCGGCCCGCAACGCGGCGGCGCTGAAGGTCGCGCTGCTGACTGCCGAACTCGACAAGCAGCGTTCGCTGCCATTCGTGCTGGCGCAGGATTCCGAGGTCCGGGCAGCGCTCGCCACCGGCGACCCGGCGCGCTATGGCGCCCTGAATCTCAAGTTCGAGGCGCTGAGCCGGGATACCGGCGCCGCCGTCATCTACCTGCTCGATCCTCGCGGCGTGAGCATGGCGGCCAGCAACTGGAACCAGCCCACCAGTTTCGTGGGCTCGGACTATGCCTTCAGGCCCTATTTCCAGGGGGCGGCGCATGCCGGCCAGGCGGAATATTTCGCGCTCGGCAATGTCAGCAATCACCCTGGCCTGTACCTGAGCCGGCAACTGGAGCAGGACGGCCGGACACTGGGGGTGGTGGTTGTGAAAGTGGAGTTCGACGGCGTCGAGGCCGGTTGGCGGCGCTTCCCGGATCCGGTGTTCGTGACCGACGAGCACGGCGTCGTGCTGCTGTCGTCCAGGGACGACTGGCGCTTCCAGGTCTACGGCACGCTGTCGGCGGCGCAGCGGGACGCGCTGCGGACCAGCCTGCAGTTCGGCGATGCGCCGCTTGCATCCCTGCCGGTGCAGGCGGCCTCGGACCGCCCGGGGCAGGTGGTGGCGAGCCTGCCCGGACAGGCCGTCCAGGAGTTCGTGCACGTCCAGGAGCCCGTTCCGGGCACGCCGTGGCAGTTCCACCTGTTGGGCGCGACCCGCGAGGCCATGGCGCGGGCGGCCGCATCGGCCCGCGTGGCCGCCGCGCTGCTAGTGCTGTGCGCCCTGTTCGTGGCGGGGATCTGGCTGCATCGCCGGCACCGTGCCCACGATCTCGTGCTTGCCCAGGCGGCCGCGCGCCAGGAACTGGAGTCGCGCGTGGCGGCGCGCACGGGCGAGCTGCGCGCCGCCAACGATCAACTGCGGGCCGAGATGGAAGACCGGCGCCGTGCCGAAGCCGAGCTGCACAAATTGCAGGAAGAACTGGTGCAAGCCAACAAGCTGGCCTTCCTGGGCCAGATCACCGCCGGCGTGGCGCATGAGATCAACCAGCCGGTCGCGGCCATCCGCAGCTATGCCGACAACTCGGCGGCCTACCTGGACCGCGGCAACGTCGAACGGGCGCGCGGCAACATGGCGTCGATCGCCGCGCTGACCCAGCGCATAGGCGTCATCACCGACGAGTTGCGAACCTTCTCGCGCAAATCCTCCGGCGCTTCCTCCGGTCCCGTGCCGGTGGCCGCCGTGGTCGACGGCGCGCTGACGCTGGTCGGTGCGCAGATGCGCCGGCACGGCATCGCGCTGGAACGCGCCGGCATCGGCGACGGCCTGGCGGTGCGCGCCGAGCGCGTGCGCCTGGAGCAGGTGCTGGTCAACCTGCTGCAGAACGCCATCGAGGCGCTCGAGCAGACGCCCGGCCCCCGGATATGGATACGCGCCGTGCGCGACGCGGACCAGGTCGCCATCGAGGTCGGCGACAACGGCCCCGGCCTGCCCGACAGCGTCATGGCGGCCCTCTACACGCCCTTCGTCACCACCAAGCCGCGCGGCCTCGGCCTGGGGCTGGTCATCAGCCGCGACATCGTCGCCGACTTCGGCGGCACGTTGTCCGTGCAGACCGGGCCGGGGCGCGGGGCGTGCTTCACCATCCGTCTTCCCGAGGCTGTTTCGTGAACGCTTCCTTCCCCATCGCCCGCGCGACCGCGGGCACCGACACCGCCGTCGACCGCGTGCTGTTCGTCGACGACGATCCCGCCATGCGGGAGTCCAATCAGCAGACCCTGGAACTGGCCGGCTTCCGCGTCGAGACCGCCGCCTCGGCCGCCGAGGCGCTGGAGCGGGTCCCGGCCGATTTCGAAGGCGTGGTCGTCACCGACGTGCGCATGCCGGTGGTCGACGGGCTGGAACTGTTCCGGCGGCTGCGCGAACGGGATCCGGACCTGCCCGTCATCCTGATCACGGGCCACGGCGATGTCGAGATGGCGGTGGCCGCCATGCACGAGGGCGCCTATGACTTCCTTGCCAAGCCGTATCCGGCAGAGCGGTTGGCCACCGCTGCCCGCAACGCCCTGGACAAGCGGCGCCTGGTGCTGGACAACCGGCGGCTGAAGCGGCTGGCCCGCGACGCCGGCGAAAGCCTGCCGCTGATCGGCGAGACGCCGGTCATGCAGCGCCTGCGCAAGACGCTGGGCCATCTGGCCAGCGCCGACGTCGACGTCCTGGTGCTGGGCGAAACCGGGGCGGGCAAGGAGGTCGTGGCCCAGGCCCTGCATGCCTGGGGGGCGCGGCATGGACAGCCGTTCGTCGGACTCAATTGCGGCGCTTTGCCGGATACGGTCATCGAGAGCGAGCTGTTCGGCCACGAGGCCGGCGCGTTCACCGGCGCACAGCGCCGCCGCGTCGGGCGCATCGAACATTCCAGCGGCGGGACGCTGTTCCTGGACGAGATCGAAAGCATGCCGCTGGCGGCGCAGATCAAGCTGCTGCGGGTGCTGGAGACGCGCGAGGTCTCGCCCCTGGGCACCAACGAGGTCCGTCCGGTGGACCTGCGCGTCGTGGCGGCCACCAAGACCGACCTGAGCGACCCGGCGCAGCGCGGCCAGTTCCGCGCAGACCTGTTCCACCGGCTGAACGTGGTGACCGTCCGCATCCCGCCCCTGCGCGAACGCCGCGACGATATCCCGCTGCTGTTTTCGTACTTCGTTTCCCGCGCGGCGGCCCGCTTCAAGCTCGACCCGCCCGCGATCACGCCGGCTGTGCGCCAGCACCTGCGGTCCCACGCCTGGCCCGGCAATGTCAGGGAATTGATGCACTACGCCGAACGCGTGGTGCTGGGGGTGGAGGAGACGGCGCCCGAGGCGCCCGAGACCGAAGCGACCCTGCCGCAGCGCGTGGAGCGCTACGAGGCCGACCTGATCCGGGAAGCGCTGGCGCGCCACCAGGGCGACATCAAGGCCACCCTGCAAACCCTGGGCATCCCGCGCAAGACTTTCTACGACAAGCTGCAACGCCACGGCATAGACAGGGGGGGGTATGTGCCCCCCCCTACGCGCTAACGCGCGCCCCCCAGGGGGCCGACGGCGGTGGACCGGCGGAGCCGGATCCACCGTGTCGTGGTCTGTATCGTCGTTCTCGGTGCGGAGCACCACGTTCTTGCTTTGATCCTGGGCGCCGCGGATCCGGCTTTGCCGGTCCGCCAGCGCCGCCCCCTTGAGGGGGCGCCCGAAGGGCGTAGGGGGTGGGCTTCCCCTCAGCGCGTAGGGGGGGTTATCCTATACCGGGGACGACCGTGGAGAAGCCGGCGTCCACGTGGGTGACTTCGCCGGTTACGCCGGCGGCCAGGTCAGACAGCAGGAAGGCGGCGACATTGCCGACGTCGTCGATGGTGACGTTGCGGCGCAGCGGCGCGAAGGTTTCGACGAAGTTCAGGATCTTCGAGAAATCCTTGATGCCGGCGGCGGCCAGTGTCTTGATGGGGCCGGCCGAGATGGCGTTGGCGCGGATGCCCTTGGGGCCCAGCGAGGTCGCCAGGTAGCGGGTGGCGGCTTCCAGCGCGGCCTTGGCCACGCCCATGGTGTTGTAGTTGTCGACCACTCGCTCGGCGCCCAGGTAGCTGAGCGTCAGCACGGCGCCCGTGCCGTTGCCTTCCGGCCCTTGCAGCAGGGGCAGGGCGGCCTTGGCCATGGCGGGGAAGCTGTAGGCAGAGATGTCGTGCGCGATGCGGAAGCCTTCGCGCGACAGGCCGTCCAGGAAGTCGCCGGCGATGGCTTCGCGCGGCGCGAAGCCGATCGCGTGCACCAGGCCGTCGAGCTTGGTCCAGGTCTTGCCCAGGTCGGCGAACACGGCCTCGATCTGCGCGTCGTCGGCCACGTCGCACGGGAACACGAGCTGGCTGTCGAATTCGGCGGCGAATTCGGTGATGCGATCCTTGAAGCGGTCGCCCACATAGGTGAAGGCAAGCTCCGCGCCTTCGCGGCGGCAGGCCTTGGCGATGCCATAGGCGATGGAGCGATTGGACAGCACCCCGGTGACCAGGATGCGTTTACCGGCGAGAAAGCCCATGTCGAGGGTCCCTGTAAAAAGAATGTACCCCCCTACGCGCTGCGCGCGCCCCCAGGGGGCGGCACTGGTGGACCGGCGGAGCCGGATCCACGGTGCCCGGGCAACTGCCTGGGGCTGATGGGGGCGTGGGAGGTGCGAGTTTACTGGATCTTCAGCGTGCGGCCGACAGGGATGGCGGAGCCTTTGATGCGGTTCAGGGCGCGCAGGTGATCGACCGAGACATCGTACTGGCGGGCGATGGAGCTCAGGGTGTCGCCCTTGCGCACCTTGTACGTGCGGACCTGGACGGTCTTTTTCGCGCGGCCGTTGCTCTGGACGGTGGCGCGCACGGGGGTGATGCCGGCGCTGGCGACCAGGGTGGGTTCGGCCTGGCGGCTGGTGGGCACCATGAGGATGTCGCCGGAGCCGATGCGCGAGCGGGTGCCCAGGCCGTTCGCCTTGCGCAGCGTCGCCACCGAGGTGCCGTACTTGCGGGCGACGGTGGTCAGGGTCTCGCCATGGGCCAGCTCATGCGTGTGCCACGACGACAGCGAGCCGCTGTAGGCGCGCAGGTTGGCCTCGAAAATGCTGATGCGGTCGGCCGGCAGCAACAATGTGGGTTCGTGGCTGCCCAGGATCACGCCGCGGTTGAACGACGGGTTGAGCGCCTTGAATTCCTCGAGCGGCATCTCGGCCAGCTGGGCGGCCAGCTTCACGTCGATGTTGCGGCTCTTGGTGATGGTGACGAAATAGGGCTGGTTGTCGATCGACGGCAGCGCGATGTTGTAGGCGGCCGGGTTGGAGATGATGTTCTTGATCGCTTGCAGCTTGGGGATGTAGTTGCGCGTCTCGTCCGGCATGTCGAGCGACAGGTAGTCGGTCGGCAGGCTGCGGGCCGTGTTCTTGTCGATGGCGCGCTTGACCGAGCCTTCGCCCCAGTTGTAGGAGGCCAGCGCCAGGTGCCAGTCGCCGTGGAAGTCGAACAGGTATTGCAGGTAGTCCAGCGCGGCGCGGGTCGAGGCGATGGGGTCGCGCCGTTCGTCGCGCCACCAGTCCTGCTTCAGGTTGAAGCCGCGGCCGGTGGCGGGAATGAACTGCCACAGGCCCGACGCCTGCGAGCGCGACAGCGCCCATGGGTCGTACGAGCTTTCCACGAAGGGCAGGAGCGCCAGTTCGGTCGGCATGCCGCGCTGGTCGATTTCCTCGACGATGTAGTACAGATACTTGCCGGCGCGTTCGGCCGTGCGCTGGATATAGTCCGGGCGCGAGGCGTAGAAGTTCTCCCACTCCTTGACCAGCGGCGTGTCAATGTTGGGCACCGCGTAGCCGCGCCGGATGCGGGTCCAGATATCCGCCGGCTGCACGGTCAGGTCGACCATGCGCGGCTCCAGGCCATCATCGGGCGTTTGCAGGCTCAGCGGGGCGTCGATGCGTCGGCCGGCGGTACGGGGGGACTGGGCGATTCGCGGGGAGGAAGAGAAGCCGGCGGGGTTGTCGGTGCCGGTGGAGGCGGCGGACGCCACACCTTGCATGTCTTGGCCGGTTGCCGCGGGGCGTTCCATCGAAGCGCAGCCCGCCAGGACCATCACGCACCCGGCGATCAGGATTTTGTACAGGGAGGCTGGACGACCATCGCGGACGCCCGCCCGCAGATTCCAGACGCCGCGGGGGCGCAATAGCATGTTTCGTGTCCTTGACCACATGCCTCGCTGGGCCTCGTCCCGGAGGACGGGGCCCAGCGAGGCAGTTTCAATTTGGAGCCACGGGGGATCCCGGGAAGGGGCGGGGCCCCGGCTCGGGGGACCGGCGCGGCTCACGGTGCATTTAGCGCGGCATAGTACGAATCGAGAATGGTTTCCGTCAACCCGCTTTTACAAATTCGAAGCTTTTGGCGGGCATTGAACGGAAATCGAGGCAAGATGCGGCCGCTCTACCGGAAATCGTTCTTCCATTCGCGCAGCGCGGCAAACACCTCGACGGCGTCGGCCAGTGGCCTGCCGGCGTGGGCCGACGCGGCGGCCGCCACCTCGGGAACGGCGGTGCGCAGGAACGGGTTGACCTGGCGCTCCAGGTCCAGCGTGGTCGGCACGGTGGGCTGGGATTGTTCGCGCAGGTGGCGCGCCTGCTGGTGCCACACCTGGAGCGCGGCGTTGTCGGGTTCGACCGCGGCGGCCCAGGCCAGGTTGGACAAGGTGTATTCGTGCGCGCAATACACGCGCGTCTTGGCCGGCAGGGCGGCCAGCTTGTCCAGCGAGGCCTTCATCTGCTGCGGCGTGCCCTCGAACAGGCGGCCGCAGCCCGAGGCGAACAGCGTGTCGCCGCAGAACACCAGCGGTTCGACGCCCGCCGCGCGGCCGGCGTACGCGATGTGGCCGGCGGTATGCCCCGGCACGTCCAGCACTTCCAGGTCCAGGTCCAGCTCGGGCAGGGTGACCCGGTCGCCCTGGGCGAGGCGGCGGTCGCAATGGGGCAGTTTCTCGCCCGCGGGGCCGAACACCGTGGCGCCGGTGCGTTCGACCAGCTCCAGGACGCCGCCGACATGGTCCTTGTGGTGGTGAGTCAGTAGAATGGCACGAAGCTGGAGACGCTGCTGCTGCAGCGAGGCCAGGACCGGCGCGGCGTCGCCGGGGTCCACCACGGCTGCCAGCGTGCCCTGCCGGATCAACCACAGGTAGTTGTCATTGAAGGCGGGAATGCCGGTTATGCCGGCCGTCGGACCGGTATCTTGCGGGCCGGCCGATCGCTTGCTTCCTTTCGAGTCTTTCATTCCGATGCTGCCGTCTGACGTCCAGGATTCTCCGATTGTAGAGCTTGCCGCGTGGCTGGCGTCCGATCCCGGCCGCCACGCGCTCGCCTGGGAGCAGGCGCGGCTGGACGAGGCGGTCTCCGACGTATTCGGCTTCCACGCCATGCAGGCCGGCCTGGCCGAACTGGACGCGCTGCGCGCCAACCGCATGCCCTTCAAGGGCTATGTCGCCGGCGCGATGCCGTCCGAGCCGCAGCGGGCGCGCTGGAACGTGTTCGTGGTGGCCGACCTGGAGGCGCTGCCGTTCGATTCGCAGAGCCTGGACCTGCTGGTCCTGCCCCACACCCTGGAATGCTCGGACGATCCCCACCAGGTCCTGCGCGAGGCCGAGCGGGTGCTGATTCCCGAAGGGCGGCTGGTGATCACCGGCTTCAATCCCTGGAGCCTGTGGGGCGCCGGCCGCCTGCTGGGCCGCCGCCGGTCCTTCCTGCCGCCGGGCATCCAGCCCCTGTCCCCCGCGCGGCTCAAGGACTGGCTCAAGCTGCTGTCGTTCGAGGTCGAGGGCGGCCGCTTCGGCATCTATGCGCCGGCCTGCCGCACCGAGAAATGGCTGCGCCGCTACGCCTTCATGGAAAGCGCTGGCGAGCGCTGGTGGCCGGTATGCGGCGGGCTGTACGTGGTGTCCGCGGTCAAGCGCACGGTGGGCATGCGGCTGATCGGCCCCGCCTGGAAAAAGCAGAAGGCGCCGCGCCGGGCCGCGGTGGCCACGGCCCGGGAGGTCCATCCGCTGCGGACCGGGCGCGAACCTTCGCGATAAGCCGCCCGCGGGCGTCAGGCGTCGAACAGGTTCTGCCGGATCTGCTGCAGGTGGCCCAGCAGGAGATCCCGCGCCTGGGCGGCGTCGCGGTCCTTCAATGCCTCGACGATGGCGCGGTGCTGCCGCTGGTACTGCGCCCGCCGCTCCGGCGTGAGCGAGCGGCGCTTGAGGCGGCCCCACTCGCCTTGCTCGCGGACGCGGTTGGTCAGCTCCAGGATCTGGAGGAAGAACGAGTTGTGGGTGGCTTCGGCGAATGACTTGTGGAGTTCGCCGTCCCAGTGCTCGAAAGCCTCGATGCTGGCGGCGAGCTCGGATTCCTCCACGCATTGCTGCATGCGGGCGAAGTCGGCGGCATTGGCGTTGCGCGCGATCAGGGCCGGCATCAGGGGTTCGATCAGCAGCCGTGCTTCCATGAGTTCCGCCGGACTGGTGCTGACCTCGGGCGCGGGCGCCGGGCCGCCGGCCAGCGCCTGCGCGCCCTCGGCGACGAAGGTGCCGCTGCCCACCGACTGGACGATCAGGCCGCGGGTGCGCAGGTCGGCCAGCACCCGGCGTACCGATCCGCGCGAAATCGCGAAGCGCTGGCTCAGTTCCCGCTCTGGCGGCAGCTTGACGCCGACGTGCAGTCGGCCGCTCGATATTTCCCCCAGCAGGTGATGCATGAGCTCCTTGGCTCCAGGGGCGCGCGAAATGGGGCTGTGCGCTGCGGATTCGTCCATGGTGGCTGTCCCTCGTTCTGCCGCTACCTTAATCCAATGGTACCAATTGGTCAAATATCGAAGCGCCATATGCTTGATGGAGATCCATTTTGGTTTTATATTGGTATATGAATTTACCAATTGGACCTGTGCAAGCACCATGAAATTCGCTCACCTGATTGCCGACGGCAAACCCGCCATCGTTCTCGTCGATGCCGACATGCGGCACTATTGGCCGTTGGCCGACCTGGTCCCCGGGTTCTCCGGCGACATGATCCAACTGGTGCAGGATTTTGGGAAGTTCCGTTCCAGCCTCGTCCCGCGCGGCACCGGCCGGCCGTTGGCCGGCGCGCGATTGCTGGCGCCCATCGATCGCCCCCGGCGCAACATCTTCTGCGTGGGCAAGAATTATTTCGAACACGCCGCGGAATTCAGCAAATCGGGCTTCGACTCCAGCGCGAAAGAGGGCGAGCACGCGCCCGAAGCCCCCGTGGTGTTCACCAAGGCGTACAACACCGTGATCGGGCCGGGCGCGGCCATTCCCTCGCACGAGGGCGTCACTTCCCAGCTCGACTACGAGGCCGAACTGGCCGTGGTCATCGGCAAGCCGGGCCGGAACATCCCGCGCGAGCGCGCGCTCGAGCATGTATTCGGCTACACCATCGTCAACGACTTCACAGCGCGCGACCTGCAGAAGCTGCATCGCCAGTGGTTCCTGGGCAAGTCGCTGGACGGTTTCTGCCCCATGGGGCCGGCGCTGGTCACCGCCGACGAACTGGATGCCGCCAATCTCGACATCCGCTGCTGGGTCAACGGCGAGCTGCGCCAGAATGCCAATACCCGGCAGTTGATCTTCGACATCCCGACGTTGATCGCGACCATCTCGGCCGGCATCACGCTGGAACCCGGGGACGTGATCGCCACCGGGACGCCGGCGGGCGTGGGCATAGGCTTCAATCCGCCCCGCTTCGTCAAGCGCGGCGACGTGATCCGCATCGAAGTGCAAGGCATAGGCGTGCTGGAGAACGCCGTCGATTGAAGGCGCGGGGCGCAGGCCGCGCGCCGCCCGGCATCCCCGGATACACGGGGGCGGGCGCAACCCGAAGGGAAACGAGGAGACGACATGAAACGCACCTTGCTGGTCTGGGCGGCCTGCTGCGCCGCCCTGGGCGGCGCGCCGGCCGCCGCGCAGGAATCCTGGCCGACCCGGCCCATCACCATGATCGTGCCTTTCCCGCCGGGGGGCGTGGCCGATACCGTTGCCCGGCCGGTGGCCGAGTCCATGAGCCGCTTCCTGGGCCAGGCCGTGGTGGTCGAGAACCGGGGAGGGGCCGGCGGCGGCGTCGGCATGGGGCATGTCGCCAAATCGGCGGCCGATGGCTACACCATCATGATGGCGCTGTCGTCCATCTCCATCCTGCCCGAGGCCGACAAGCTGCTCGGCAGGGAGCCGATGTACCAGTTGTCCCAGTTCACCCCCATCGCGCGCTTCACCGCCGACCCGACCGTGCTGGTGGTGCGGTCCGACAGTCCGTGGAAGACGGCGCAGGAGTTCATCGCGGCGCAGAAGAAGGGCGACCGCGACGTGGCCTACGGCTCCTCGGGCAATTACGGCACCATGCACGTGCCGATGGAAATGCTGCGCAACGAGTCGAACCTGCGCCTGCTGCACGTGCCCTATACCGGCGCCGGGCCGGCCATCGTGGCGCTGCTTGCCGGCCAGGTCCAGGCCCTGTCGACGGGGCCGGCCTCGGTGCTCCAGCACATCAAGGGCGGCAAGGTCCGGGCGCTGGCGCATTGGGGCACCGGGCGCCTGGAGTCCCTGCCCGACGTGCCCAGCCTGACGGAAATGGGGCACCCGGTACAGTTCGCCCAGTGGTCCGGCGTGTTCGCCCCGGCCGGCACGCCGGCGCCGGTGGTCGATCGCCTGCGCGCCGCCGCCAAGGCCGCGGCTGCCGATCCCAAGGTATTGAAGACCATCCAGGGCGCGGGCAGCCCGGTCATGTACATGGACGCGCCGGAATTCGCCGCCTACTGGCAGGCCGACGCCCAGGTGCTGGCCGAGGCCGTCCGCCGGATAGGCAAGGTCGAGTAGCGAAGGAAAGCGAGGGTTTTCGCGGGGCTGGAAATGCGCAGGATCCCGCGCAATCGTCATGGTCCGATGCTACAGTGAGCGATACACCTTGTTGCGTTTGCCGCTCGCCAGTATGCAGAAGAGTTCCTTAGTTCCCGCCGTGGTGGTTGCCCTCGCCGTCGGGGCGGGAGTCGGCTATTTCTCCCCGCGCCTGTTCCATGCCGGCGCCCCCGCGGGCGCGGCGGCGCCCGACGAAGCCAAGGCCAAGGGGCCGCAAGCCATCCTGGTCGAAGCCCAGAAGGTCTCGCGCAAGCCGTTCGAGCGCGGCATCACCGCCGTCGGCAGCCTGCGGTCCAACGAGTCCGTGACCTTGCGTCCCGAAGTGGCGGGCCGCATCAGCGAGATCCGCTTCACCGAGGGCCAGCGGGTCGAGAAGGGCCAGGTGCTGATCCGCCTGGACGACTCCGTGCCGCGCGCCGAGTTCGAGCAGGCCCGCGCCAACTTCACGCTGGCCAAGAGCAACTACGACCGCTCCATCGAGCTGCAGCAGAAGGGCTTCATCAGCAAGCAGGCCAAGGACGAGGCCGACAACGCCATGAAGGTGCAGCAGGCCGCCATGGTGCTGGCCCAGGTCCGGCTCGACAAGAACGACATCCGCGCCCCGTTCGGCGGCGTGATCGGGCTGCGCAACGTCTCGGTGGGCGACTACATCGGCGCCGGCCAGGACCTGGTGGCGCTCGAGGCCATCGATCCGCTCAAGGTGGATTTCCGCATCCCGGAAATCTACCTGTCGCAGATCCGTACCGGCCAGACCCTGCAGATATCGCTCGACGCCATGCCGGACAAGTCCTTCGGCGGCACCGTCTACGCCATCAGCCCGCTCATCGACACGGGCGGCCGTTCCATCGTCATGCGCGCCCAGGTCAAGAACCCCGGCGGCCAGTTGCGTCCCGGCATGTTCGCGCGCGTGAAGCTGCTGCTGGATACGCCTGCCCAGGCGCTGGCGGTACCCGAGGCGGCGCTGGTTCCGGTGGGCGACGACCAGTTCGTCTACCGCGTGCAGAACGGGCGTGCCGAGCGGGTGCAGGTCGAGGTCGGCCAGCGGCGCGAAGCCATGGTCGAGATCGTCTCCGGCCTGGCCGAGGACGACGTGATCGTGGTGGCCGGCGCGCAGAAGCTGCGCGACGGCGTGCCGGTGAAGCTCGCCGGCGCCACGGCGTCCGCGCTCTGAGGCCCGGCACATGGTCCTGTCCGAAGTCTGCATCAAGCGGCCCGTGTTCGCGACGGTGCTGTCGCTGCTGGTCCTGCTGGTGGGCCTGATCTCGTATTCCCGCCTGACCGTGCGCGAATATCCGCAGATCGACGAGCCGGTCGTGTCCGTCAGCACCGTCTACAAGGGCGCGTCGGCCGAGGTGATCGAGTCCCAGATCACCAAGCCGCTGGAGGATTCCCTGTCGGGCATCGAGGGCGTGGAGGTCATGACCTCCACCAGCCGGTCCGAGCGCAGCAACATCAACGTCCGCTTCCGCCTGTCGATATCTCCCGACGCGGCGGCGGCCGACGTGCGGGACAAGGTCGCGCGCGTGCGCGGCCGCCTGCCCGACGAGATCGACGAGCCCATCATCGCCAAGGTCGAGGCCGACTCCCAGCCGGTCATGTACCTGGCCGTGGAATCTGGGTCGCTGTCGGCGATGGAAACCTCGGACTACATCAACCGCTTCATCAAGCCCCGGCTGTCCGTGCTGCCGGGCGCGGCCGAGGTGCGGGTGTTCGGCGAACGCCTGCCGGCCATGCGCATCAACGTCGATCGCGGGAAACTGGCCGCCTACCGCCTGACCGTCCAGGACGTCGAGGACGCGCTGCGCAAGCAGAACGTCGAGATCCCCTCGGGACGGATCGAGTCCATGGCGCGCGAGTTCTCCATCGTCGCCGCCACCAACCTGCGCACCAGGGAGCAGTTCGAGAACGTCATCATCGCCAACGTCGGCGGCTACAGCGTGCGGGTCGGCGACGTCGCCTCGGTCGGCCTGGGGCCGGTGGACGAGCGCGTCACCTCGCGCTTCAACGGCAAGCCGGCGCTGAACATCGGCGTGGTCAAGCAGTCCACGGCCAACCCGCTGGACCTGTCCAAGGCGGTGCGGGCCGAGATCGAGGAAATGAACGCCACGCTGCCCAGCGGCATGAAGCTGAACATGGCGTACGACACCTCGGTCTTCATCGAGAAGTCCATCGAGTCGGTGTTCCACACCATCGGCGAGGCCATCGTGCTGGTGGTGCTGGTGATCTTCCTGTTCCTGCGCAACCTGCGCGCCAGCCTGATCCCCATCGTCACCATTCCCGTGTCCCTGATCGGCGCCTGCACGCTCATGTATGCGTTCGGCTTCTCCATCAACACGCTCACGCTGCTGGCCATGGTGCTGGCCATCGGCCTGGTGGTGGACGACGCCATCGTCGTGCTCGAGAACATCTTCCGCCACATCGAGGAAGGCAAGTCGCGCATGCAGGCCGCGCTGCTGGGCTCGCGCGAAATCGGCTTCGCCGTCATCGCCATGACGCTGACGCTGGTCACCGTGTACGCGCCGCTGGCCTTCGCCACCGGGCGCACGGGCCGCCTGTTCATCGAGTTCGCGCTGGCCCTGGCGGGCGCCGTTCTGGTGTCCGGCTTCGTCGCGCTGACGCTCACGCCCATGATGTGCTCGCTCATGCTGCGCCACCAGGAATCGCACGGCTGGCTGTACAACTTCATCGAGAGCGGCTTGAACGCGCTCACGCGCGGCTATCGCCGCGCGCTGTCCTTCGCGCTGTCCCATCGCGGATGGGTGGTCGCGCTGGGCCTGGCCGTGGGCGCCTGCAGCGTGCCCCTGTTCAAGATCATCAAGAGCGAGCTGTCTCCGGTCGAGGATCGCGGGGTCATCTATGGCCGGATCGTCGCGCCGCAGGGCGCCACGGTCGGCTACACCACCAGCTACCTCGAGCGCATGGAAGAAATCTACAAGGACATCCCGGAGATGGCCGCCTACCAGGCGGTGGCCGGCTTCCCGGTGGTGACCGAGGGCAACGCCGTGCTGCGGCTCAAACCCTGGGAGGAGCGCACCCGCAGCCAGCAGGAGGTCGCCCGCTCGCTCCAGCCGAAGTTCGCCGCGCTGCCCGGCGTGCAGGCCTTCCCCACCAATCCCCCGTCGCTGGGCCAGTCGCCGCGTTCCTCGCCCATCGAATTCGTCATCATGAGCCAGGTGTCCTATCCCGAACTGGCCACGATGACCGACGCTTTCCTGGCCGAGCTGTCGAAGTACGCCGGCGTGCAGAACGTGCAGACCGACCTGCGCCTGAACACGCCCGAGCTGCGGGTGCAGGTCAATCGCGACAAGCTGGCCGACATCGGCGTCGACGTGGACCGCGTCGGCCGCACGCTCGAATCCATGCTGGGCGGCCGGCAGGTGACGCGCTTCAAGGACAACGGCGAACAATACGACGTGCTGGTGCAGGTGATCCCGCGCGACCGCTCCAATCCGGCCGACATCTCCGACATCTACGTGCGGCCCCGTAGTGGCGAGATGGTGCAGCTTGCCAACCTGCTGTCGGTCCGCGAGGGCGTGTCGCCACAGACCCTGAACCACTTCAACCGCATGCGCGCCGTCACGATCTCGGCGTCGCTCGCGCCCGGCTACGCGCTGGGCGAGGCGCTGGACGTGATGAACGGCATCGCCGCGCGCGTGCTGCCCGCCACCGCGCAGACCGACCTGAACGGCCAGTCGCGCGAGTTCCGCGATTCGTCGGGCAGCATCTACCTCGTGTTCGCGATGGCGGTGGCGTTCATCTACCTGGTGCTGGCGGCGCAGTTCGAGAGCTGGCGCAATCCGTTCATCATCATGCTGTCGGTGCCGCTGTCGATGACGGGCGCGCTGCTGGCACTGTGGTTCTCGGGCGGAACCCTGTCCATCTACAGCCAGATCGGCCTGATCACGCTGGTGGGCCTGATCACCAAGCACGGGATCCTGATCGTCGAATTCGCCAACCAGCTGCGCGACCAGGGCAAGGAGCTGATCGAGGCGGTGTCCGAGGCCAGCGTGCTGCGGCTGCGCCCCATCCTGATGACGACCGGCGCGATGGTGCTGGGCGCCGTCCCGCTGGCGGTGGCCACGGGCGCGGGCGCCGAGTCCCGCGTGCAGATCGGCTGGGTGATCGTGGGCGGCATGAGCCTGGGCACGCTCCTGACCCTGTTCGTCGTGCCCTGCGTGTACGCGCTGGTGGCCGGCAAGCGCAAGCGCCCGCTGCCGGTGGGCGAACACCCGCTGGAACCCGATCCCCACGGCGCCCCGGTTGCGCCGGCCCCGGAATCGGTGGGTTAGGGAAGCAAGAGTCGTCGGTAACCGCTTGCGGCCGGCGGGGCCCCACCCCCTCAGGGGCTGTTCGGAGCCGCCGCGCCAGGCGGGCAAAACGGGGAAGCAAGGGCGTGCATGTGTGAGCGCGGCAGTAGGGACAGTCCGGGGGACTGTCCCCGCGCGAGTTCACGCCCGCCCCGTTTTGCCTGCCTGGCGCGGGAAGTTTCGGCGCAGCCGAAACCGGCTACGTCAGCCCCTGAGGGGGTGGGGCCCCGCCGGCCGCAAGCGGTTACCGACGACTCGCTCGGCCAAATATCCTAAACTTGGGGGCCTCCGCAATTTTCTCTCTGGTGCCCCCGCATGCGTTATGTCGTCCTGGATACTGAAACCACCGGCCTCGATCCGCTCCAAGGGCACCGCGTCATCGAAATCGGCTGCGTGGAGATCGTCAACCGCCGGGTCACGCAGCGCCACTTCCACACCTACCTGAATCCCGACCGCGACAGCGACCCGGGCGCCCTGGAAGTGCACGGGCTGACCACCGAGTTCCTGTCCGACAAACCCCGGTTCGAGGACAAGGTCGACGAATTCCTGGACTTCATCCAGGACGGCCACGTCATCATCCATAACGCCGAATTCGACATCCGCTTCCTGAACGCCGAACTGGCGCGGCTGCAGCGCGGCAGCTTCCGCGACAAATGCCTGGGCGTCGTCGACTCCCTGATGCATGCGCGCGAACTGCATCCCGGCAAGCGCAATTCGCTCGACTCCCTGTGCGACCGCTACGGCATTTCCAACGCCCACCGGGTGCTGCACGGCGCCTTGCTGGACTCGGAACTGCTGGCCGAGGTCTGGCTGGCCATGACGCGCGGCCAGGACAGCCTGGTGATCGACCTGGGCGATACCGGCGGGCAGGCCACGACCAGCTTCGGCGCCTTCGATACCTCGGTCCTGCAGGTGGTGCCGGTGGACGAAGCCGACCTGGCCGCCCACCAGGCCTATCTGGCGGGCCTGGACAAGGAATCCAAGGGGCAGACCCTGTGGAGGAAGTGGGAACCGCTTCCCACTGCATAAAAAAGATATGCTATAGTTATGGGCTGTCGCGGATGCGGCAGTCAAACCGAAGGTTCTCTTCGGGCGGTTAGCTCAGTGGTAGAGCACTGCCTTCACACGGCAGGGGTCACTGGTTCGAACCCAGTACCGCCCACCAATCCCTCCCCCCCATACCGTCTTTCCCATCCAGGGAATGCGCTCGCGTTCGCGCGTCCGGCGTTGCTCCGTGATTTCAATAATTACGTGAATAATCACGTAATTTTGATTGATTATTCACAGGTTTCTAGGTGTTTTCACCAGAATAATGGCCAGATTTATTGACTTGGCTGGCCATTGATAAATAATAATATCGTGAAAATTCACCGAAATATAAATGAGCCGGTGGTTGCCGGCTTCTAAGTCGCACCTTTTGTTTCGACCTGGAGCAATCATGAAAGCGATGCGAGCACTGCCCTTTGCCGTCTGCCTGATCGTTGCAACCGTACCCAAGTTCGCCCATGCGGCGGAGGTCGTGCTGAAGGCGGTAAGCGCCTTCCAGGAGGGCACGTACTTCTCCAGGAACTTCGAGAGCTTCGTGAAGAAGGTCAACGAGGAAGGCAAGGGCATCGTCCGGATCGAGTACATAGGCGGCCCCAAGGCGATTCCGACCATGGAGCAGGGGGCCGCGCTGCGCAACGGGGTGATCGATCTGGCCAACACCACGGCCACGTTCACGGCAAGCATCGTTCCGGAGGGATTGGCGCTGAACTACGCGACCCTGCCTTTCTCGGAAATCCGCAAGAACGGCAGCCTCGACTATCTCAACTCGATCATGCGGCAGAAAGGGCTGTACTACTTCGCGCGCACCGGCCGGCGATCGCATTCCCTATCACATCTATCTGAACAAGAAGATAGACAAGCCCGATCTATCCGGCCTGAAGATCCGCATCACCCCCATCTTCCGGGACTTCTTCGTCAAGCTGGGAGCAGGGGTCGTCCAGATGGCGCCGGGCGAGGTCTACACCGGCCTGGAGCGCGGGGTGGTGGACGGCTACGGCTGGCCCGCGATCGGCATCTTCGACCTGGGCTGGCAGGAGCGGACGAAGTATCGATTGGAACCGGGTTTCTACACGCTCGAGCTGGGCATCCAGTTCAGCGCCCGGCGGTGGGACAGCCTGACCCCGGAGCAGCGTGATTTCCTGCAAAAGCAGGTGGCTTGGCTGGAGAAGATGTCCCTGGACGCATCGCTGCGCGACGCGGCTGCCGATATCAAGAGGCAGTCCGAGGCCGGCATACAGCCCATCAGGCTGTCCGACGCGGACTCGGCGGCTTTCCTGGCCAAGTCGCAGGAAGCAGGCTGGGCGATGGTCTTGAGCGCCAGTCCCAGGCACGGAGCCAAGCTGCGCCAGATGATGGCGCCCTGAGGCAAGGGGCTGTCGTGAAAATCTATGTGTGGATCTTGAATGCGTTCGGCCTGCTCGCCGGATTGCTGGTGGGTGCCATGGTCATCCTGGTCAGCTACGACGTCGTCGCCCGCAATCTGGGGCTGCCGTCGTTCGCGGGGGCCATGGACGTTACCGAGCATCTGCTGCCGGTGGCCACGTGCATTGCCGCGCCATGGCTCATGTACAACCGCCAGCACATCCGTCTGGATGTGCTCAATACGCTGTCCGAGGGGATCAGATTCACGATCTTCCGGATCGCGGCGGCGATCGGCTGCGTCGTCAGCGTCGTGATCGCCTGCTACTCGGTCGCGGTGATGCTCGATGCCTACGAGGCCGAAGCGGTCGTCATGAAGAGCATCGTCTTTCCCGAATGGTTCATCTACATTCCCTTCCCCGCCTGTTTCGCGCTGCTGGCCATCGAGTGCGGCAGGCAGGCCGTGGTCGGAGAGCGGACGGACGCCGAGAATCGCGATTCGCTGCTCAAGCCGGAGAACCTGCTATGAGCTGGTGGGAAAGTCTTACGCTGCTGTTCGGGCTGCTGTCCGTGTTGCTGCTGGTCGGGGTGCCGGCCGGGTTTGCCTTCCTTGCGATCAACCTGGTCGGCGCGCTGGTCTACCTCGGCGGCACGCCTGGGCTGATGATGGTGGTGCGCAACGGCGTGGCGTCGGTCACCAGCTTTTCGCTCACGCCCATTCCCTTTTTCCTGCTGATGGGCGAGGTGCTGTTCCATACCGGCCTGGCCATGAAGGCCATCGACGCGTTCGACCGGGCGGTGCGCCGCGTTCCGGCGCGGCTGTCGATCGTGGCGGTCGTGGCCGGTACGGTGTTCTCCGCCATATCCGGGGCGACGGTGGCCACGACCGCGCTGCTCGGCAGCCTGCTGTTGCCGGAGATGCTTCGGCGCGGCTACCATCCGCGCATGGCCATGGGGCCCATCATGGCCATCGGCGCGGTGGACATGCTGATACCGCCATCGGCGCTGACCGTGCTGTTGGGTAGCCTGGCCAATATCTCGATCTCGGGACTGTTGCTGGCGGGTGTCCTGCCGGGCCTGCTGCTGTCGGCGATCTTCGTGCTGTACATCGTCGTGCGTGCAAAGATGAATCCCGAGCTCGCGCCCAGCTTCGTCCGGGAAGAGGTAGCGGGTTGGGAGCGGTGGCGTCCCCTGGTCGTGCACGTGACGCCGCTGGTTTCCATCTTCGCGGTGGTCGTCGCCTCGATGACCGCCGGGTGGGCAACGCCAACGGAATCCGCCGCGCTGGGGGCGTTGTGCACCGTGCTCGTGTGCGCGCTGTACCGCAGCCTGTCGTGGCGCATGCTGGTCAAGGCGCTGACCGGAACGGCCGCCATCAGCGGCATGATCCTCTTCATCATCATCGGCGCCACGACTTTCTCGCAGATTCTGGCGTTCTCGGGCGCGACCAACGGCCTGGTCGGCCTGGTCCAGGGCTCGGGGCTGTCGAGCTGGCTCGTGCTGGCCGTCATGATGGGCATACTCCTGGTGCTGGGGTGCTTCGTCGACCAGATAAGCATGATGCTGATGACCCTGCCGTTCTTCATGCCGCTGGTGGCGCACTTCGGATGGGATCCGCTGTGGTTCGGCGTCATGTACCTGATATGCATGCAGCTGGGCCTGCTGACCCCGCCGTTCGGCATGCTGCTCTTCACCATGCGCAGCGTGGCCCCGGCCCACATCCGCACCACGGAGATCTTCGCCGCGGCCGTGCCCTACGTGCTGTTCGGCCTGCTGATGCTGTTCATGGTCATGCTCATGCCGGACATCGCCACCGGGCTGCCGCGTTGGCTGATGGCGAGGTAGGGCCCGGGATTCAACAAGCGAGTGGCGCGCCGCCACGTCGGAGGAAAAAATCTTGATACCCGCTCCAGACAAGCAGGAACGAAGGGGAACGCCGGAAGCGGAGCTGTTCCATGTCGCCGATTGGCCCATGCACTACATGCTGGCCATCGACCGCCAGCACGTCCACAACATGGCGAAGATACTCAAGCCGTTCGATTGCTCGCCATTGATGTGGCGGGTGGTCAGCGTGCTTTCCGACCAGGACGGGCGCAGCGTGGCCGAGCTGGCCGAGACTACCGTCATCGAGCGCTCCAACCTGAGCCGCCTGCTCGATGCCATGGAGGAAGACGGCCTTGTCACGCGGTCCCACGGGGTCGAGGACAAACGCCAGACCATGGTCTATGTGACGGCGAAGGGGCGCAGCCTGTTCGAGCGGTCGCTGCCGGCGGTGCTGGGCTATTACCAGATATTCCTGGCCGATATTTCCCCACCGGAAATGACGGTCCTGATGAAGGTGATCCGGACGATCAAGCGCAACGTCATGGAGTTCGACCCCCGGCCCGACGAGGATGAAACGCCATGACCCGACCCGAGAGCACCGCGGCGCCGGTCCGCAACGTGTTGTTCATCATGTGCGACCAGCTGCGCGCCGACTATCTGGGCTGCTATGGCCATCCGTCGATCCGGACCCCCAACATCGACGCCCTGGCGTCGCAAGGCGTGCGGTTCACGCGGGCCTATTGCTCGGCGCCGACGTGCGGCCCGTCGCGCATGTCCTTCTATACCGGGCGTTCCATGACCTCGCACGGCGCCATCTGGAATTTCATGCCGCTGTCGATCGGGCAGCCGACGATCGGCGATTGGCTGCGGCCCCGTGGCGTGGAAGTGGCGTTGGCGGGCAAGACGCATTTCGCGCCGGACCTGGACGGCCTGCAACGCGTGGGAGCGCAGGTGCCGCCGGAGGCGCCGGTGCTCGAAGGCGGCTTCCTGGTGGTCGACCGCTACGAGGGGCATGCCAATCCGGGCCCCGGACATCCCTATACGAAGTACCTCAGGGCCGCGGGATATGACGTGGCCGATCCCTGGTCGGATTTCGTGATCGCCGGCGAAGACGAAGCGGGCCGTCCGGCCAGCGGCTGGGAGATGCGCAATGCGCACTACGCCGCCCGGGTCGACGAGCGGCATTCCGAGACGGCCTACACCACGGATGTGGCGATCGACTTCATCCGCCGCCAGCAGGGGCGTCCATGGCTGCTGCATGTCAGCTACATCAAGCCCCACTGGCCCTACATCGCTCCCAGTCCCTATCACGCCATGTATGGCCCGGAGGACTGCCTGCCGGCATGCCGCGACGAGGCGGAGCGCGACGACCCCCACCCCGTCTATGGCGCCTATCTGCGGCACGGCGAGTCGTCGGCATTCTCGCAGGAAAAGGTGGCATCGCACGTCAAGCCCACCTACATGGGCCTGGTCACGCAGATCGACGACCATCTCGGCCGGCTGCTCGAAGCGCTGCGCGCCACCGGCCAGTACGAGGACACGCTGATCGTCTTCACGTCCGATCATGGGGACTATCTGGGCGATCACTGGCTGGGCGATAAGGATCTTTTCCATGATCCCTCCGCCCGTATTCCCTTCATCATGGTCGATCCCCGGGCCAGGCCCGACACCCGGGGCTCGACCGTGGATCGGCCCGTCGAGTCCATCGACTTCCTGGCGACGGTGGCCGATGCGTTCGACGTGCCCCATACCGACCACGTGATCGAAGGCATGTCGCTGCTGCCTTTTTCGCGCGGGGGCGCCGGCGCGCCGTGGCGATTCGCCGCCGTGAGCGAGCTGGACTATGCCTTTCGCGAGGCCCGGGTGCTGCTGGGCCGGGACGCCCGCCGCTGCCGGGGCTACATGGTCAGGAGCGACCGCTGGAAGTACATCTACTGGGAAGGGTTCGCGCCTCAGCTGTTCGACATGCAGGAAGACCCGATGGAGTTGCGGGACGTGGCGTCGAATCCCGGGCATGCCGGCGTTCTTGCCTTGCACAAGGAATACCTGTTCGACTGGCTGCGGCACCGCAAGACCAGCCTGACCGTTCCATCCTCGCGCATCGTCGTCTCGCGGGACACCATCGAGCCGGCGCACGGGATCCGGATCGGTGTCTGGTAGGCCGGCCGCCTGCCGGCATTTCATGGGCAATCAAAGGAGATGGTATGAAAGAAGATCGGATCCAGGATGACCGTCGACGCTGCGTCGCAGCATCGAATCCGGGACGCCAGTCCCGCCATGACAGACTCGGCATTGTTCTTTCCACGCGCCCGCGAAAGAATGGGCCGTTCGGACGCGCGCCGCGCGCCGGTTCCAAGAAGGAGGTCGTATGAAAGGCTCCATCGTCGGCGGCTACCTTGCCCCGCATCCCCCACACCTGGTCTACGGCGAGAACCCCCCGCAGAACGAACCGCGTTCCCAAGGCGGCTGGGAGCCGCTGCGGTGGGCGTACGAAAAGGCACGTGCCTCGCTCGAGGCGCTCAAGCCCGATGTCCTGCTGGTCCATTCGCCCCACTGGATGACCCAGGTCGGCCATCACTTCCTGGGCGTGCCGCACCTGAGCGGAAAATCGGTCGACCCCATTTTCCCCAACCTGTTCCGCTACAGCTTCGAGCTGGACGTCGACGTGGAACTGGCCGAGGCCTGCTGCGAGGAAGCGCGCGAGGCCGGGCTGGTGGCGAAGATGATGCGCAACCCCAACTTCCGGGTCGACTACGGCACCATCACCACCCTGCACATGATGCGGCCGCAGTGGGACATCCCCATCGTGGGCCTGTCCGCCAACAATTCGCCGTACTACCTGAACACCAAGGAAGGCCTGCAGGAAATGGACCTCCTGGGCAAGGCCACGCGCCGCGCCATCGAGCGGACCGGCCGCCGCGCCGTGCTGCTGGCCTCCAACACGCTGTCGCACTGGCACTTCCACGAGGAACCGGAGCTGCCCGAGGACATGACGCGGGAGCATCCCGAGCGTTTCGACGGCTACAAGTGGGACGTGCGCGTCATCGACATGCTGCGCCGGGGCGAGGTGGACGAGTACTTCAAGCTGCAGCCCCAGTTCATCGAGGAAGCCTTCGCCGAGGTGAAGTCCGGGGCCTTCACCTGGATGTTCGCGGCGATGGGCTATCCGAACATTCCCGGCGAGCTGCACGGCTACGGCACGGTGATCGGCACCGGCAACGCCGTGATGGAGTGGAATCTGGTCGAGGCCGGTCTGGCCGATGCGCCGGCGAAGGCCGCGGCCTGACGCAGGCAATCCTGGAGAGAGAAGAACATGCCCATAGCAAGCGCATTTCTGGTGCCGGGAACGCCGCTGCCGTTGCTGCGGCGGGACAACCCCCCCTGGGAGGCCATCGCCCGCGGCTATGAAGCCGCGGGCCAGGCCCTGGCCGCGAGCAAGCCCGACGTGGCGCTGATCTATTCCACGCAATGGATCGCCGTGCTGGACCAGTTGTGGCAGACGCGCGGCCGCATCCAGGGCTCGCACGTGGACGAGAACTGGCACGAGTACGGCGAACTGCCGTTCGACATCCGCGTCGATACCGACCTGGCGAAGGCCTGCATCGCGTCCACGGCGCAGATCGGCGTGCGGTCGCGCGAGGTGGACTACGATGCCTTCCCCATCGACACGGGCAGCATCGTCGCCACGCATTTCCTGTTGCGCGGCCTGGACATCCCGGTGGTGCTGACCTCCAACAACCTCTATCACGACGGGCAGACCACCGAGAACCTGGGCCGCCTGGCCGCCCAGGCGGCGGATGCGCAAGGCAAGCGCATCGCGGTGATCGGTGTCGGGGGGCTGTCGGGTTCAAGCTTCCGCCAGGACATCGACATCGCGACCGACCATATCGTCAACGACGACGAGGATCGCGCCAACCGCGAGATGCTGGCGCTGCTGGAGCGCGGCGATGTGGCGCAGGTGCGCGAGAAGGCGCCCGGCTACGCGCAGTCCGCCCGGGTCGACATGGGGTTCAAGCATCTTTACTGGGTGCTGGGCGCCCTGGGCGGGCAGTACGGCAAGGCCCGCACCCATGCCTACGGGCCGGCCTTCGGCAGCGGCGCGGCGGTCGTCGAATTCCAGCACTAGGACGTACGTCCGGCCCCTCGCGGCATGCCGCGAGGGGTTTTCATGCAGAGAGTCCCTTCATGGCATCTTCTTCATCCGCGGTCGTGTCCGGCCGCGCGGCCCCGCTCGGCCGCTACCCGCATTTCCGGCGGGCGGGTCCTTTCCTGTTCGTGTCCGGGACCAGCTCGCGCCGGCCGGACAACACCCATGCCGGCGTCGAGATCCTGCCGGACGGCGTGCGCCGGGACATTCGCCAGCAGACCCGCGCGGTCATCCAGAACATCGCCGCCATTCTCCAGGAGGCGGGCGCGAGTCTGTCCGACCTGGTCGAGGTGTCCACGTTCCTGGTCGACATGGCCGACTTCGCCGGCTACAACGAGGTCTACAACGAGTTCTTCGGCTACGACGGACCCGCGCGCACGACGGTTGCCGTGCACCAGTTGCCGCACCCCGATCTGCTGATCGAGATCAAGGCGGTAGCCTACGCGCCGCGCGATTGAGGCCTCAGGGCGCGGTTCCGCCGCGCATCCAGGCCGATACCTTCCGGACCCATGGGTGCTCCGGGTCCGCCAGCCGCAGTGCCGTGTCGAAATGGCCGTGTCCGGGATAGACCTCGCTCGTCACGCCCGAGGGTTGGCGCGCAAGGGCCTGGGCGGCCAGGTGGTTGCTCGCGATGATGCGCGGAAAGTCGAGTTCGCCATGGCTCAGGAAGAAGGGCGTGCGGTTGCCTTCCACCTGGTGCAGTGGGCTGGCGGCCGGAGCGTCATCGGCCCGAGCCAGGAAGATCTCGTAGATGCGCGCTTCGCCGCTGCCCGGTTCGGGCGCGTCGAACACCAGGTTCAACTGCGAGCTGACGGGAAAGCAGGCCTTGATGATGTCGGCGGGCAGGCCGGCCTGTTCCAGGAGGTCGCGCCTGAGCGTCGCCAGCGCGTACAGATGGCCGCCGGCGGAATGGCCGCCCACGTAGATGCGGTCGGGACTGCCGCCGTAGTCCGCGATGTGGTCGCGGACCCAGCGCAGCGCCGCCACGCAGTCGTCCAGCGGAGCGGGAAAGCGCACGGCGGGCGCGAGCCGGTACGAGACCGAGACGAAGACGGCCGGCGTGGCGACGATCGCGGGCGCCATCAGGCCCATCCATTCCTTGTAGCCATGGCTCCACGCGCCGCCGTGCGCGAACACGAGCACGGGCAGGCCGTCCAGGTGCGCGTCGGGCTGGTAGACGTCTACCTTCTGCCAGTAGTCGCCGCCGTAGGGCAGGTCCGGCACGCAGCGGGTGCGCGCGGCCGCTTCCCGGGATAGTGCCAAGGCCTGCCGGGCATAGGCCTCGGCTTCCTCGGGATAGATGGGAGATTGGGCGGGCAGGTCGTGGAAAGCCATGGGATGGTCCAGGATGGGGTCACTTGGGAACGAAGCGCGTCGTGAACGCGGCCGGAGGGACGCTGTCGAGGAAGCCGGCGCCCATGACCTCGTTGGACAGGCGCGCGAAGTTCCCCAGGTAGCGGATGTATTCGTCGTTCCAGGTCAGCACGTAGTCCGCATTCACCCGTTCCTGCAGGATGCGGACGTTGTCGGCGTCGAAGCCGAACTGCTTGCCGTAGGCGACGAACACCTCGGGATGCGTCTTCACGTAGTTCACGGCCTCGATCCAGGCGCGGACGAAATTGGCGAGCGCCTCGGGCCGGGCTTTCATGAAGTCGTCATTGGTCGCATAGCCGGTCCATAGGAAGTCCTCGCCGACCTTCTCCTTGTAGACGTCGGCCAGGTTGCCGATGGAGCGGAACTTGCCGGAGGCGATCGCCTTGGCCGCCAGCGGGTCGAACAGCAGGGCGGCCGAGATCTCGCCCTTCTCCAGCAGTGAGGGCAGGAGACCGGGGCCGGCATACTGCAACTGGCCGCTGGTGCCGGGGTCATAACCGAAATACTTGCTGGTCAGCACCCGCAGCAACACCGTGGCCGTGCCCGCCGCGCCGGCGTACGAACCGATGCGCTTGCCCTTCAGGTCGGCCAGCGAGCGGATGGGCGAGTCCTTGGTGACCAGCACGTCCAGCGAGGCGCCGCGGCCCACCGGATAGAGCATCGTCACCGGCACTCCCTTGCTGCGGAACTGGGCGAAGGCCGTCCAGCCGCCGAAGCCGATGTCGACCTGCTTGCCGCGGATCGCGGTGAACAGGCCGTCCAGGGTCGGGTAGACCGAGTACTCCACCTTGAGCCCGTACTTCTTGTCGATGCCCTGCGACACCATGACCCCGGAGGCGATGCCGTTGACCGATTGCGCCAGGTCGCCCAACCGGATCGTGACCGGTTCGGCGGCCTGCGCGGCCGGATACCAGGTTGCCGCGGCGAGCAAAGCCAGGCGGCAAAGGCGAATTGCCAGCGATTTCCACATGCCAGTTCCTTGACGAAGATGATGGGCCGGCAGGGCCGGCGGATACGCCCGGGTCAGGGCGTGGCGGGCGCCGCGGCTTCCGCGACTTCGAGAAACAGCTTCACTACGCGGCGGTTGATCTCGAAGATCTCGGGATCGTCGTAGTCCCGCGGCCGGGCTACGGTTATGGGGATCTCCTGTTGCACCTCGCCCTGGGACATCATCAGGATGCGGTCCGAGAGGAACGAGGCTTCGTACGAGTTGTGGGTCACGAAGATGATGGTCTTGCCGGTGTCGCGCCAGATGTCCAGCAGGTCCACGCGCAGCCGCCGCGCGGTCAGTTCGTCCAGTCCGCTGAAGGGTTCGTCCATCAGCAGCACGTCGGGCTCGACGCACAGCGCGCGTACCAGCGCCAGGCGCTGGCACATGCCGCCCGACATCTGGTGAGGGTAGTGGCCGCGAAACGCTTCCAGCCGCGTGAGGCGGAAGTGGCGGTCCTTCAGCCCGGCCCATCGCGAGGCGGGAATCCGGCAACTGCGCATCGCGAAGTCGACGTTCTGCTCGGCGGTCAGCCAGGGCAGCAGGCGAGGCTCCTGGAACAGGTAGCCGATGCGCAGCGGCGGCTTGCCCGCCTTGAACTTGCGGCCGCCCACGTCGATCTCGCCGCTGTAGCGGGGGTCGAGGCCGGACAGGATGTTGAGGAAGGTGGATTTGCCGCATCCCGAGGGGCCCAGGATGCAGATGAATTCATTCCTGTGCACGACCAGGTCGAGCCCCTTGAGGACGCGCAGCGGTGCCGCGCCGTCGCGGCCGGGGAACTCCTTGACCAGGTTGCGGACGGAGAAGACGACGTTGTTCATAGTTCCACCCTCGGGCGCCAGGAGAAGAGTCGATGCTCGATCGGCTTGAGGATCGCCAGTTCGATGATCAGCATCACGATGGTGAACAGCAGCGTCCAGGCCAGCACCTGGGGCATGTCAGCCAGCTGGTACCAGTAGAAGAGCTGGAAGCCGACGCCGTTGGGGCGGCCGATGAGCTCGACCAGCACGGCAATCTTCCAGATGATGCCCAGGCCGAAACGTACCGAGGCCATGACGTAGGGCAGGACCTGGGGCAGGATCACGCGCCGGAACACGGTCCAGCGGCTGGCTTCGAACACGCGGGCCATCGCCACGAGCCTGGTGTCGATGTTCTTGACCCCTTCCCACAGGTTGATGGCGATCGAGGGGGCCGCGGTGATGCCGATGGCCACGATGGTGGCCGCCTCGTTCAGCCCGAGCCAGATGAAGCACACCAGCGCATAGCAGAGGCTGGGAACGGTCAGGCCCACCATCACCCACAGGTCCAGGGCCCGCTCGACCTGCCGGTACAGGCCCATCAGCACGCCGATGGGCACGCCTATCAGCATCGCCAGCGCAAGGCCCGCGGCCACGCGGGCCAGGGTCATCCACAGGTGGACCAGGACGTTGCCGGCGGCGATGTTCTGCGCCAGCGTCTGGAGCGTCAGCCACGGCCCGGGCAGCACCGAGGCCGGGAAGGCCAGCGACAGCAGCCACCACAGCGCGACCGCCACCGCGATCGAAACGAGCCTAATCATCATGGGGAGTTCCTTGCGGGGTCAGGGTACGGTGCCGGGGCCGGCGCACCTGGGAGCCGGCCAGGGCGCGCTCCGCCATTTCCTCGGCGCGGGCCAGCACGGCGGCTTCGTCGATCCGGGTCAGGCGGCGGCCCCGCATCAGCCATTCCCCATCCACCATCGCGTCGCGCACGTCCGTGCCGCGCGCGCTGAAGACCAGGGCGGGTTCCAGGTCGAAGGCCGGCACCAGGTGCGGCTGCCGCAGGTCGATGGTGATGAGGTCCGCCTGCTTGCCGGCTTCGAGCGACCCCGTCCTGCGGTCCAGTCCCAGCACGCGCGCGCCTTCGATCGTCGCCATGCGCAGCGCCCGCCGCGCGTCCAGCGCGTGGGGATCGGCCGCCGCGGTCTTGGCGGTGGCGCAGGCGTACTTCATGCTCTCGAACAGATCCTGGCCGCAGTTGGCGGCGGGGCCGTTGGTCGCCAGGCCGCAGTGGATGCCGGCTTCCAGGAACGGGGTCAGCGCGGGAAAGCCGGTGCCCCAGAAGAGCCGGGTCTGCGGATCGAGGACGACCGAGGTGCCGGTCTCGGCCAGCAGCGTGATCTCGTTCGGGGCAAGGTCCGATACGCCTACCGCCTGCACGTCGGGGCCGAGACAGCCGGTCTCGTGGAGCAGTTCGACGTTGCGCACCGGCCGGCCGTAGTGGCGTTCGATGATGCGGTTGAACTCGCGCGACTCGGCCACGTGCATGTGCAGGCAGATCCCCAGTTCGGTGGCGAGCGCGCGGCTGGCGCGCAGCATGGATTCGTCCAGGGTCCAGGGCAGCAGCGGGCCGAAGGACAGCCCCAGGCGTCCCTGCGCGCGGCCGTGCCAGCGGGCATGCAGGCTGCGTATCCGCTGGGCCTGCTGCGCCGGGGTCTCGACGAAGGCAGGGTCGAAGCGCATCGCCTCGAAGGCTCGGGCCACCACGCCGCGGATGCCCGTGTTTTCCATGGCGGCGAAGGCGCTGTCTTCCGGCGACACCGAGTCCGACCGGGGGGCGAACAGGTTCTCCACCACCGTCGTGTTGCCGTTCTTCAGGTTTTCGATGCAACCCAGCGTCTGCGCGGCCAGCATGGCCTCGGCGTCCAGCGCGCGCATCAGCGGCATCTGCAGGTCCAGCCAGGACAACAGGTCGGTATTGGTCGCCAGCGTGCGGCCGAAGATCATGCACAGGTGCGTATGGCAGTTGACCAGTCCGGGCATCACCACGTGGCCGGCGGCGTCGTGGCGCCGCGCGTCCAGGTCGCGGGGCAGGCCTTCCCGGGGCCCGACGTATGCCAGGCGGGAATCCTCGACCAGCACGCAGCCGCGCTCGTGGATGTCGCCGGCCTGGTTCATGGTCAGGACCACGCCGTTCTCTATCAGTATCCGCTTCATGGGAACTCCGATGGCTCAGGCGGCGGACGCGCGGCGGGACTGCGTGGCCGAGGCTGCGTCGCTGATGTGGCGTGCGGCGGCGACCACGTGCAGCACGGCCTGTTTCAGCGCCTTGTCCTGGAGACGGAAGGCCGGCGCGGCAAGCGTGATCGCGCCGATCAGCGAGCCGGACGGGAAGAAGGCCGGAGCCGATACGCTGCGCACGCCGGCTTCGATCTCGCCGTCGCTGATGGCGTAGCCCTGTTCGCGGATGGCCGCCAGGGACCGTTCCAGCGCCTGCTGGTCGATGGGCCTGCCTGCCGGCCTGGCCGCGCGCAGGCGTGGCAGGACGCGCGCGCGCTCCTGTTCCTCCAGGAAGGCGAGGTGCACCTTGGCGGAGGAGCCCAGGTGCAGCGGCACGTTGCGGACCGGGTCCACCGAGACCCGCACGGCCTGCCGGCTTTCCAGCGCCACCGTGCAGATCACGCGATCGCCGATGCGCGTCGTGAAGAGCACCGTTTCACCGCTCGTCGTGGCCAGCTCGTGCACGAAGGGTTCGGCGATGGAGGCCGAGGTGCTGGGATCCTCGCAGCTACGCACGAGATTGACGAAGGCCGACCCGAGGCGATAGTTGCCCGCTCCGTCCACGTCCTCGATCAGGCCGCGTTCGCGCAGGATCTGCAGGTAGCGATAGGTGGAACTGCGCGAGGTCCCGAACTCCCGGGCGATGGCCTGCGCGGAATGGACGGCGCCGGGGTTAACGAACGACAACCAGATGTCGATGATGCGTTCGAACGAGGGGTAATGCTCCACACCTTCTGCCTGGATCGCCATGATCGCTCCCTGCTGAGTCCGGCCATGCCGGACAAGGTGTGTCTCATTATAGGAATGCGTTTTCGCCCCTCAACGGCCAGTCCAGCCATGAGGGAATCCGGCGCTCCAATGAGGGAAAGTCCCAGGCCTCAGGCCCGTCGCTGCAATCCGATCGTGGCCACCCAGGCCGCGCACCAGCCGATCGCGATGCCCAGGCTGTCCGCGAACAGGTCCGCCCATTCCGCCGACCGGTCGGGTGTCAGGGATTGCAGGATCTCGATCAGCGCGCCATAGGCCAGGAGGCCCAGCAGGCGCGGCCAGGCGGGGCCGGGATAGGCGAAGCGCGCCAGCGCGGCCAGTACGCCGAAGCCCAGCAGGTGATTGGTCTTGTCCCACCCCGTGGTGGGCAGGGGAGTGGCGGAAGGCAGGAGGGATAGCAGGAGTATCCCCAGCGCGGCCGCCCAGAATAGCGGCTTCCATCCGCCGAAGGCGGTCAGGCGTGGATTCATCGGTGTCCGGAGTCAGGCGAAGGGCGGGGAAGGTCCCCGTCCGCCATTATCGCCGGGCTTCGAGAACGCCCCGTGTCAGTTGGTTTCTTTTTCCAGCAGGTGGCGATAGATCAGGCCGCCTATCGCGCCGCCGATCAGCGGCACGAGCCAGAACACCCACAACTGTTCCAGCGCCCAACTGCCCTGGAACACGGCCACGCCGGTGCTGCGGGCGGGATTGACCGAGGTGTTGGTGACCGGGATGCTGATCAGGTGGATGAGCGTGAGCGTCAGGCCGATGGCCAGCGGCGCCATGCCGGCCGGCGCGCGCTTGTCGGTCGCCCCGTGGATCACGATCAGGAAGAAGGCCGTCAGCACCAGTTCGCAGACGATGGCCGCGGCCAGCGTGTAGCCGCCGGGGGAATGTTCGCCGTAGCCGTTGGAAGCGAAGCCGGCGCTGGCATCGAAGCCCGCCTTGCCGCTGGCGATCAGGTACAGGACCCCGCCGGCGGCGATGGCGCCCACGACCTGGGCGATGATGTAGGGGATGGCGTCCTTGGCGGGGAAGCGGCCGCCGGCCACCAGGCCCACGGTGACCGCCGGGTTGAAGTGCCCGCCGGAGATGTGTCCGACCGCGTAGGCCATGGTCACCACCGTCAGGCCGAAGGCCAGCGCGACGCCGGCGAATCCTATGCCCAACTCCGGAAACGCCGCGGCCAGGACCGCGCTGCCGCAGCCACCCAATACCAGCCAGAACGTACCCAGGAATTCAGCGCAAAGCCTTTTGCTCATATATCCCCCATATCGTGCAGTGGTCGAGTAGCACGCGGAGCATGCACCCACTGCGGTTCATGCGCAATCGCGCCGTGATTCTATGAGGCGTTTGCGCAACGCATGGAGCGGTGTTTGGGCTTGTTTAGCGTGCGGCCGTCCGCGCAGCCGGCACCCGATCCATCCCAGCAAGAACCAGGAGCAGACATCATGCGCATCCAGGAGCCTGGGCGTACCCGTCGCGAGCTATCCGGCCGTGGCGAGGGACAAGAACATATCCCGGCTCTAAACTGCGCCCACTCTCAGACTTCAAGGCATGGAACCGTGAAACTCGTGCAGATCCACCAGCCCGGCGGGCCCGACGCACTCGTCATTGCCAATGTGCCGGCGCCGGTGCCCGGGCCGGGCCAGGTCCGCGTCGCGGCGCGCGCCATAGGCGTGGGCCGGCCGGACGTGCTGATGCGCAACGGCACCTATAAATGGATGCCGCCACTGCCGGCGACGCCGGGAGGCGAGATGGCCGGCGTGATCGACGCGGTAGGCGAAGGCGTCGCGCCGGAGTTGGCCGGCCGGCGCGTGCTGGTCAGCGCGCGGGAACTAGTCCGGCGCGGTGGCTGCTATGCCGAGGCGATCTGCGTGCCGGCCGATGCGCCGTTCGAACTGCCGGCGGCCATCTCTTTCGAGGCCGCGCTCAGCCTGCCCAACTTCCTGATGGCCGATGCACTGCTCAATCGCTGCAATCCGGGCGTGCAGGCGCGGCGCGTCCTGCTGACGGGCGCCGCCGGCGGTGTGGCCTCGGCCGTGATCCAGTTGGCCCGGCAGCAAGGCAGCGAGGTCATCGGCGTGGTCAGTTCCGCCGAGAAGGCGGCCTTTGCCACCGCCATGGGGGCCACGCACGTAATCGATCGCCTGCGGGAATCCATCCCGGAGCGCGTCATGGCGCTGACTGATGGCGCGGGCGTGGAGCTGGCCCTGGACCACATCGGCGCCGGCGTCCTGGTGGACTGCCTGCACGCGCTGGCCCCCTTCGGCATGGCCGTGTCCTACAACATCGTGGGCGGGCCACCGCAACCGGAGATCTTCGGGGAGCTGCGCAAGCTGGTGGGCCGCAGCCTGGCCTTGCGCTGCTTTTCCATCCATAGCTTCGACCACGATCGCGGCACGCGGCGCGCAGCCACCGAACGCCTGATCGGCCTGATGGCCGAAGGGCGCATCACGCCGCCTGCGGCCACCCGCATGCCGCTGGACGCCGTCAGGGATGCCCATCGCATCCTCGATGCCGGCGAAACCATCGGCAAGATCATCCTGATGCCCTGACGTCCCAGGAGTCCTCATGCCGCTCGTCGCCGTCCGCAAGACCCAGTTGTCCATCGGCTAGCGCGCCGGCCCGGGTGTCAATGCTGGCAGCCGGGGTATTACCTTATGGGAAGGAGGGGCAGGCTACTATGGCGGCCATCCGCAATACCGCACGTTCCAGGAGCGAAACATGCCCCAAGCCCCCATGCGCCTTCCCGTCTACATGGACTACAGCGCCACGACGCCGGTCGATCCGCGCGTCGTCGACGCCATGGTGCCCTATCTGTACGAGAAGTTCGGCAATCCCGCCTCGCGCAGCCATGCCTACGGCTGGGAGGCCGAGGAAGCGGTCGAGACCGCGCGTGGCCACGTCGCGGCGCTGCTGAACGCCGACCCCCGCGAGATCGTCTGGACCTCGGGCGCCACCGAAGGCAACAACCTGGCCATCAAGGGGGCGGCGCATTTCTACGCCGAGCGCGGCAAGCACATCATTACCGTCAAGACCGAGCACAAGGCGGTCCTGGACACCTTCCGCGAGCTCGAGCGCCAGGGTTTCGAGGCCACCTACCTGGACGTGGACGAGGACGGCCTGCTGCCGCTCGCGCGCCTGGAGGCCGCCATCCGCCCCGATACCATCCTGGTCTCGGTCATGCTGGTCAACAACGAGATCGGCGTGATCCAGGACGTGGAGGCCATCGGCAAGCTCTGTCGCGAGCGCGGCGTGCTGTACCACTGCGATGCCGTCCAGGGCGCGGGCAAGGTGCCCATCGACGTCCAGTCCTTCCCGGTCGATCTGCTGACGGTGACCGCGCACAAGCTCTACGGGCCCAAGGGCATAGGCGCCCTGTACGTGCGGCGCAAGCCGCGCGTGCGCATCGAGGCGCAGATGCATGGCGGCGGCCACGAGCGCGGCATGCGCTCGGGCACGCTGGCCACGCACCAGATCGTCGGCATGGGCGAGGCCTTCCGCCTGGCCAAGCTGGAAATGCCGCTGGAATCGGCGCGCGTGGGCAAGCTGCGCGACCGGCTGCTGGCCGGCCTGTCCGAGATGCAGGAGGTCTACGTGAACGGCAGCCTCGAACACCGCGTGCCGCACAACCTCAACATGAGCTTCAACTTCGTCGAGGGCGAATCGCTCATCATGGCGATCAAGGACGTCGCCGTGTCGTCGGGATCCGCCTGCACCTCGGCGTCGCTGGAGCCGTCCTTCGTGCTGCGCGCCCTGGGCCGCAGCGACGAACTGGCGCACAGCTCCATCCGTTTCACGCTGGGCCGCTTCACCACCGAGCAGGAAGTCGATTTCGTCGTCGACCTGATCAAGGGCAAGGTCGCCAAGCTGCGCGAACTCAGCCCGCTCTGGGAGATGTACCAGGACGGCGTGGACCTGAGCACCATCCAGTGGGCGGCCCACTAGGGAAACCGACCGGAACGGCGATGCCGCCGTTTCGTCTGCCGAAATAGCCCAAGAAAGCCCGGCACGGCGCGGTCCGGCGGGGCTATGCTGCGCAGGTCCGTCGTTTCCGGCCGCGCAGCGCGGCCTTCCGTCATGTCCGATCATTCCGCTTCCGGCGCCCGGCGCGCCCTGTCCGGCATTCGCGTCCTCGATCTCACCTCGGCGGTGGTCGGGCCCTACGCCGCCAAGATCATGGCCGACCACGGGGCCGACGTGATCAAGGTCGAGGCCGCCGATGGCGACGTCATCCGCTGGATCGCCGGGCCTTCCCCCACGCCCGGCATGTCGGGCAAGTTCCTGCACCTGAACCGCGGCAAGCGCAGCATCGTGCTGGACCTGAAGCAGCCGCGGGGCCGCGAGGCCGTGATGCGGCTGGTCGCGCGCGCCGACGTGCTGCTGATCAACATGCGGCCGCAAGCGGTCGAGCGCCTGGGACTGGACTACGACAGCGCGGCGCGCGCGAATCCCCGGCTGGTGTACTGCGCGATGGTGGGCTTCGGCCCCGGCCCGTACCGCGACACGCCCGCCTACGATTCCATCATCCAGGGCGGGGCGGGGGTGGCCGCGCTATCCGAGATGGCGACCGGCCAGCCGCGCTACGTGCCCTATGTCGTGGCCGACCGCACCGTGGGCCTGATGGCGCTCAACGCCGTCATGATGGCGCTGTTCCAGCGCGAACGCACCGGCGCGGGCCAGTGCGTGGAAGTGCCCATGTTCGAGAACATGGCGGCCCTGATGCTGAGCGAGCATCTGTACGGCGCGACCTTTGAGCCGCCGCTGTCTCCGCCCGGCGACCTGCGTCTGATCGATCCGCAGGCCAGTCCCGTCAAGACGTCGGACGGCTACGTCTGCCTGACGACCAACACCGATGCCCAGGCCTTCGCGCTGATGCGCGTCATGGGGCATCCCGAGATGCAGACCGATCCCCGCTTCAATACCAAGCAGGCCCGCGCCGCCCATAGCCGGGAGTATTTCAGCATCCGGGCCGAGGCGATCGCCCGGCGCACCACCGCCGAATGGCTGGCGCTGCTCAAGGAAGCGGACATTCCCGCCATGCCCTACAACACGCTGGACAGCCTACGCACGGATCCGCACATCGTGGCCTCGGGGCTGTTGCGCGAGGTCGAGCATCCCACCGAAGGAAAGATGTGGGACCTGGCCGATCCCACGCGCATGAGCGGCCGGGACGACGTGCCATCCAGGCCGGCGCCCAAGCTGGGCGAGCACGGCGCCGAGATCCTGGCCGAGGCCGGTTATTCGGCGGAGGAGATCGAGGCCTTGGCCGGCAGCGGCGCGCTGGGGCCTTCGTCGGCCTGATCCACGTGCCGCAGGGGCGCCTGCGCGGCCAGGATCTCCAGGACGGTCTGCTGCAGGATGGGGATGTGGCGGTCCAGGAAGCTCTGCGTCATGGTGGAGCCGAAGGTGGTCATGCTCAGCACGGCCAGCAGTTCGCCGTCCTCGGCTACCGGCACGGCGCAGGTCGCGCTGTCCCATTCCACGGTCGCCTGCCGGACCGCGTATCCGCGGGTCCGCGTGGCGTCCAGGACGGCCAGGAGTCCGGCGGGAGCTCCCTGGGGCAGCAGGAAGCGCCGTTCCGGCTCCGAACAGAAGGCCAGGTAGGCCAGGCCGACCGAGGATTGCGTCATCGGATGGCGGCGGCCGTAGGTGGTGGGCAGGTAGGCCAGGGGACTGTAGGGCATGGTGCTGTAGCGCACGGCCATGCGGTCGCCGTCCAGGGTCGACAGGCCCAGCGGCCACTTGATCCGGCGCGTGGCCCGGATCATGCAGGGAATGGCCGCGTCCACGATGAGCAGGCGCTCCGAGCAGCCGTCGCTCAGGTCGCGGACCTTGCCGGTCAACTGGTAGCTGCCCCGCGCGTCGACCTCGCGCACGTAGCCTTCGTCGCGCAGGGTTTCCAGGATGCGGAAGACGGTGGGCTTGGGCAGGCCCGTGTCCCGGTGCAGGTCCGCCAGCGTGGAGTGCATGCGCCCGTTCATCGCGCGCAATACCGCCAGCCCCCGGGCTATGGACCGTATCATGGCGCCGTTCCCCGTCAGGTCCGGGCGTGGCGGTCAGGCATCGGCCCGGGGAGAATAGCGGGAGACGGGCGGCCGTTCGAAGATCAGGTCCCACACGCCGTGACCCAGCCGCAGGCCGCGGGTTTCGAACTTGGTCTGGGGTCGCCAGGCCGGGCGCTCGGCATAGCCTTCGCAGGTATTGCACAGCTGCGGCTCGCCGCTCAGCACTTCCAGCATCTGTTCGGCATAGGGCTGCCAGTCGGTCGCGCAATGCAGATAGGCGCCGGGCGCGAGACGGCTGGCCAGCAGCTCGACGAAGGCGGGCTGGATCAGGCGCCGCTTGTGGTGCCGCTTCTTGGGCCAGGGATCGGGGAAATAGATATGCACGCCCGCCAGCGAAGCCGGCGGGATCATGTCGCGCATGACTTCGACCGCGTCGTGCTGGATGATGCGCACGTTGCGCAGGGCCGAGTCCTCGATGCGGCGGAGCATGGCGCCGACGCCGGCGTTGAACACCTCCACGCCCAGGAAGTTGCGCTCGGGCTGGGCCAAGGCGATCTTTTCCGTGGTTTCGCCCATCCCGAAGCCGATTTCCAGCACCGTGGGCGCCTCGCGGCCGAAGACCTGGGCGAACGAGATGTGCCGGTCCGTATAGGGCAGGGACCAGGTATCCGTCAGTGTCTCGAGCGCTTCCTTCTGGCTGAGCGTGATGTGGCCGCGGCGGTGGACGAAGCTGCGGATGTGCGTGCCCGGCCGGGCGGCCTTGGGCAGTTCCCCGGCGGCCAGGGCCGGATCGGCCGGCAGCGGCAGGGCGGGAGAGGGAGTGGTCATGTTCATCGTGATCCTAGCCTCCGCCCACGGCGACGACGATTTCGAGCCGGTCGCCATCGGCGATAAGGGTGTGCTGGTGCGCGCTGCGCGGGACGATCTCGCCGTTGCGCTCGATGGCGACGCGCTTGCCCGCGTAGCCCAGCGCCTGGATCAGATCGGCCACCGAGGAGGCTGCCTCGATGGTGCGCGGTTCCCCGTTCAATACGATATTCATGGCCGGGATTTTAGTCGGTCTGGAGCCGGTGGTGCGGCAAGCTCCGCGTCAGGTCGGTAACGGATTGCGGGCCGCCGGCAACCATTCATGCGACTGATTGAATTCGGGTTTACCCCATAGACCGGTTTCCAAGTGTGACCTACTATGTATTCATGCCATATATAAATCATCGTTTTATCTATGGTACAAACCGGACCTTCCGGTTTTCTCCCACTCATCCGCCGGCGGGATGCCTCCCGCGCCAGGCCAGGCCGCCGCGATCGCCGGTGGCCGCAACTGGAGTCCTTTCATGAAACGTCGTGAATTCCTCGGCAGCGCGGCTGCCGCTGCCGCCACGCTGTTGCCGCTGCCGGGCCTCGTGTCCGTGGTGCACGCCCAGGGCAAGGGCAAGCTGACCTTCCTGACGCCGTCGTCGTTCTCGCTGGCCTTCTCGCCGGTGCTGTATGCATCGGTGGCCGGCTATTTCGCCAAGGAAGGCCTGGACCTGAAGATCGAGGCCGGGCGCGGCGCGGCCCAGGTCGTCCAGCTGACCGCGGCCAAGCAGGTGCAGACCGGCCGCACCGGCGGCGCCAACTACATGATGGCGCGCGTCAACAGCAATGCCCCGGTCATTGCCATCGCCACCATCGCGCAGCGTTCGCCGTTCGCGGTGATCTCGTCCAAGGACGCCCCGATCCGCACGCCCCAGGACCTGGCGGGCAAGGTCATCGGCGTGCAATCGGCGGGCGGCTCGATGGAGGCCACGCTCGACCTGATGCTGATGCGTGCCAAGATCGATCCCAAGTCGGTGCGCCGCGAGCGCGTTGCCGATTCGGCCGCGTCCTTCGGCATGATCCAGTCCAAGCGCGTGCAGGGCTTCCTGGGCAACGCCAGTTCCGCCATCCGGCTGACCGCTCAGAACTTCCCGGTCTCGACCATGCAGATGGACGACGGCGTGCCGGGGCAAGTCTACGTGGCCGAGGAAGCCGAACTGGCCGCCAACAAGGACGCCTACGTCGCCTTCCTGCGCGCCGCCTATCGCTCGGCCCAGGAACTGATCGCGATGGACGACGCGGCGCTGCAGAAGGCCGTCGCCCTGATGCGCGGCAAGTACGACATTCCCGGATCGGACAACACGCCGATCGCGCTGGCCGACATGCGCGCCAACCGCGAGCTGTGGGCGACCGCGAACCCCAAGCAGGTCCTGCGCTGCAACGAGGCGCAGTGGACCGAGGGCGAGTCGCTGCTGCGCCAGGCCGGCCTGCTCAAGCAGCCGACCACCAAGCCGCTGTACACCAACGACATCTGGGAGGCCGCCAATGGCTGACAACATCGTGCGCGCGGTACCGCCGGCCGGTAACGTGCACGCGCTGAACGCCGGCCGCGGACCGGTGGTCCGCGTGGACGGCGTGTCCAAGCGCTTCGACACCAAGTCGGGTACCGTCCAGGCCCTGGAGGGCATCCGCCAATCCATCGGCGCGGGCGAGTTCGTCGCCATCGTCGGGCCTTCGGGCTGCGGCAAGTCGACCCTGCTGCGCATCCTGTGCGGCCTGGAAGAGCCCACCGAGGGCCGGATCGACTGGGGCCGGGACGGCCAGGCGCCGCGCATGGGCGTGGCGTTCCAGGACCATCGCCTGCTGCCCTGGCTCAGCATCGAGCAGAACATCATGCTGCCGCGGCTCATGCAGGGCCGGGCCTCGGCCGCCGACGTCGATCGCGCGCTGGCGCTGTGCAAGCTGGTCGGCCTGACCGGTTTCGAGAAGCGCCGTCCTTCCGAGCTGTCGGGCGGCATGAAGCAGCGTGCCTCGGTGGCGCGCGCGCTGTTCACCGATCCCGAACTGCTGTTGCTGGACGAGCCGTTCGGTGCGCTGGATGCGCTCACGCGCGAGCAGATCACCGCCGATACCGAACGCATCTGGACCGAGCAGGGATTCGCCGCGCTGCTGATCACCCATTCGATCAGCGAAGCGGTGCACCTGGCCGACCGGGTGATCGTGATGTCGGCCCGTCCCGGCCGCGTGGTGGCCGAATTCAAGATCGACCTGCCGCGTCCCCGCACCGAAGCCCTGGGCTCGCCCGAGTTCGGCAAGCTGTGCAGCGACATCCGGAAAAAGCTGGAGCTCTGACCCGACATGAAACGACTCGCGCTACAAGTATCCGCCGTCGTGGCCTTCTTCCTGATCTGGAAGGGATACGTGCATTTCTTCGACGTCTCGCCGCTGGTGCTGCCGGCGCCCGAGCTGGTGGTGGTGGCCCTGTTCCGCCTGCTCGGTTCCACCGACACCTATTACCACCTGGGCATCACGCTGACCGAGTGCCTGGGGGGCTTCCTGTTCGCCATCGTGTTCGGCACCATCGTCGGACAGCTCCTGGGCCGCGTCGCCATTCTCGACACCGTGTTCAAGCCCTTCGTGATCGCCTTGCAGGTCACGCCCAAGGTCGCGCTAATCCCGCTGTTCATCCTGTGGTTCGGCTTCGGGCTGGAGTCCAAGATCATCGTCTCGGCGGTGCTGGCCTTCTTCCCCGTGTTCGCCAACAGCTACCTGGGCGCGAAATCGGTGGACCGCGGGCTGTCCGAGGTGTTCACCGTGGGCCGCGCCAGGCAATCGCGGCGCTTTCGCCTGCTGGTCATTCCCAGTTCGCTGCCCTATATCCTGACCGGGATGGAAATGGCCATCGTGCTGGCCATCATCGGCGCGGTGGTGGGCGAGTTCGTGGCCGGCACGCGCGGTCTGGGCTACCTGGCCACCATCAAGCTGCAGGAACTGGAGGTCGATACGCTGTTCGCGGTGGTGCTGCTGCTGGCGGCCATCGGCTTCTCGCTGTATTTCGCCGTCGGTTCGCTGCGCAAGATGATGATCCCCTGGCACGAGTCCGCCAACAAGGTCGCCATCTGATGTCCGGACATCGCCACTGATGCGGGCCCTGGACGAACTGCGGGCGGCGCTGGGCGACGAAGTCGTCCGCGCCGCGGCCGACATTCCCGAACGCCATCTGCGCGACTGGGTCGTGGCGGCGGGAGCCGGCGACGAGCCGCTGGCGCTGGCCCTGCCGCGTACGACCGACGAGGTCTCGCGCCTGCTGGCCTGCTGCTCCCGCCTGCGCGTGCCCGTCGTGCCGCAGGGCGGCCTGACCGGGCTGTCCGGCGGCGCCACGCCGGTGCGCGGCTGCGTGCTGTTGTCGTTGCAGCGCATGCAGGGCATCGAGGAAACCGATGCGCAGGCCGGCACGCTGACCGTGCTGGCCGGCACCCCATTGCAGCGCGTGCAGGAAGCGGCCGATGCGGCCGGCTGGCTGTTCCCGCTGGACATCGGCGCGCGGGGTTCGTGCAGCATAGGCGGCAACGCCGCCACCAACGCGGGCGGCAACCGCGTGCTGCGCTACGGCATGATGCGCGACCTGGTCCTGGGGCTGGAGGCGGTGCTGCCCGACGGTAGCGTCGTGTCCTCGCTCAACAAGATGCAGAAGAACAATGCCGGCTTCGACCTGAAGCAGCTGTTCATCGGCAGCGAGGGCGCCCTGGGCGTCATTACCCGCCTGGTGCTGCGCCTGGCGCCCCGGCCCGCCAGCCAGAACACCGCGCTGTGCGCGCTGGCCGATTACGCCGCGGCCAGCCGCCTGCTGCGCCTGGCCCGCGAGCGGCTTGGTCCGGCGCTGTCGGCGTTCGAGGTCATGTGGCCGGAGTTCTACGAACTGGCGCTGGCGCATGCCGCGCGCCAGGGGCGCGGGGCCGTGCCCTTGTCCCCGGGCCATGGGCTGTACCTGCTGATCGAGTCCTCGGGCTTCGAGCCGGACAAGGACGCCGACCAGTTCACCGCCCTGATCGAGGCGGCCGTCGAGGAAGGACTGGTCGAGGATGCCGCGCTGGCCCGGTCGCTGCGCGACACCCAGGCCTTCTGGGAGCTGCGTGAATCCGGCAGCGACTTCCTGCCCGCGCTCGGGCCGCGCGTGGGGTTCGACATCAGCGTGCCCACCGGGCAGATCGGCGACTTCGTCCAGACCTGCCGCGAGCGGCTGCGCGCGCGCTGGCCATCTCTGCGCACCATCGCCTTCGGCCATGCCGGCGACGGCAACGTCCACTTCATCGTGCAGGTGGACGACCGGCCGCTGCCGGTGCATGAGATCGAGGAAACGGTCTACGGTTGCGTGCAGGCAAGAGGCGGTTCCATCGCTGCCGAGCACGGGGTCGGGCTGCACAAGCGGCCGTTCCTGCATTATTCCCGCTCCGCCACCGAAATCGCGCTGATGCGCACGATCAAGGCCGCGCTGGATCCGCTGGGGATCATGAATCCGGGGAAGGTGGTGGCGGGAGACGGCCAGCCGCACGCCCCGGCGTCTTGGGCGCGGCGGCCGGCGCCAGCCGCGCCGCCGTCGATGCCGGTGGCGCGGCTATAGCGCCTGCCGGAAGGAGAAGTTGCCTGCCCCGAGCACTGTGCGCAGCCGCAGGTAGGGGGGAAAGCGGCTTGTTCGCTATCATGGCCGGAGTGGCCTGGATTCGAGCGAACATTCATGACTGACGCGTCACCCTCCTCCGCCGGCAACGGCAACGAAGCGCTTGCCGCCGTGCCCGGCGAACTGCGTGTCTTCCAATGGCATGACCATGCCTCCCTCTGGTTCAGCCTGGGCGTGGGGCTGCTGGTCATGCAGATGGGCTCGTACCTGCTGCCGGCCCTGAGCCCTTCGCAAGCCTTGCTGGCCATCGTGCTGGGCTCCGTGCTGGGCGCGGGACTGCTTGGCTGGGTTGCGCAGATCGGCTGCCGCAGCGGCCTGTCCAGCGCCGGGCTGATGGTGGCTGTGTACGGGCGCAGCTTCGCGCGCCTGCCCATCCTTCTGAATATCGTGCAACTGCTGGGCTGGGGTGCGTTCGAGCTGGTGGTGATGCGCGATGCCACGGTCGCCGTGGGCCGCCATGGCGGCGCCATGACCGCCGGTTACTGGCCCTACCTGGCCACGCTGCTCTGGGGCGCGGTGATCCTGCTGCTCATCGGCGGCTCCATGGTGCGCCTGGTGCGCCGCATCGTCTCGCGGGTGGCCCTGCCGCTGGTGGTGCTTTCGCTGCTGTGGCTGAGCTGGCAGTTCCTGTCCATGGCGCACGGCCAGGGCCTGGCTGCCTTGTGGAACCGAAGCGGTTCGGGCGGCATGAGCGCGCTGTCCGCCCTGGATCTCGTGATCGCCATGCCCATCAGCTGGCTGCCCCTGGTGGCCGACTACGCGCGCCACGGCAAGAGCGGCCGTTCGGCGATGACGGGCGCCTGGTCCGGCTATGCCGTGGCCAACATCTGGTGCTACGGGCTGGGCGTGCTGGTCGCGCTGACGCTGCCCAGCCAGGACCTGATCATGGCCCTGCTGCAGGCCCAGGGCGGCCTGATCGCGCTGTCCCTGGTGCTGATCGACGAAGTCGACAACGCCTATGGCGACACCTATTCGGCTTCCGTGTCGGCGCACGGCATCGCGCCTCGCTGGAGCATCCGCCGCTGGGGGCTGCTGATCGCTTCAGCCTGCTGCCTGTTGGGGATGGTGCTGCCCATGCACAGCCTGGAGCCGTTCCTGCTCCTGCTAAGTTCCTGCTTCGTGCCCTTGTTCGGCGTCATGCTGGGCACCCTGGGCCTGGGCGCCGACGCCAACCGGCTGCTGCGGCAGGCGCCCGCGGTAAGGGTCAAGGCCGTGCTGATCTGGATCGGCGGCATTGCGTTCTATCATCTGCTGCCGCTCGCCAGCACCGCGCTGGGGTCGGCCCTTCCCACGCTGGCGCTGAGCTTCGGATTGGCCGTGTTGTTCATGCGCCGGCGGGAGCGGGCGGAACCCGTTCCCGCCTAGCGGGCTCCGAAGGCCGGGGCCGGGGCCGCGGCCCCGCGCGGCCCTTAGCGGCAGATGTAGCTCGCCGCATCATCCGGGTCGCCCGTTCCCCGATAGGCCGCCTGTTTGGGATAGGCGCACAGCGGACGGGTTCTTCGTACCGATCCTTCCGCCATGCGCGAGGCGACGAAGTCGTCCGGCGGCTTGCCTTGTTCCACCCACCGGTCCATGAGAGCCAGAATGTCGCGGCTCGGATCCGGAGCCGCATCTCCATCCGCGCGCAAGGTGGTGGCGCCGGGGCCGCCGCTGCAGTGGCCCATGCCGGGAACCAGGAAGAGCCGGTAGAACTCATCGAGCGCGGCCTGGGTTCCTTGCGCGGCGAGTACGCGATCGTAGTAGCCGATGCTGTCGTAGGCACTGACCACCGGGTCGCTCCAGCCGTGGTAGACCATCAGCTTGCCGCCCCTGGACTTGAATGCCGACAGGTCGGCGCTGGTCTGGTCGACCAGTGGCGCGATCTTCGCATACGCGTACGAAACGTCGCGGTCGAAATCGAACGTCCACCAGTTCCACTGCGGATCGTCGAAAACCCAGTAACGCCAGAAATCGGCCCGCACCGGTTCGGTCGATCCCATGTAGCCCGACCAGCCCGACTCGCTGCCTACCGGCCAGCCGGGATAGAGCTGGGCCTTCGTACGGGGGTTGCGCGGACCCTGGTAGATATTCCGAGCGGCGCCAAGCTGGTCGGACGTCAGGCAGTCCGCGGCATCGCCGGCGGTGCACAGCAGGCTGGCGACGTCGAACTTGTCCGCGGTGCACGCGCGAGGATCGTCGATGACGCCGTCCGCCACGCCATCCAGCGTGTCGCACGCCGCGACGGCGCGATCCGTGATGAGCCGCAGTTTGGCCGGCGTCAGGAACTGCGTGAGGTTGTCGTTGGCCGGACGGTTGGAGCGGAAGCGCCACATGAACTCGATGTTCAGGGCCGTGCGGTTATTGCCCGGCGCGCCGGCGATGATGCCGTCGAAATCCTCGGGTAGCGCTGCGCCTCGGCGAATCCCTGGTGGCCGCCCGTGGAGCATCCCAGGTAATAGGCCCGACGGGCCGCCGTGCCGCGCAGCTCGGTCAGCAACTGCTTGCCGGCGACCGTGATCGCGTTGATCGACCGTGAGCCCCAATCGATGATTTTCTCGGGATTGCTCACACCCCACAGCATGTCTTCGGTCTGATGGCCGGTATCGCCGCCCAGGACGGCATAGCCTTGCCGCATGGCGTAGGCCATGTCGCCGTAGCTCAGCGCCGGGCTGTAGCCGCCATTGCCGGTCGCGACCAGCTTGCCGTTCCAGGATGCGCCTTCGGGCACCCAGAGCTGGAAATTGATCCGCGAACTGGCCGTGGGCGTGGCCACGGCGTCGATGCGGCAGAACGCGGGAACATCATTCAGGTCCTGGCGACTGTCGGAGGGGCGATAGGTGCCGGCGGGAACGGGCGATACCGCCGTGATGCGCGCCGCGGGGATCCTGACATCGGCGAAGCTTTCCAGCTGGCAGGCGCGGGCAGCGGGCCCCGGCGGGGCGGGCGGCGTTCCGCCGCCGCCGCTGTCACCGTCGCCGCCACCGCAGGCCGCGAGCGAGGCGGCCAGGGCAAGCGCGAGAGGCAATGCGGCGCGTGTGGGAAGGGGGTATCCCATGACTTCTCCTTTGGTGTGGCGCCGCGCTCGTTGTCGATCTTGTGCGTGCGGCGAAATGGTGCGGAGCCTTCTTGTCCGCCGCACTCTATGCCAGGAGATTTCATTTGGGAATCCGAAAATTTACATGAATTGATCGATTGTTCAGGACAGTCGAGACGACGGACGATGACGTGCCAAGGCGATCCCTCCCTCGGCCACCAGGACCAGCACCGCCATCCAGATAGCCAGATAGGTCGGCCACTGCGCGGGAGCAATGGATTCGCCCAGCACTCCCGCGGCGACGACGACCAGCAGGACCGGCTCCACATAGATCAACAGGCCGAACAGCGTCACGTTCAGCTTGGGCGCCGACAGCGCCTGCAATCCCAGCGCCGAGGCACTGATGATGCCCAGGCCCAGGATGAGCCATGGCAGGCCGGGCGGCGCGTCCGCCGGCAGCGCATAGCCGCCCTGCAGGACGAAGAACACGCTGACGGGAAGGCCCAGCGTCATGTCCAGCCACAGCGACCCCAGGGTATTGGTATGGGTGGCGCGGCGCAGCCAGAGATAGCCCGGGTAGCCCAGGCACACCAGCAGCGCGGGCCAGGAAACGGTACCGACGATCGCCAACTGATAGACGATGCCCGCGAGCGCCAGTCCCCCGGCCAGCAGTTGCATCCGGCTGATGCGCTCCTTGAAGACAAGCCGTCCCAGCGCGACCATCGCGATCGGCAGCAGGAAATACCCCAGCGACACGTCGAGCCCGTGGCCGTTGACCGGCGCCCACATGAACAGCCAGAGCTGCGCGCCGAGCAGGGTCGCCGACAGCACGCGCTGCGCCCAGAAGAACCGCTCGCGGCGCACGCGCGCGGCAAGCTGGCGGATCTCATGCCAGCGCCCCATGGCCAGGACGAGCAGCGTCAGCGCCGGAACGGTCAGCAACATGCGCCAGCCGTAGATGGCCGCACCGTCCAGGGGGCGCAGCAAGGTGGTGTACGCGGACATCAGCGCGAACAGCGCCGAGGAGGCGACGTTGAGCAGGACGCCGGTGGAGGTGTTGACGGGGGAGGGCGGGGCGGTCATCGGGATGGATAGGGCGCAGGCAGGGGATGCCGCGTGGTGGGGCGTCCAGGCAAGTGAGAATAACTACAATCTACAATATGAGGGCTTGCCCCTTATTTGCCGGCCTTCGAATTCGGGCTTAGAATTGCAGTCCTGCCGCGTCTGGCGGTAGTGCCTTCCGTCCAGGCGGTCAGCCCGGGCATCCAAGGCGGGTGTAGTTCAATGGTAGAACGGCAGCTTCCCAAGCTTCATACGAGGGTTCGATTCCCTTCACCCGCTCCACTGCATCATTCTGCGGACTTCCGCAGAAGTCCAAGAGAGTCTGCAAGTCGTTGCCACACAAGGACTTTTCCTCTCTTTGACGTTCTGCCGCGGTCCACTGCGATCCATCTACAGCCGGGACTTTTAAGTCCACAAACAAGTCCATTTTTGCGGGCGCGGCTGATTCCGGATTGTTGATGGAGGGGCGAGGTCGACGTGACCAGCATCTGGTTCCTGACTCATGTTCAGGAGCAAGAGCATGGCACTCTCAGACCTGGCCGTTCGACAGGCCAAGGCAACTGGCAAGGCATACACCCTCCCTGACTTGGATGGCCTCTCCCTGGCCGTCACGGCTGCAGGGGGCAGGACTTGGCACTTCCGCTACTACTGGGCGGGCAAGCAGAAGCGGATGTCGCTCGGCACCTACCCGGAGGTGACGCTTCGCGAGGCCCGCAGCCTGCGCGACGAAGCGCGCGCCCTGCTGGCCAAAGGCACCAATCCTCGCGTTCACCGCAAGCAGAAGCGCACCGCTGTCCGGCTCGCCGACGAAAACACCTTCGAGGCGGTGTATCGCAAGTGGCTCAAGCATCGCGGGCTCAGCCTCAAGGAAGGCCGGCAGACGACCCTCTCGATACTTCCGCGCATCTTCGACAAGGATGTGCTGCCCGCCTTGGGCAAGCGGTCGGTCTATGAGATCAAGCGTCCCGACCTCTTGGAGGTGATCGCCAAGATCGAGAAGCGCAGGGCGCTCTCCGTCGCCGAGAAAGTCAGGACGTGGTTCAACCAACTGTTCCGCTACGCGCTGGTGATCGTGCCGGGCCTGGAGCAGAACCCTGCCTCCGATCTCGATGTGGTGGCGCTGCCGCTGCCACCCGTCAACCACAACCCGTTCCTGCGCATGGCCGAGCTGCCGAAGCTGTTGCAGCGGCTGCGCAGCTATCGCGGCAGGCGGCAGACCCAGCTCGGGCTGCGGCTATTGCTGCTGACCGGCGTGCGAACCGGAGAGCTGCGACAGGCGACGCCGGATCAATTCGATCTGGACCGTGGGTTGTGGATCATCCCGCCCGACGTCGTGAAGCAACTCCAGTTGGATATGCGCAAGAAGCGGCAGCAGGCGAAGGACATCCCGCCCTACATCGTGCCGCTGTCGATTCAGGCCATGGAGATCGTCCGGCACCTGCTGGATGAGTTCAAGCCGGCCCAGCGCCACCTGTTCCGGCACGACAGCGACTTGAAGAAGCGCATCAGCGAGAACACGCTCAATGGTGCGCTCAAGCGCATGGGCTATCAGGAACGCCTGACCGGACACGGTATTCGCGGCACGATGTCCACCGCGCTCAACGAGATCGGCTACCCGAAAGTCTGGGTGGATGCACAGCTCTCGCATGTCGATCCCAACAAGGTCAGCGCGACCTACAACCATGCCGAGTACGTGGAGCAGCGTCGCCGCATGATGCAGGACTGGGCCGATCGGCTCGACCTCTTCGAGCAGAACCAGGTCGAGGCAGCCAGCATGCCGCTCACCGTGCATCTGGAAGGCGTGCCCGCGTTCCCGTGTGAGCAAACCGCAAGCGCGCCCTCCACGCCGGTTGCCGCTTCGCCAATCCTGCTCGTGACGAAGCCGGGTGACGCCATGCCGTTGGTTTCTGCCGCCGCACATCGGCTGCCGGCGGTTCCGCCCCCTCGATCGGCCGCGCCGCTGGTGCCTTCGGACATTCAGCGCGAGAGGATGGAGCTGTTCGATGTCTTCGAGGCGCCGCACAACCTTCCCGTCGCTGCGTTTGCGAAGATGGCGGGCAAGTCCCGCAGGTGGATCAGCTACGAGATCAAGGCGGGCAACTTGCTGGCGTTGAACGTGGGCAACCGCGGCCAGCGCGTGCCGGACTGGCACCTCGACCCACTCAAGCACGAGCTGATCCAGTCCGTCCTCAAGCTGACCAGGGGTGCCGACCCTTGGCAGATCTACCATGCACTGCTGCAGCCGCGCTCGATGCTGCGGGGGCGTTCGGCACTGGAGGGCGTGACGGCCAGCAATCTCGACAAGCTCGTCATGGCAGTGAGCACAGCCGTGAAGGAAAGCGAATGGACCCCGCCGCGAGTCGGGGTCGCCTAGCAGCAGGAATGCGGGATCGTGGCGAAACCGCGATTCCCGCGCGTCTGTCAGGACACCAGGCGCGCGCGGCGGGCGAATCTTGCCTGGGTGTCCGACAAGGAAGCATCGCGGCGGAGCAGGTAAGCCATCACGATCGTTGGTGCGCCGGCCAGCGGCCGCACGGCGATGCCTCGGCGTAGGTAGCTCGCCAGTCTCGCGGCAGGCGCAATGGCGATCCCGTACCCGGCGGCAACCAGCGTCATCGCCACATCGAATGTCTCCACCGTTTGCTCTCGCTCTTGCAGCGCGTTTTCGAACACACGCTGCACGGTCATGCGCCATGGTTCATCGGCCGTGGACTGCGAGCAGATCAAGGGCTGCTTGAGCACTTCCTGGCACGGCACTTCACGGTAGGCCAGCAAGTGGGAGCGCTTGGCCACGGCGACCGCCAGCGTGTCATACCACAGCGGTTCGCATACCCAGCCAGGCCACTGCCGGGCAACCGCAGACAAGGCGAAGTCGAAGCCGTCGTCCGGCATCTCCGCGCCTCGACCGGGATCTGTCCAGCCGGCCAGGACGGCATGGGTCTCCGGCTCTTCGGCACGCTGCAGGGCGAGCACGTCGGCGAGCTGGGGAGGCACCCATTCGCCGAGGACGGCCATGCGAATTTCGGCGGTGATGTCACTCGATTCCACGTCCAGCTCCCCCCAGGCGGTGAACTCGTGGCAACTGATCTCGAAGCCGTTGAATGAGTTAAGTTTAACGTGGTTTAAATCGTGACCGTGTTCGACGCTCTTGGCAATGCCAAAGCGTTCGATCCAAAGGGGCCGCCCCACCGGCACCACTACCTACGAAGCGGAACCAGCCATCGCGTTTGGGGCTGCCGTGCGGGAAGAAAGAACCAACCAGGGCATCGCTCAGGAAACGCTGGCCCACATGGCCGGCATCGAACGGTCGCACATGGGCAAGATCGAGCGCGGCGAGCATGTCCCCACGCTCCCTCTCATCCTCAAGATTGCCCGTGCGCTGAAATGCAGTTCCGCCCACTTGATGACTCTGACCGAAGCCAAGCTGGCAGAGTCGGCCCCATCCTCGGATTGAAGCCGGCCCGCGCGGCGGCCGCATGCCTACCCCTGATCGTCGTTGTCCTTGCCCCCAAGGGCTGAATCTTCGCGCTTTGCGGCCTCGTTGAGGAGCCGCAGGTATGGGTTGTCTGGCGGCGTCTCCCGGAACAGCGCCTCCGGGCTGGCGAGCAGGTAGCCGTGCAGCCGGCGCGACTTGCGCGGCCCCGTGACTTCGCAGGTCCAGATGTTCAGCCCGCTGGGCTGCTTGCGGTGCTGTCCCAGCTTCTCGAAGCGCTTCTGCACCCACTGCCAACCCTCCAGCTTCTCCTGCTTGGCCAGCGCGGCGACTTGAAGGCACTCCTGCGCGTAGCGCTGGAACACGCCGGGGCTGACGAGGTAGGTCGTACCGGCGACGGTATGCACCAGGGCCTTGGCGTCGTTGATGATGAGCTTGCGCGTCTGGATGCTCTGACGCAGCCAGGCCATGAAGTGCGCTCCGGAGGGCGCCGCGCGATCCTGGGAAGGCGCGAGGCTCATCTGCGGCGGGGGCACGGTCGAAGGGGCCGGCTCGGCCTCGGCGATCTCCGGCGCTGTGGGTGGAGCAGTGTCGCCCAGCAGGTCGAGCAGCGCGGCCACGCCGGTGTCCGTGGCTGTGGATGCGATCGGCGCCGTGCTCGCGGATGCAGCTTCGGTGCCTTCCACGCGCGGCCCATCGGCCACCGCCGGCGCCAGCGGCGGCGGCTCCGCCTGTTCCTCTTCGACCTGCACACGGCCTGCGAACGGCGCCGGCCGGTCGACGGCATCCCAGATCATCGCCGGCGAGAGTTTCAGGAAGGTAAAGGCGTGCGACCAGCCGGCGTCGCTGGTGACGGTAGCCTTCCAGATCGCCTTGCCATCCGGCGTCGGTTGCACGATGCCGTGATCCTGCAGCACGTTGAACACCGCCGTGTTGCTCGCCGGGATGCCGTCGATGCCCTGCGACAGCAGATGTGCGCGCAGCTTGTCGGAGACGGTCTTGCTCACCAGCCACAGGGCGTCTTGGGTCAGCCAACCGTCCGCCGGGCCGGCCTGGTTCAACTTGAATTCTTCCTTGAGCAGGTAGCGCAAGCCGTCGAGCAATTTGCGTTGCAGCGCATGCTTGGGCGCCGCCAGCGCCTTGCTGGGATCGCCGCCGAGTTCTTGGGCGACCGATGCCTGGTCGGCCTGCACGACCAGCTCGCCGAGCGTGCCGGCATGCTCGTACTGGCCGGCCAGCACGTACAGCAGCGCGGCCCAGAGGTCGGGATAGCCGCTGAGCCAGTCGAAGATGTCCCGATCGAGAAGGCGCGCGTAGAGCAGCCCGGTGGCGGCGCTGTGCAGGCGGTACTCGCGCTCCTTTCGGTAACGGAAGCGGTAGGGCTTTCGCAGCGGGCCGTGCCAGGGATGCCAGACGCTGCCGTCGGCATGCTCGACGTGCAGATCGACCGCAATCTTGCCGATGTCGTGCAGCAGGGCCGCGTAGGCCGTGCCTGCGGTCCAGGCTTCGGCCTGGGCTGCCTGTGCCTCCGGCGTGACGCCCGCAGGCAGCAGGTATGACTGCCGCAATTTCAGCGCATAGGCGACGATCTCCAGGCCGTGGTCCAGCATGCCGCCCGGATAGGCGTGGTGGTGGTTCTCGGAGGCCGGGAACTGCTGGACCAGCTCGGCGTAGCGCTCCAGTGGGGCGAGGTAGAGCGTGGCGAACTGCCGGCGCGAGAGCGATGTGCGCTGCCAGATGTGTTCCAGCAGTTTCTGCCGGCGCGGCGTGGCCAGCAGCGATGCGGCCGACTCCGGCCGCATCGACCCTTTCGGAGTTTCGATGGCGGATGTGGGCGGTGTGCCGGCGGTGGGTGGCACCCGTTTGCGCTGGAACAGCGAGAGCATGGCGAACCCCGGATGACGGGCTGCTCGGGGCGCCTTTTGGCCTTTTCAGGATAGGGCCTTTCCCCTTGGCGCCCTTCCTTTGCCCCTTCCCAGCCCTTTGGCCTTTGTCGGAAGCCTTTGGGTATAGGGCCGCTGCTTCGCGGCTGCCACGATGAATGCGGCATGGGGCAACCCCGGCAAGTGGGGCGCTGCGGGACGTTCGTCAGCTCTGGCCCAAGCCGGTGTCGAGGGCGGCGGATTGCGCTGCGAAGTCGTCGGGACGGCGCTTGCGGAAGGTTTCGAGATTGGCGAGCTTCCAGCGCAGTGCCGGCAGTTGCGCGGCGTGCCGGCACTGCACCAGCGACCAGTCCGGTTCTGCGCGCGCCAGCCCGCTCAGAAACTGCCTGTGCGCGGTGCTCAGTCGCTGTGGCAGCTCGCGCCGCAGCCTGGCGCGAGCGTCGAGCAGTGCCTCCAGGGAGCAGTCCACTTCGGTCATGCCGACAAAGGCCCGCTCGTACTCGCCGGCGATGTCCTTGTCGTTGCCGAACAGCACTTCGTGGGGCGGCCGGTTGTGGCCCGCCAGATAGATCACGAAGCACTCGACCATGCCGTCGCTGATGTCGCCCGACTCAAAGAGCTGCCACACGTCGAACAGGTCGCGGGGGTGCTGCCGATCCAGCGCAGCCACCAGCTTGCTGGCGTACAGCTCGTCCGGTGCCAGAACCGGCAGCTCGAACTCGACGCCGAACAGATCGCTGGTCTTGGCACTCAGCGGCCGCCGCTCCACGGGCAGCACGCTGCCTCGGAACACGACGTTGACCTCGATCTTCACCTGGTTGGCGTCGTTCTCGACGATCAGCTTGGTGTCCCCCAGATCCTTGGCGCGAACCAGGCGTGTCTGCACGCCCAGTGGTGCAACGCGCGTGGCGATGGCGGCCAGCTCCTGGTTGATGGCTTGCAGCGCTTCGTCGCGCGGCGTCTGCCACGGGAGGTACACCACGTCGATGTCCACCGACAGGCGCGGCATGTCCCGCACGAAGAGGTTGATGGCCGTGCCGCCCTTCATAGCGAAGATGTCGTTGGCGAACACGTCGGGCGCGACGGCCAGCAGCAGGCGAACGGTGTCCGCGTAGGTCTTATCCATGAGGTCTCAGGCTCAGCAAGGTGCCGTCATCGAGCCGGCTCATCCAGCGCGTGTTGCTGCCGGTGCGAACCGGGTACTGCTCCAGCAGGGCATCGACATCCACGAGGCTGGTCTCGCGCGCCCAGGTGAGGAACAGGCGCACGGCCTTCACGCTGGTGCAGCAGGACAGCAGTTGTCCGAGCAAGTCCTTGCGGGGGGAACGCAGTCCATCAAAGAGGTTGCGGGCCTCTTCGAGGCTCTGCTTGACGCCGGCTTCGTACAGCAGTTCCAGAACGGCACGCTCGGAGGCAGCCACCCGCAGATCCTCGGGCAGGCCAGGCGGCGTGGTCAGGGTCTTGCTGGCCAGCGCCGTGTCCGGCCAGTCGAACAGGCGGGCGTGGACGTAGCGGGCCGGAAAGCGCGAGGTGAACCAGGCTGGCAACGCGAAACGACCGTCGCCCCACAGCACCAGCGTCTCCCGGCTGCCCAGGTTGTGCCGCACGCCCTGCAGGGCCAGGGCGCTCTTGCCGCCGACGTGCAGGCCGGGCACGCGCTGTTGCAGGAACTTCAGCGCACCGTAGACCCCGAACTCATCGTTCGGGAAGGCATAGACGCCATGGGCCAGGCGCACGAGCCACCCGCCGTCGGCATAGTGGGCGGCGAGCTGGGGCGACACCCCGAACTGGCTCAGGGTGGCAAGGTCGAACGGCGCCCCGCGGGGGAGTCCCGCCTGCAGCCGCTTGATTACCTGGTGCCGAGAATTTCCATCCATGTTATAAAAATAACACAGAATCCAATCGACCCCTAGAGCCATTTCAAAAACGTGCAGGGAAAGTAACATAAGGCTTGATTTATCGTGCAGCATCTAATCGACCTTCGGCCCGAGCCAACCCGGCTCTGCCGGCCGCAACCCGCCCTCCTGATCGCGGTCTATGCTGGAGGACAGGCCACGACCGGCCGCTCCGCGAGGTGAGGCACCACTGAAACCGAGGCACATGAGCATGACCACCAACACGCACAACAGGCGCTGGAGCCACCGGCTGGGCCGGGGGGCTGGCCGTGCCTGGCGTGGATACCTGCGCCGCGAGCAGCGTGTCGCCGGCTGGCTGGTGACGCGCGGGGTGCCTGCGGGCGCGGCGACGGCGGTGCTCTGGATCGTCAAGCTCGCCGTGCTCGGTGCGCTGCTCTACTCCGCGTTCTGGCTGGCCCTGCTGCTTGCCTTTGCGGTGACTGCTGCATGGCTCGTGCAGCACGACGACCCTGATCAAGAGGAACCGCAACCCGAGTGGAGGGAAGGCCCCAACGGCTTCGGGCTTTATGACAAGAGCGACTGGCGCATCGACCCGCATGTGACCGACGACGACTGAACGGCGGTCACTTCTTCGATACAGCGCTCATTGCCATACCAGCGCCACGCCCCCCAGCGCCCTTGGCGTCCGAGGTGGCGGTGGACAACCCCTGCACGATATTTCCCGTGCGAACGCCTGCCCAAGCCAATGCCATGACCCAAAACGTCGGCAGCACGATGAACATCATCGCCATGACGAAGTTAAGGAGCATGTCGCCAAAGGCGTTGTTCAAACCGATCAACGGATCGAAGTTCGTGTGCGGCCTGTCCGCGCCAAACCCCCAGCCGTAGAGCGCATCCAGGATCGTGCTGTCGATCCAGCGCGCGAGCTGGAACCAGAAGTCCACGAAGAACAGCGCGAACTGGACGCAGCTCACCGTCACCACCGTCTTCAGGTCGTAGGTGCCGATCAGCAGCACCAACGGGATGCAGATGACGAGCGCCATCTTGAGCATGGTCAGCACCATCGGCAGCGCCTGGCGCACCACGTCCATCGCCGGAAAGAAGCCCAGCGAGCCGACGGTCAGCGCCAGGTCGCTCGCGCCGCGCGTGACGATGTTCGGCAGCGTCTTGTCGATCTGGCCGCCGTAGTCGGTGTAGACGGCGCCCTGGTTCATCTTCTGCTGCCGCGGTGAGACGACGGCGCGGATCACCGAGTCATTGACCTCGCTCTGCGACAGGAAGCCCGCCCAGCGCCCGATGCGGGTCAGCAGGTCCGGGTCGACCTGTGCCAGCAGCCGGCTACGCAGTCCCTGGCCGCCATCGGCCCACCACTGCTGGCAGGACGGATAGCCGCCGCCGCTGTCCACCTGTGCCAGCCCCGCATCGCGGGTCGCGTCGTAGGGCCAGGCCGTGCGTGGGGTCTTGGCGCGATAGGTGTCATAGAAGCCGGGCGTGTCGAGGAAGTAACTCGACCCGATCCAGGTGACGTCGTTCATCTGCTCGTCGGAGAGCGTCGGCCGGTTCATGAACAGCTTGGCGCGCGACGGCCCGTAGCAGTCGTGCGTGAAGTCGGCGACCTCCTGTGCCAGCACCGGATCGTCGATGCGCGTGGCATCCACATCCATGCGAATCTGACGCAGGTCCGTGCCGCAGGGAATCGCCGCCACCGCGGAGCCCGTCACGGCTTTCGACAGCGCGTGCATGAAGAACCACCACACCGGCACCAGCGCGCTCTGGTCGTTGAGCGCCGTGTAGACGTTGGACCAGCCCGTGTCGTTGGGCAGCGGGACGTTGACCTGGCATTGCGCGGAGCGCGTGGTGTCGAACCTGATCGTGGCGAGATCCACCGGGATGAACGGGATGCCCGCGAACATGATGACCACGATCGCCACCCACACCCGGTTCTCGATGCGCATCGACGACAGCACGCCCTTGTTGCCTTCGTCCGCACCTTCGCTGCGGGCCTTGAGCCATTCCTGGATCACGATGGCCACGAACGGCAGCGCGAACACGCCGCTGGCCACGAGGATGCTCCAGATGCCGTTGTTGACCACCCAAGCCACCAGGGTCAGGTAATACTCCAGGTAGTCCGTGGTGTAGAGCGTCATGCCTGCCTCCCGGTCTCAGCCGTGCCGCAACAGTTGGCTGGCTTCCAGCGCGACCACGGCGATCACGGCCGCGATCTCCGTGCGCAGCAGGCGCTGATGCGTCTCGCGGGACGGCTCCCGCCGCAACAGGCGCCGACGCATCCACCACCAGCCGTAAGCCGTCGCTCCGTAGAGGCACAGACGCCACACGAAGAAGTGGCCGGCGTGCGCCTGCAGCCAGTGCTGCCAGCCCTCGATGCCGCCGACCACGTGGATGCCGGCGATGTTCACCGCCACCGCGGCGGCGACCACCAGCAAGGTCCACAGCAGCGCCACGCCGACGCGGCGGTTGAACAGCCATGGCAGCCGCAGCCAGGCGAGTCGGCTCATGGCGTACCGCTCCGCGGCTTCTGGACTTCCCGCAGACGGTCGCGCGTGGTGTCGCCCTCGAAGACGCCGCGCGAGCCGGCAGCGCGGGTGCTGTGGCGCTGGATGATCGCCATCGCCGAGTTGCCGGCCAGCGTGCGGCGCAACTCCAGCTCGGTCTTGAGGTTGTTGATCTCCTGCTCCAGCGCGCTGTTCTCCTGGTCGACCGCCTGCACGGCGAGCTCGTTGGCGGCGACGTTCGGCTCCTTCTTGCCGGTCAGCAACGTGCGTTGCAGCAGCAGGGCCTTCTCCAGCACGCTGGACAGCGCAGCCTCGGACGCGAGGCGCCGGCCCAGCACGTCCTGGTCGGGTTCGTCACGCAGGGCCTCGATCACGCCGCGGGTGATCGGCAGCGAGCTGCTGCCGGCCGCGTCGAGATTGGCCAGCGTCGTCGGCCGGGCGCCCGTCACCAGTTCCTGCAGCGCCTGCAGCTTGGTCTCGTACTCTTCCTGGATCATTGGCGTCAGTCCGACGCCAGGCGTGGTCTGGGTCTTCGTGCAGTTTTCGCAGGTGCGCTGCTCGCGTTCGCCCAACACGCGGGTCGCCCATTCCGCGGCCGCCTGGGGCGAGGACCAGGTCTGGCAGGTCAGGCGGTTGCCACAGGCGCTGCGCGCGATCGACGAGGTATCGGTGGCGCTGCGCCCGTTGAGCAGGTTGTAGCCCGCGCGCGTCACGTCGCCGACCACCTTGATCGAACTCTGACCGGAGCCGCCCGCGTTGCCGCCGCCGACCCATGGCACGCCGTTGTTTCCTTTGTTGGACTCGGCCTGCTCGATGGCGGAGACGGCATCGGTGCTGCTGACCGCATCCCGCAGCGCCATCCCTTCGGCGAGCTGGTCCCAGCCGGCCTGGCCGCCGGCCATGTCCGCCATGCGATTGGCGATGGCCCGGCAGGTCATCTTCGAGCGGTCGAAATCCAGGCGCGCCTGGAGGATGCCGTTGGTCAGCAGGTTGTACAGGCCCGGGTCGGCGCGCTGGATGATCAGGGCCGGCAGCGAGGCCACGGCGCTGGTGGCATTCTGGATCACGTTGCTCATGATCGTCTGGAAGCCGTTGGTGATGCCGTTGAGCTGGTTCTGCAGCGTCGTGGTGATGCTCATGTCGCCGCAGATCAGGTTGCTGTTCCAGCCGATCCCCACGCCGATGCTCTGCATGTTGCCGGCACCACCCATCGACACGGCCCGGCCGCCGCCGATGCTGTAGAGCACGTCGTCGCCGATCACGCTGCCGCTGACGTTCACGCCATTGGGGTCGATGCGGGTCTGCGCCCAGGCGACGCCGACGACCAGCGTGATGGCCGCCACGAGCAGCGTGGCCCGCAGGTGCGATTTCGCGCGGCGCAGCAAGTCAGGGAGGGAGGCGTTCATCGTGGGTTCCTCACATGAAATCGACGCTGCCGAGGAAGACCTGGCCACGGCGCCGGCAGCAGGAGTACGGCCGCCACAGGGCCCAGGCGTAGTCGCCTTGCTGGGCCTGCACGCGGGTGCGGCTGTGCGGGAAGACCACGCAACTGTTCGAGAGCGTGGGCGTCAGCTCCTGCCACTTGCCCGTCGAGGCGTCGGTCTCCGTCAACGCGCCGGCCGGCCAGTACCCGTCGCGGGCGTTGGCCAGCAGTGGCTGGTACACGTGAATCTGGTTGCGGCGCGTCACGATGTCGCCCGCGCGCTGCGCGACCACGGCGCCGCTCTTGTGATCGTCGGTCTGGTGCAGGAAGCCACCGCGGGGATACACGTTGCCCCAGAGGTTCAGGCCGGTGCGCGTACCGATTTCGCGCCGGCCGGGGATGAGCGCTTCGGGGTAGAACGCTTCCGGGATGTTGTAGCGCCAGGCGATCGTGTCGAGCGTGCTCAGCAGATACGGCATGAAGGCCGTGCCAGCGCCTTCGCAGGTGTAGCCGGAGGCGCTGGCGAACTGGCTGAACACCATCCCGGCCGGATGGCCGATGACATCGGCGTTCTTGAACTTGGCGAGGTTGTTCTCGTTGTCGTGATTGGTCGTGCCGTCACCGCCAGCCTTGGCGGTCGGGTTGGGCATGCTCATCGCCCTGACTTCCAGCCACGGGTTTTCGCCGGTGTTCGAGTAGCTCGACACCACCGCATCGGGGACGTAGTGGCGCACCTTGACGGAAGTGCGCACCGAGCAGCCGAAGGGCGTGCAGTACAGCCAGTAGCAGATTCCGACCACGCGGTATTCGAGGCAGTCGGGGGACAGCGCCGACGAGACGATGGTGGCGGTGTCCAGGGCGAACGTCGACGTGGCCGTGCCCAACAGCAGCGAGGCGACGGTGGCGCGCAGGCGCCGGGATGCCAGCAGGAGGCTCATGGCTGTGTGCTCCGGTAGGCGTTGATGCGCGCGACTGCGCGGGACACGTCGGGCTCGCCGTAGACCACATAACGTCGATCGACCACCACGGCGGGAATCTTGGCGATGCCCAGTCCCCAGGCATCCGCGACACCTTGGTAGGCATGGCCGATGCGGCGTTGAAGGGCCTCGCCACCGTCATGCAACCGCTGCCGCACCACGGCTGCGGCCTGTTGCGGGTCGGCCGGCAGGTGCGCGGCGAGTTCGACCTCGATGCGTGTGGCCTGGTCCAGCTCGATGATCCGCACGCCGGCCGGGGCCTGCACCGGATGACGGCTGTCGGTGACGACGAGCACATCGGCGGCCCAGGCGGAGGGGCCGAGCAGCACAGCCAAGAGTCCGGCCGCAAGCAGGCGCCACTGCGCTACAGATGGGTTGGATATGGGAGCTGGCATGTCGAGCCACCGTGAAAACGATCAGGGTGGGTAGTCGACTCCAGGGGGGGGGATGGAAGCGACTGTCAAACCGGAATCGGCACTCTCCGGTTTGATGCGACAACAGCAGCGAGCGTTATGGGCTGCTCAGGATGCAAAAAAACGGGGAAGCTGGAAGCTCCCGTCAAGATCAATACGCTGCCATCTGGAGGACCTTGTGTACGAGTCTGCGCCAGAACCTATCCATCAGCCTCCTTCTTCCGCGAGTTCGTCACTTTCCGGCTGGCATGCACGGCCAGCACGTTCTGCACGAAGCGGATGCCTGTCGTGCGCGCAGCGAATGCCGCGACCAGATACTGACCCAGGAACCAAGCGGTCGAGATCAGAATGCGAGGCGTATCCAACCCGCTGAAATACATCACCGCGGGTACTATGGGCACGAGCAGCAGCGACATAGCGGCAATGTCGCGGAACAGCAGATAGTTCTTGTGGCTGTCCACGACCGAGGGGTCTGAATCGACCTGCTTGTAGAGGCCATACCACTGCGTATAGGAAGTTCAAACGCCCTTTTCGGGCAGTCTGCTGGGTAGGCGGTGGTCGCGCAAGCCCCGTTTTGGGCACGGATCGGACGTCTGTGAGTGGGATTTCGGCATCGCGGGGCCACGCAGCGGCGTTGTCAGCAGCCATGCTTCGCTGATTCCCGACAGCGGGCCGAGCGCCGCCCTGCGGATCGTGGCCGCATCGGCTCGGATTCCGGTTTCGCCGTCGGCTGTGCAGCCGGCAGATCGTCACGCGGCTTGCACTGGCGGTGCGCGCGCTGCGGGCCTGTAGTGCGCTTGCTCCAGCGCGCCGTGCTTCTCGAAGTGGGCGAGGATGGCGCGGATGGCGGTGGGTTCCTCGATGCTGGCGACGATCCGCACCGCGCCGCCGCAGTGGGCGCAGGTGGTGATGTCGATGGAAAAGACCCGCTTGAGCCGTTGCGCCCAGCTCATCGCACGGCGCTTCTGCTCGGGGCTGCGCGGCTCGTCGTGGGCGCTTGCGTCAACCGGCGCCGCATCGCCCGCAGGCCGCCTGCCGCGCCCCGAGGGCGTCAGCTGCGCGCGCAGGTTTGCATTCGGGGCGAATACGCCGTGGAAGCGGGTGAGATGCGCGCGAGGTGGCGGGACCAGTGCCGCCAGCTTGGCGATGAAGTCCACCGCATCCCATTCGACATGCGTGGTCCCATTTCGCCACGGCGTCTTGAGCTGATACCGCACCCTACCCTGCGGTGAGATCGACAGCCGCTGCTCGCTGATCGCCGGGCGCGTGATGTAGCGGCACAGCTTTTCGAGCTTGTGGCTCTCGTGTGCTTCCGCGGCCACGCCGGCATGCAGCGAGAAGCCGCCGACCTTGCCGGCATCGCCCTCCAGCGAGCCTGCGTCACCGGGCAATGTTTGCAGCGTGACGACCTTGCGGCCAGCGTCGCGACCGGTGGCGATGCGGTAGGTCATCGAACTCATCCGCAGCCCATCCATGCCGTCGTCGCTACCCGCGCTGTCGGACAGGAACACGGATTCGTCTTCGCCTTCGAGCCAGCCGCGGCGCGACAGGTGCCGGCACACGCGATGCGCGATGGTGTTGGCGAGCTGCGTCAGTTGCGCAGAGGTGGGGGCGCGGCGCAGGCGCGGCTTGCGCCGCGGGGGCTCGACGTTCGCGTCGTACACGCCGTCGAGCCACAGCATGTGGAAGTGAACATTCAGGTTCAGCGCGCTGCCGAAGCGCTGGATCAGGGTCACCGCACCGCATTGCGCCGTATCCCGCGGCACGCCGGCCTGATCGGCAAGCCAACCGGCGATCACACGATGCACGATGCCCAGCACCGGGCTGATGGCCTCCGGCTTGCTGGCGAACAGGAAGCGCAAGGGGTACGGAAAGCTCAGCACCCATTGCCGCACAGGCCGCGGGCCGAACACCTCCTCGACCAGGTGCCGCGCACTCTCGGCCATGCGTCGCGCGCCGCAACTCGGGCAGAACCCGCGCTTCTTGCAGGAGAAGGCCACCAGCCTCTCTGCACGGCAGTGCTCGCACACCACCCGCAGGAAGCCGTGCTCGAGCACGCCGCAGCGCAGGTAGGTCTCGAACTCCTCGCGCACATACTCGGGCAGCGGGCGGTCTTCGGCCTCAAGACGCGCGATGAAGTCCGGGTAGTGCGCCTGCACTAGCGCGTACAGCAGCGTGCGCTCGGGCGCGTGGCGCGCGTACCGCGAACCGGTGTGGGCGGACGGCAGTGGCGCGCATCCCGCGGCTTGCCGCCGGGATGTGGCGAGGCGCGGCACGCAGCGCTCCGGTGCGGGGACGGCTGCTCAGTGTTGCGCCTGTGTTCGCACGTTCGTATCGGTGCGTTCTGATCTTCGCGTCAGACATTGCCGCGGCGACTCCCGCCTCGACCGCCTCGACACCCAGGTGCAGGGCGCGGCCCAGAGCGCCGAATCCGCCAATCAGGGCGCCCAGCGCGCCAACCAGCGCCTCGACCAGATCGAAGGCCGCGTGCAGCGGCTGGAGTCGTCGCCGCGCCGCGTGCCGCGCGGGTGAGCACGCACTCCGCTTGACCGACCGGCGCGGGGATCCGTCGCCTGCGCGGCGCGGATCCCCGCGTTGGATGGTGTTCCGCCCCCGAGGAGCTTCCCATCCGTACTTTCCCCCACTCCCTCTCCCACCCGGGCCGGCGCGCGGTTGCGCTGGCCCTGGCGCTGGCGCTGGCCAGCGTGGGCGCCCCCGCCAGCGCGCGCGACGACGGCACCCCGCCGGTGACGTCACTGGACGAACTACCCCGCGGCCAGGACGTCTCCGACACGGTGATCGAACTGGCCGGCTGGGTCGTCGCCTCCGGCGACAGTCAGGGCTATCCCTTCGCGATCATGGACAAGGCCGCCGCCCAGATCCTCGTGTTCGGCGGCGATGGCCGCCTGCGCGGCGCCGCGCCCGGCCTGTTCGGCTCCGCCGTGGGCGACCACACCGCCCCCGGCATCGCGGGCCTCGCCCTGCGCGAGATCCCCGGCCGCGACCGCACCACCCCGGCCGGCCGCTTCGTCGGCGGCTACGGTCCGTCCATCGATGCCGGCCGCGTGCTGTGGGTCGACTACGACTCCGCGGTCTCGATCCACCCGACCGCGACCGGCGTGCCGGAGGAAAAGCGCCCCGAGCGTCTGGCCTCGCCAACGCCGGATGACAACCGGGTCACCCACGGCTGCATCAACGTGTCTCCGGCGTTCTACGAGCAGGTCGTCAGGCCCACCTTCGCGCGCGGCGGCGTGTTCTACGTGCTGCCGGACGAAGGCTCGCTGGAGGAGGCGTTTCCGGAGTTCGCGGGCGCCGGCACCCGGAAGACCGCCGGCGACTGAGCGTCGGTGCGTGGCCGCGCGGCGGATGACGCGGCGGCTCCGTTGCGTCGTCCGCAGCATGAAAAAGGCGACCCGGTCGCCCGGGTCGCCTTTTCGTTACCGCACCCGCCGAAGTCACTTCAGGCCGCGGTTGCGCAGCAGGGCATCGGCGCTCGGCATGCGGCCGCGGAAGGCCTTGCAGCTTTCGGCCGGATCGATATTGTCGGCCAGCACATCCAGCGCGCAGACGATCTCCGATACCCGCGCAGAAGCCGCCCCGGCCCCGTGATCCGTGATCGGCCCGTCAGGCGCCGTCCCGCGCCGGGGCGTAGCGCCATACCGCCAGCGCGCCATACAGCAGTGTCAAAAAAGCGAGGTTGCACAACTCGGGAAGCGCCTCGGCGAAGCTTGCGCCCATCTGGTTGAACTTCACCATCAGGTTGATGCCGGGCGTGGAGGGAACCAGCTTCGCCAGCCACGCCAGGGGCTGTGGCATCGCCACGGCCGGCCATGAGAGCCCGGACAGGAAGAAGAGTGGCAGCGCGGTGACGAGCATCAGCTGGAAGGGCCGTTCGCGGGTGCGGAAGAAACTGCCCGCGAACAGCCCGAACGCCACCACCGCGGCCACGTACAGCGCTCCGCCCACCAGCGTACCGGGCGGATTGCCGCCACGCGGATAGTCCTGGAGCCACATCACCAGACCGTTGTAGTACAGCATGCTGCACACGCCGATCAGCGCGAACGCGGCGGCGATGCCGAGCAGGCCGCGGCGCGAGAACGCCAGCCGACCCAGGCGTTCGCGACGCGTGCCGGCCATGACCAGCATGCCGATCAGCAGTGTCTGCTGCACGATCAGCTGTGCCACGCCCGGCACCACGGCGCTGCCGTAACCCTCGCGGGTGTTGAACAGCGGCCGCGCCACCACCTGCAGCGGCGCTGCGCCGGGCGCACCTGCGAAACCTGCCTGCACCACGGCGGCCTCGCGCGCGAACGCGGCGGCGGCCTCGCCCAGGCCCTCCAGCACCACGCCGCCGCGACCGAGGAACGCACCACTGCCGTACAGCGCCAGTTGCCCCTGCCCGCCGCGCAGGATCCCGCGTTCGAACCCCGCGGGCACCACCAGCAGGCCCTGCGCTTCACCGCGGGCGATCGTGCAGGCAATACCGCCTGAGTAGCTGGGTGACCCCAGTGGTCCGTCATTGGGACGCCACGGCCCCGCGTCCATGCCGGCTAGAAATTCCACAGGCGCCCCGGAAGGGACGCCTGCGGTGCGGACTACAACAAGCCGGCTTCGGCGAACGAGTACGGGCTGCCCTTGCCGACGATGAAGTGATCCAGCACCCGGACATCGACGGTGGCCAGGGCGCTCTTCAGCCGCTCGGTGATCACACGATCGGCGGCCGAGGGCTCGGTGTTCCCCGAGGGATGCTGATGCGCCAGGATCAGCGCCGAAGCGTTGAGCGCCAGCGCACGCTGGACCACCACCCTCGGATACACCGAAGTCTGGTCGACCGTGCCCTTGAACAGCGGCTCGTAGGCGAGCACCTGGTGCTGGTTGTCGAGAAACACGACGGCGAAGATTTCGTTCGGCTCCGCGACCAGTTTCAGGCGCAGGTAGTCGCGCACGGCGGCGGGACTGCCCAGCGCTGGACCGGCCTTGAACACGCGGTTCTCCAGCAGGGTGATGGCCTGCCGGATGATCCAGTCTTCGTGCTGGGCGGCGATCAGGGTGAGCGACTCCGGGCGGGAGTCGGCGATGGCAAGAGACATGGCGAACCTCCAATGGATGAGATCGGAGGGCGCCTGCCCCAGGAGGGCAAACCCTCCGGGGGACGATGGGGATGGAACAGGTGACGAGCGGGCATCCACCACCGCGGATGCGGTGGCTGTTCGCGTCAAGGGATGCGATGCGAACGGGTTTCGATCAACGCGGACAAGCCGCGCCGCAGCCTTGAAGATCGATGGCTACCTGGGCATGTCACCGGCGACGCCGGCGGGCATGTCTGGGGAATGGGCGGGTTCGGCTGCAGTCGTGCTGCCGGCGGCAAGCAGGTCGATGGCCGACAGCAAGGCATCGCCTTCGACGGGGCCGTGCAGCAGGAGGGTCTTGCCGGACTCGCGGTCGCGCAGTTGCAGGGCCGGCGTGGCCGCGATGCCCTGCTGTGCTGCTTCCGCCGCCTGGGCACGGATGACCGCATCGGGGCGATCGCTGTCGAGACAACCCTGCATGGCTGGCGTGAGGTCGGGATAGCGCAGGCCCTCCGGCAGGCCCTGGCCGTCGCCACGGGTGTGCGCGTAGAGCCACGCCACGGCTTGCCAGAACGTGGCATGCCCGCCAGTCTCGCCCGCGCACTCGGCCAGGCGCGCCCCGGCAGTCGCGGCCGGCTCGTGCATGGACAGCGGCAGGTGGTGCCACTGCCAATTCACCTCGGGATGGGCGTCGATCCAGCGCTTGAGCGCGGGGAAGTAGGCCCGGCAGTACGGACACTCCAGGTCGGCGTACCCGACCACCGTGAAGCTCGCATCGGCACGGCCATACAGCCAGGGCGGGCCGGCCGGTTTCGGCGCTTCGGACCCGGCGGCGGCCAGGGGCATGGACTCGGTTGCCGGATGCGGCGCGCGCAGCAGCATCCACGAGGCCACCGCAATCGTCGCCACGATCAGCAGACCGATCCGGGGATGACGGCGGGCGAATGAAGGCATGCGCATCGTGTTGCTCCCGTCAGGCCAACGTATCCAGCGCCAGCGGTTCGATGCCCCGCGCACGGTCGATCTTCTCGGCCACGCGGAAGGCGGCATCCAGCTCGCTGATGCCGTGCTGCTGCATCAACTGGAAGCGTTCGGCCTTCTCCTCGGGCTCGGTCATCGCCATCGCCAGGTAGAGGCTGGGCGGCACGGCGCGGAACAGCACTTCCATCGACTTGGACAGGATGACGCCCTCGCTGAACTTGCCGGCCTCCTTGCGTGCCGAGAGCATCAGCGCCTTCTGCGAAGCGTTGAGTTCGCGGAAGCGCGCGATCTTCTCGACTTCATCGGGCGGCATCGACAGGCAGATCCACCACTCGATCATGTTGAGCATGGGCTCGGCCGCTTTCGGCAGGTCGTCCAGGTTCTGCGTGGCGAGCCAGAACCAGGCGCCGAGCTTGCGCCACATCTTGGTGATCTTGACCACGTAGGGCGCGAGCAGCGGGTTCTTCGTGATGATGTGGCCTTCGTCCGTCACGTTGATGATCGGGCGGCCCAGGAACTGGTCGCGCTCGGCGATGTTGTTGACCGTGTTGATGAGCGAGATGTAGGCAATCGAGAGTTGGGCGTTGTAGCCCTCGCGCGCGAAGGTGGCCAGGTCCACGATGGTGATGTCCGCCTCGGGCCACGGCGTGCCGGACCGGTCGAACATCTCGCCGTCCACGCCCTGGCAGAACATATCCATGGCGTCGGCCATCTCCAGCAGCCGTGCGCGCCGCATCTCCGGCAGCGTGGCGTCGCGGGCGCGCTCGCGCAGCGCGTCGCGCACATCGCGTGTGAGCACCGTGCGTTCGTCCGCCACGCAATGCTGTGCCGCATCGAGAATGCACTGGCGGATCAGGCTGCGGTCGGCGCGGGTCATGCGCGCTTCCTCCTTGTCCTCGCCGCCGGTGATCATCAGTCGTGCAGTGATTTCCAGCTCGCCGAGCACGTCGCGCTGCTCGTCGCCTTCCACGGCCATGCCGGCATCGGTCTGGTCTTCGTCGAGCGCATCGGCGTCCAGCGTCTGTACCTGGCTCGGCGTATCGACCAGGCGCCAGGCGTCGGCGAACGGAGCCAGACTGACGCCCGCGCCGGGCGCGAGCTTCACGCGATGCACGGTGAGGCCCAAACGCGCCGCGAAGTCGCCGAACAGGCCGAAGCTGTTGCCAGCCTCGACGATGAACAAGCGCGGCCGATAGATCGCCGTCACCTGATTCAGGATGTTGTTGAGCGTCGCGCTCTTGCCCGAACCCGTGGGGCCGAACAGGAATAGATGCGCGTTCATCTGCCGGTCGAGGCGGTTCAACGGATCGAAGGTGATCGGGCCGCCGCCGCGGTTGAAGAACGTGATGCCCGGATGCCCCGTGCCCTGACTGCGGCCCCAGACCGGCGCCAGGTTCGCCGCATGTTGCGCGAACATGAGCTGGGTGTACCACTGGCGCTTGTCGGCAGCCGGATCGAACACGCACGGCAGCCAGCGCAGATAGCTGTTCAGCGGCGCCACCTCGTCTTCCTCGCGCACCGGCTGCAGGCCGGCGTTGAGCATCACGTTGACGAGCTGCAGGCCGCGCGCATCGAGCTGGGCCAGGTCGCGGCCGCGCAGGTAGAACGCCAGCGCGCCGCGGTAGAGCTTGTGCGCACTGCCGATCAGGCCGCGCGCCTGCTGCACGTCCTGCCGGGTCTGCTCCGAGGCCAGGGTCTCGCCGACGGCCTTCCTGGCGAGGTGGTTGAGGTGCGCCTCCAGCACGTCCTGGGGTGTGGCGACCAGCGTCAGGCACATCACCGTGTCCTCGGGCATCTGGTCGAACAGCGCGTTCATGGCATCGCCGCCCTTGCGCGTCTCGCCCGTCAGATGGCCCGTCACGGGTGGCGTGCGCAGGCGATCCATCACGATCACCCGATGCGGCATGCCGTCGAAGAACCACAGGCCGTTGGGCACGTCCGAACGTGGCTGGCCGAAGAACAGGCGCTGCGCGAAGTCGGTGCCGCTGGCGAGTTCGATCTCGCCCTCCTCCCGCTCTTCCGGGTAGCGGGTCAGCGCGTAGAAGCGTTCCCGATCTTCGGCAGTGGCGCCGAGCAAAGTCGGATTCGGGTTGAACCAGCGCAGCAGCCAGGCGTGGATGTCCGCCGCGCCGAGACGCCGGGCTTTCACGCCGGCATTGGCCAGCCCGCCGGCGAGACGGTCGCAGATCGTGGTCAGTGCCTGCTCGGGCGACTGGCCGCGCCGCGGGGTCGGCGCCGCGGACGTGCGGCGGTAGACCACCATGCGCACGCGCCGGACCTGACCGCGCCACGGCAGGCGCGTCACCGTGGTGTCCTCGAACAAGCCACCCGGCTTGGCGATGGCCCGCAGATGATGGGCGAAGAAGCGCAGGTAGAAGTCGCTGAACGCGCTGCCCTGCGCACGCGGCTGCAGATAGTTCGCCAGGGACCGCAGATAGTTGTCCCAGTCGGCCTCATCCTGGGCGTAGAGCTGCACCACCCAGGGGTTGTCGTCCAACTCGTCGAAGGAGTCCTGCAGGGCGTTCTCCAGCGCATCGCGCGCCTGCCATAGCCAGGCCATCTCGCGGCCCTCGGTGCCGACCGGCGCCAGCTCGAAGAAGGCCGCCACCGACTGGCCATCTTCCAGCAACATGCACTTGCTGCCGGGCAGGTACTCGACCCAGGGCAGCAAGTCAGCGAACGACGGCGCAACGCCATAGAGCGCATCGTGGTCGGCCTGGGTGGCCGGCCGGCGCCGGCCCCGGCCGAACGCGCTGCCCGGCTCGGCGACACCCTGTGCCGCCAGCGCCGTTACGTGCCGTGCCCAGGCATCATCGGCCGCATCCATGGCATCAGCAGGCGATGCGTCGGGCTTGCGTGACCAAGGCAGCGACCAGGCCATCAGTAGTCCTCCACGCGCTCGCCCGGCATCGCGTACTGCACGCGCTGGTAGAGCGGGAACACCGTGCTGTAGCCGGGCACCGGCACCGGGTCGGTGCCCGCCAGGTGCGGGAACACGTACATCACCAGGTCGGGATTCGGCAGGCGGTGGAACTGGCGGTGAATCTCGTTCTGCGCGGTACGGGTGTAGCGCGCCTGCATGCCTGGCGCCGCCTGCACATCGGCCTCGGTCAGCGGCCGGCGCAGGCCCTGGCGCGCATCGAGCAGTTGCCGGGCGGCCTGGCCGCCGCCCGCGCTGCCGCCGGTCTCCTGATGCCAGATGTCGAGCATGGTGCTGTCGCCGTGCGGCAGCAGCTTCTCCTTGCTGGTAGCGCAGCCGCCGAGCAGGGTGGCCGCCAGCAGCACGGCGGCCGCGTCAATCCAGATCCGATGCATGGGCTTCTCCGGTGCGGTGGTGGACCCGACGCCCCTTGGCGTCGTAGTCGATGTCGAGCGGCTGCTCCAGATGCACGGCCACTTTGGCGCCCGGCTGCACGTAGACCGCCGCGAAGGCCTGGCCGTAGAGCTTGTTGACCCAATCGGCCATGTCGCGCACGCCGCCCGCGAGGATGCGGCCCATCGCATCAACGCCGCTGATGCCGACGGTGCCCAGCGAACCGTTGCTGTTGGCGACCACGGCCACGCTGCCGTTGTCGGACTTGATGAGCGAAGCGGCGCCCGCGCCGGCCGCGGTGATGAGCGCCTGGCTGCCCAGGTACTGCTGGGCGTTGCTGCGCCGCTCGCCGCTGACGCAGGGAATGCCGTAGGGGTCGCTGATCCAGCCCAGACCGCCCTGGATGCTGGCGCCGTTGTGACCCGCGTTGCCGTCGCTGCTGCCGCCCTTGCTGCTGTCCTCCGGCACCGTGCGGATGGTGCCGTCCTGGAACACGAACGTGACCGAGCGGATTTGCCCGCGCACGCACGAGAGCGTCCAGTCGCCCGAGGCCGTGCCGCTGACCACGGCGCCGGCCACGTCGGGGATGTCGATGCCGTTGGCCGTGAGGTTGTCCGGGCCGATCAGCACCTTGAACGGGTACGGGTCGTTGACGGTTCCATCGATGGGCACGCGCCCGATCAGCGCCGTCATGGCAACCGACCCCATGAGCGTTGAGTTCGACGGCACGGTGTAGACCGCCTTCGTGGATGCGCCCACCGCGCGGCTGCCAACGTCGGCGACGGATTCCACTGCGGCCGACAGGCTTTTCTGGGCCGGCCCGAAGCTCAGGGGAAAGCTCGGCTCCTTGTTGCCGTTCTTGGCGTCGACCTTGGCATCGTCTGGCTCGACCCACTGCGTGCCACTGGTGCCGCGGTTGAAGCGCTTGCCGTCACCCTCTTCCAGCCCCAGCCCGACGGGCAGGTCGGACGGGCCACCCTTGCCGGCAAGGCCGTCCAGTTGCCGCTGCAGATCCTGCAGCAGCCCCTGGGTCTGCTGCCTGTCGCTGGCCACCTGGGTGCGCTCCTGCTCCAGGCGGTTGCGCTCGCCTTCCAGCGCGCTCTGGATGCGTTGGTCGATCGCGCTTTCCCGCGCACGCAGGCGCTCGTTCTCGGCCTTGTGCTGCTTGTTGTCGCCGAGCGCGCTCTGCAGCTCGGCGCGCAACTGCTTCACCTGGGCCACCAGCGTGGCGACGGTATCGCGCGGCGTGTCGCCTGCGATGCCCAGGGCTTTCATCTCCTCGGGCGTGAGCGTACTGGCCGCGCCCTTGGGGGCGGGCTGGCCGCCGGGCGCGCCGGAGAACAGTTTGATGCCGACGAACACCAGCAGCAGCGCCATCGGGATCAGCAGCCACTTGAGCAGCGGATTACTCTTCATCGCGCGCTCCTCCGGTCGAGCCGGCCGCGGCGGCCGGCGGCAGGTTCGCGGTGGCGTCGATCGGGCTCAGCGCCGGCAGCAGCGACTCGGCCAGGCCGTGGCCGCGCGTGACCAGGTAGAGCACCGTGGTGTCGGACGGGGTACCGACCGGCCCCAGGTTCGGATGCTGGAAGGTCGCCGCCACGAAGTTCCCCTGCAGGGCGCGCGGGTCGAGGTCGAGCCAGCGCGCCGAGGTGTTGGTGAGTCGCACGGCCGTCACCCACTGGTCTTCCAGGCGCCACGCGGCCAGTGCTCGCGCGCGTACCGGCAGCGTCGGCAGCAAGGTGTCCAGCGCGAGGCCGCGGCGCAGGTTCACGCGCCCGATGCCGGCGACAGGCTCGACGGTGCGCAGCGGCGCGTACAGGCTCTGCGCGGCATGGCGCGTCAGCACGACCGGTACCGGCGTTTCGCGCCGGAGAAGGGGTTTGTCCGCGGGCGCATCGGCCTGCTCGTCCGCGCCGCTTGCTGCACCGCCGCCGTAGCGCTTCGCGAGGGCTTCCGCTTCCACGATGCGCACCGGCTCCAGCGGCGCCTGGCCGTCCTTCGCCGGCTCGGCGGCGATGTCGAGCAGGATCAGCGCGCCGGATTCCACGTCCTGCAGTTGCAGCCGCGTGGGCGGAATCGGCTCGCTCGCCCGCAGGTAGATCGCGCCGCCCGCACTCTGCACGCGCAGGTGGTCGCCGACGCTGGCCGGCACGCCGACGCGCACATTGCGGTCGATGAAGACCACGCGCTCCTGGCCGACCACCAGCGGCACCGGCAGGGGCAGGCGCTCCCAACGCAGGATTTCCACGGCCTGGCTGGCCGGCACGAAACCGAGGATCAGCAGGACGCCGGCCAGGGCCGACCAGTTAACGGGCTTCATGGGGAGTCTCCCTGCAGATGGCCGGAGGCATTGGCGGGCACGCCGGCCTGGGTCGGCGTCGGCGACGGTTCGATGCGCTGGGGTGCGCTGGCGTAGCAGTCCAGCGCCAGGCCGAAGGGGTTGTGCTCGGGGTCGATGTCCAGCCGGACGACCTTGATGGGGTAGCGCACCAGGGCGCGCTTGACCTGCTCGGAGCCGTAGTATTCGTCCGCGCTCACGTCGAGCGTGACGATCCAATCGCGGTCGGAAACCACCTTGACGCGCGTGGCCGGATCATCGCCGTAGCCGCGGCCGGGAATCTCGTAGATGCCGCGCACGCGCTGACGCAGCTCGCCACTGGCACGCCGGTACTCGTAGTCCTGTTGCAGGAAGGCCCGGCAGCTCGGCGTGAGGTAGGCCGACAGCGCGCGCAGGTTGCGCGGATAGTCTTCTTCGCCGTTCGTGGGCCAGCGCTGTACCTGCTGCCAGATATAGAACGAGAAGGCATACACGCTCTCGGGCGGCACGTCCCACCACTTGCGCGTGCTGCCCGAGCGCAAGTCCGGCGGCACATGGATGGTCAGACTCTTCGGCGCACTCCACCAGCCGAAGCCGAGCAGCAGCGCCACCGCGAACAACGCGCCGGCCCCCAGACGCAGCGTCTTCACGTGCGCCTGCAGGTGCGCAACCTCGTTCCTGAAACGGCTCATGGCGCACCTCGATTGGCGTTGCGCCGGGTCGTCCAGTAGCCCGAGCGGGTGATGAGGCGCTGCCCGCCCAGGAGCGCTGCCAGCGCCGGGTGCCGCAATGCCAGCCGCCACTGGAGCTGTCGGTAGAGCCAGGTGTCGGGCCGGCCGCGCTTCTGTGCGCGCAGAAAACCACCGCCGACGAAGACGCCCAGCGCGATGCCGGCGACGATCAGCGTCGGCACCATGGCGATGCTGTGCGTGAGCCAGGCCAGCGGCAGGCCGAGTGCGAATCCGGCTGCGGCCGACAGGCCGGCGCAGATCCACAACTCGTCGGCGGTCAGCCCGCGCACGACCACCGGCTGGCGATTCAGCCGGTGCGGCAGGAAGCTCACCAGCGTGTCTTGCGGGGTCTCCGAGGGGACGGCCATCGCTTGCCGCCCTCACAGCACGCCGGTGGCCTTGGTGAGCAGCCAGATGCCGACCACCAGCAGGATCGCGCCCACGGCGACCGTCAGGCCGAACTGGCCCCAGGTGGCGCGGCCGGTGTGGATCTCCGAGTAGCGCGTGTAGGCGTGATAGCAGACACCGACGAACATCGAGGCGACCACCAGCAGCGCGATCAGCAGCACGATGTCGTAGCCGTAGTTCTGCAAGGTCTGCAGGATGCCGCTGCCCTGGCCGCGCGAAGGGTCCTCCATGGTCGGCAGGCCCTGCGCGAAGGCCGACAGCGGCAGGCCCGCGAGCGCCAGCGGCAGCAGCGGTGCGGCGATGCGGGACGGAATGCGATGGGATGTCGATGACGTGTTCATGGCGTTTGGCCTTTCGTGACGTTCAGGAGAGGAGGAAGAAGGTCAGCACCAGGTACATCGCCACGAAGCGCACGACGACGGCGAGGAACTGACGTTCAGTGATGCGGTGCTCGGCCCAGCCGACGTAGGCGGTGCGCATGGCCCACACGCCCCACAGCAGCAACACGGCGAACACGAAAGCGAGCACCACGGCAGAGACGGCCGAAGGCGCAAAGCCGCCGTTGGCCTGGAAGGCGGCGACCTGATCGGCAGAGGGCGTCATGGCGACGGCTCCTCGTCGTCGGCGCGGTCGCGGCGGACGTAATCGCCGGCCATCGGGACGGGATCGCGCGGCTGGGCGCGCTGGGGCACGAGGTAGTCCTCCAGGCCGGCGCGAACGCGCTTCAGGTCGGCACGCAGTTGGGCGTAGTCGAAGTGGTAGCGGGCGCGCTCCTGCGGAGCGGTATTGGCGGCGTGCTCGGCGAGGCGGTCGATCAGGTCGAGTTGGCGGGCAAGCGCGGCGAGCTGCTCACGCTCCGAGGCGAGGCTGTCGGCAGCGGCGGCAGGCTGCAGCGCCGAGAACGACACAGCCAACACCACGGCAAGCGCAGGCCATGCGGATGTGCGGCGGTTGGTCTGTCCCATCGTGCCATTCCCCGTTGAAGCGGATGGCCAGATGCTGTGGCGCGCCCTCGCTTCGCGCCGCAGGGAATGGGAACTACGGCATGACCGGATTTGTTGGTCGCGCTGGCCGACATTCGCGCAATGCCTGGTGGATTTCTTGTTGGCTAGCGCCTACCACCCTTTGGTAGAATTGAGCAAACTTGGCAATCCAAAGTCACGAAAGACCAAACCAGATGGTTTTCAGATGAGTGAAGTCGAGAGCGAGATCCTCACGCTGGAGGAAGTCGCGGCCTACCTCAAAGCCGGCAAACGGACGGTCTATCGCCTTGCCCAGAAAGGAGAGATTCCAGCGTTCAAGCTTGGGGGAACCTGGCGCTTTCGCCGCTCGGAGCTGGATCGGTGGATCGCCGAAAGCATCAACAAGAAGAAGCCGGAGGCCGAGTGAGCGCGGACCATGCCAGCCGCCGAATCACGCTCGGGGAAGAACTAAGGGGAGGATCGCCGTTGACGACACAGCAGCTTCTGACGCCGCACCAGAGCCAGTACTTTGCTTGGCTGCTGACCAGGCGTGCAGCAGGCGACTCCGTGGAGTCGCTGGCTTCGACTTTGGTCGATTCGCAGGTCGATCTGAATCCCCATCAGGTCGAGGCCGCGCTCTTCGCTTGCCGCAACCCCCTCTCACGCGGCGTGATCCTCGCCGACGAGGTTGGTCTAGGCAAGACCATCGAAGCCGGCTTGGTCATCTCCCAACGCTGGGCGGAACGGCGGCGGAAGGTGCTCATCATCGTTCCAGCGAACCTGCGCAAGCAATGGCACCAAGAGCTGCAGGACAAGTTCGGCCTGCAAGGGCTGATCCTCGAAGCCAAAAGCTACAACGCGATCCGCAAACAGGAGCAGCGGAACCCGTTCCTGTTCGCCTCCGGTCCGATCATCTGTTCCTACCAGTTCGCGAAGGCCAAGGCTGACGATGTCAAGGGCATCGATTGGGACTTGGTCGTCCTCGACGAAGCGCATCGCCTGCGCAACGTCTACAAAACCAGCAACGTCATCGCCAAGACCCTCAAGGAGGCGTTGTCGCGCGTTCACTCCAAGGTGCTTCTGACCGCGACGCCGTTGCAGAACTCGCTGCTCGAACTCTATGGGCTGGTCAGCTTCATCGATGACCGCGTGTTCGGAGACCTTGATAGCTTCCGCTCGCAATTCACTGGCAGAGAGCAATCCTTCAGCAGCCTGCGTGACCGGCTGGCCCCCATCTGCAAGCGCACCCTGCGCAAACAGGTTCAGCCCTACGTGTCGTACACAGCGCGCAAGGCCATCGTCGAGGAGTTCACGCCGTCGAGCGAAGAGCAGGAACTTTCCAGGCTCGTCGCCGATTACCTGCGCCGCCCCAACCTCAAGGCCCTGCCCGAGGGGCAGCGCCAACTGATTTCGCTCGTACTATGGAAGCTGCTCGCCTCCAGCACGCACGCGATTGCGGGTGCGTTGGAGACGATGGCCAAGCGTCTCCAGGGTGTGCTCGACGACGTCACCGAGGCTCCCGATCTGGTCGATGAACTCGACGAGGATTACGAGTCGCTCGACGAAACCGCCGATGAGTGGAGCGACCAAGACTCAGATGTCGAAGCATCGAGCCGAACGGAACGCGAGGCCATCGCGCAGGAGATCGACGAGCTTCGCCACTTCAAAACGCTGGCAACCAACATCCGGGACAACGCGAAGGGCAAGGCACTGTTCACCGCGCTGGATCGAGCCTTCGCCGAACTGGATCGGCTAGGCGCGCCCAGGAAGGCCATCATCTTCACCGAGTCCAAGCGCACGCAGGAATACCTCCTCAACTTGCTGGCCGACACGCCATACGGCGACGGCATCGTGCTCTTCAACGGCACCAATAGCGACCAGCGTGCGCAGGCGATCTACAAGGACTGGCTGAAGCGCCACGAAGGCACCGACCGCATCACCGGCTCCAAGACCGCCGACACCCGTGCGGCACTGGTCGAGCACTTCAAGGAGCGTGGCAAGGTCATGATTGCCACCGAGGCCGGAGCCGAAGGCATCAACCTTCAGTTCTGCTCGCTCGTCATCAACTACGACCTGCCGTGGAACCCGCAGCGCATTGAGCAGCGCATCGGGCGCTGCCACCGCTACGGTCAGAAGCACGACGTGGTGGTGGTCAACTTCGTCGACCGCAGCAATGAAGCCGATGCACGGGTGTACGAACTGCTGTCGCAGAAGTTTCAACTCTTCGAGGGCGTATTCGGGGCCAGCGACGAAGTGCTGGGCGCCATCGGTTCGGGCGTCGATTTCGAGCGGCGTATTGCCGAGATCTACCAGAACTGCCGAGAGCCCGAGGAAATCAAGTCCAGCTTCGAGCAACTCCAGCTCGACCTCTCCGGCGAGATCAACGAGGCGATGGTCAAGACGCGCCAGGTATTGCTTGAGAACTTTGATGAGGAAGTGCAAGAGAAGCTGCGCATGCGGGCCGACGACAGCCGCAACGCGCGCAATCGCTTCGAGCGGATGCTGATGGACTTGACCCGCGCCGAACTGGTCCATTGCGCCGCGTTCGATGACGACGGCTTCGATCTTCGCCACATACCGACTGGAATCGAGCACAGCGGCCTCGCGGGCATCGAGCTGGGGCGCTACGAATTGCCCCGCCGCTCCGGCGACGCGCATCTATACCGCATCAATCATCCGCTGGCGCGATGGGGCATCGAGCAGGCCAAGGCTCGGGCACTCGACGGGGCTCGTCTCGTCTTCGACTACAACGCCTACGGTTCAAAGATCAGCACCCTCGAAACCTATCGCGGCAAAGCCGGATGGCTCACCGTGAAGCTGATCTCGGTCGAGACACTCGGCAACCAGGAGCAACATCTGCTGGTTGCCGCGGGCACGACCGACGGCGTCGTGCTCGCGGAAGAAGACCCGGAAAAGCTGCTGCGCCTGCCCGCGACCACGCAGGCGGCCAGTCTGTTCAACGCTCCTGACGCCACCCTGCTGGCCGACGTGGAAGCCCGCAAGACCGCACTCCTGCGCGACGTCAACGAGCGCAACCTCGGCTACTTCGAGCAGGAAGTCCAGAAGCTGGATGCCTGGGCGGACGACCTGAAGCTCGGTCTGGAGCAGGAGATCAAGGAGATCGACCGCGAGATCAAGGAGGTGCGCCGAACCGCCGCGACCTCGCCGACGCTGGAAGAAAAGCTGTCATGGCAGAAGAAGCAGCGCGAACTGGAGAGCAAGCGCAGCAAGCTGCGCCGCGAGTTGTTTGCCCGGCAGGACGAAGTCGAAGCGCAGCGCAATGACTTGATCAGCCAGCTTGAAGTGCAACTCCAACAGCAGGTCGAGGAGCGCACGCTGTTCACTGTCGAGTGGGAGCTGGTGTAATGACTAATCAAGTAGCACCGTTAGACCTGCGCATGACCAGGCCGCGGTTGAAGCGTGCCAAGAATTGAGGAGAGCGAGATATGGCTAGCGGAAAATTACTGCGGCAACTCATCAAATCGGGAACGCAAGGCGATGCTTCGGGCTTTCGCGCGGCGTCCGAGGCAGTGATCAAAGAGGAGCGCGAGAAGAACCATCATCTGCTCGCAAATGACCTTGAGCGTTTACTTTACGGCGATCAGGCAACGGTCGGGAAGAGTGCGCGGAAGCTGCAAAGTTTGCCCAGCGTGCCGACAAATAAAGACAACGGCCTTGCGCTACTAGAAGAGCGTGCCGTGATTCGAGAGGAGAAAGACATCATTCTCTCGGATGCTTCCCAGTCGGCACTCGATGAAATCCTGATGGAGCACAACCGGACGGACGTGCTCCGATCCTATGGCCTGCAACCCGCGCAGAAGCTGTTGTTTTGCGGGCCTCCCGGCTGCGGCAAGACGCTGGCCGCCGAAGTCATCGCGCATTCCCTGTCCATGCCGCTCATCCTCGTTCGGCTGGACTCGGTCATCTCGTCGTTTCTGGGAGAGACGGCCGCCAATTTGCGCAAAGTGTTCGATTACGTCGCAACGCATCCCGTGGTCGCATTGTTCGATGAATTCGACGCCCTGACCAAGGATCGTGGCGACAGCGCCGATCATGGTGAGCTCAAACGCTCCGTAAATGCCGTCTTGCAGATGATGGACGGTTATCGAGGCGAGAGCATCCTGATCGCCACCACCAACTACGAAACCTTATTGGACAAGGCGGTTTGGCGACGCTTCGATGAGGTTGTGCGCTTCGAGATGCCGAATCTGGAGCAGATCAAACGCTTGTTAGCTCTGAAACTCTCCGGTGTCCGCCGCAATTTCGAGCCCGACGATGGCCAGGTGGCATCCGTGTTCAAGGGCATGTCGCACGCCGACATCGAGCGGGTTCTTCGGCGCTCCGTCAAGGAAATGATCCTGTCCGGCCGGGAGTTCCTGGAGAAAAGCCACCTCGATACCGCGCTTGCCCGTGAGTATCGTCATAAGAGTTAAGGGATGGAGGGGGAGGCATGGCCTATGAACACTTGCGCTTGGAGCGAGAAGCGCCCTCAACGGAGCGCCATCCGAGGCGTCATCCGGGAATTCGCCCTCCTGCCGATCCGAGAGCGCATGGTGCCGCGTTAGCCGGGCGGCTCGACCAAGCGCGGCAACGTGCGATGGCAGAGGACGTCGGCGGGTTCGACGACCGTAAGCTGCTCAAGATTCGGCTGCGCGCGGGCGACAAGAGCGTGCCCGCCTTCGATGCCATTCCTGGCGTGGAGATTGTCAGCCAGGAAGATGAATCCATCGTGCTGGCATTCGCCACTGATGACGGCTTGAGCGAGTTCGAGAGCCGCCTGGCCACCCTTGCACGTGATGGCGTTGTTACACGCAAGGAACTGTTCTACGTCATCGAAGACTTCGACCACTGGACACCCCAGGACCGTACCGGCGCGGCCTTGCTTGAGCAAGGATTTCCAGCCGCGCCAACCTTCATACTCGATGTCGAACTATGGCCCCAGGAGCGACAGGACAAGCGCCAGCAAATGGTGCGTGCCTTTCTCGACTGGTTGCATGCACAAGGCATTGAGCGGCTGGACGACATCCAGCAACCCTCGCTCGTCATGGTCCGTGTGCGCTGCAACGGTGCGCAGGCCGAGCAGATCTTGCACCATCGCGATGTGCGCACTGCCGACCTGCCGCCCCGCTTGGGTGTGGCCGTACAACTGCTTCATACCGACATCAACCAATTTCCTCCGATCGATCCCCCTTCTGACGATGCTCCGTCCATTGCCGTGCTGGATTCAGGCTTGACGCGCGGACATTCGTTGCTCGGCGCAGCGGTCGGCGACGCGCAGGGCTACCTCGCACCGCATCGCAGTGCGGATGACACCGATCCCCACTGGCACGGCACCTTCGTCGGCGGGCTTGCGTTGTACGGCGATGTCCATAGCGCTATTCAGCAAGGGCAGTTCGTCCCGCAGCTTCGCCTGCTCTCCGGCAAAGTGTTCGAAGACGACGGACAAGACCAAACTGAGTTCGTCGAAAAGGCGGTCGAGGAAGCCGTGCGCGAGCTGCATGCGCAATACGGCTGCCGGGTCTTCAACTTAAGCTATGGCGATCTGAACAAGGTCTACGACGGCCGTCATGTGCGCGGGCTCGCCTACACGCTGGATCGGCTGACGCGCGAGCTGGGGGTTCTGTTCGTAGTGCCAGTGGGCAATTTGCTGTCATCCCAGTTGCCAGCCGATGCGCGCGCGAGTTACCCGAACTACCTGTTCGACGGCCACGCCCGCCTGCTGGACCCCGCCACATCGCTCAACGCCTTGACCGTTGGCGGCTTGAGTCTGAATGAGGCCACACGCAATGCACAGCGCCATCCCAACACGATTGAAGACCACGTATTGGCACGGGCGGAGCAGCCGTTTCCATTGACTCGCAGCGGCCCTTCCGCCAGCGGTGCCATCAAGCCCGACGTGGTCGCGCCTGCCGGCAACATCGCCTTGCGGCGCACTGGAGGGGGCACAGACCATGCCGGTCTGGGCGTGGTGTCGCTCAACGGCGGCTTTGCTTCGGGCCCGGCGTTCAAGGAAGACATTGGCACCAGCTACGCCGCACCCCAAGTCGCCCACCAAGCCGCGCGGCTACTGGCCGAAGTGCCCGACGCCTCGCCCAACCTGCTGCGCGCACTGATCGGCGCCCATGCCCGCTGGCCGCAAGCCTGCGAAGCGCTGTTGAACCCCGGCAACAATGCCGAAGGCCGCGACAAACTCCTGCGCCTCGTCGGGTATGGGAGCGTGGACGATACGGCGCTCTTCCGCTCGCTTGATCACACCGTCACCCTGCTGGCCGAAGAGCGCGTCGGCAACGACCAGCACCACTTCTTCGAATTACCTTTACCAGACGCCTTTTGGGATGGGGGCCGCCGCACGCGTGAGGTGACCGTCGCGCTCGCCTACAGCCCTGCCGTGCGCACCACGCGACTGGACTACCGCAGAGCCAAACTGTGGTTCCACCTGGTGACGGCTGGCAGCCTGGATGAGGTCACCCAAGCCTACCGGCGCAATCGGGAAGAAGGCATGGGCGAACGTGCCAACGGCCGCTGGCTACCCAACGACACCCGCAAGAACGGCACCTTGCAGGTCTCCCGATGGCGCTTCAAGCAGGCGCTGGCCAACGGCCACAAGGTGTTCGTCGTGGTGACCCGACAAGACAGCGCATGGTCGCAAGACGAGCACAAAGCCGAGGCGGAACCCTATGCCATCGCCGTGGTGCTGGCCGACCGTGAGCAGGCCAACGCCCAGCTCTACGCGCAAGTACGGGCGGCGCTGCAAGCCCGCGCCCAAGTACGTGCGCGTGCCCGAATCTGAAAGACAGGAACCTCTTGATGAGCAAACAAAAACTCGAACTCACCTGGATCGGCAAGGAGAAGCGGCCCAAGCTGGAGCCGCGTATCCTGCTGGAAGATCCGGAAAAGTCGTATCACGCCAAGCATCGCGTGACGGACAACGACATCTTCGACAACCGGCTGATCTTCGGTGACAACCTGCTGGCGCTGAAGGCCTTGGAACAGGAATTCTCCGGCAAGGTGAAGTGTGTATTTATTGATCCGCCGTACAACACTGGCAGTGCATTCACTCATTACGACGACGGGCTGGAGCACTCCATCTGGCTGGGGCTGATGCGGGATCGGCTGGAGATCATTCGGCGGCTACTGTCTGAGGACGGATCGTTGTGGATCACCATCGATGACAACGAGTGCCATTACCTCAAGGTGTTGTGTGATGAGGTTTTTGGACGTGCGAACTACGTAGGAAGCGCGGTGTGGCAAAAAAAATATGGCGCAAAGAGCGACTCGAAATATCTTTCAGAATCTCATGACTATGTTCTAGCGTATGCAAAGAGCAAGGAGCGGATGACGGTACATCGTCTTGCGCGAACTGCCGAGCAGGACTCGCGCTACAAAAATCCAGATAATGATCCCAGAGGGCCCTGGACGTCAGGCGATCTGCTGCGCAACGAAGCTCGGGATTACGCCATTTACGAAATTGTGGGGCCATCAGGCCGTAAGCACTGGCCGCCCGAGGGTACGAGCTGGCGTTTTACAAAGGAAAAGTTTGCCGAGTTGGTGGCGGACAATCGAATATGGTTTGGAACTAAGGGAGATAACGTTCCGCGCTTGAAGCGATTTCTGGATGAGGTGGCAGACAGTGTGCCGGCGACGACTTGGTGGGAGCACAAGGACGTTGGCCATAACGACGAAGCGAAAAAAGAAATCAGGTCGCTATTCGAAAGCAATCTTTTTGACACGCCAAAGCCCGAACGACTCTTGAAGCGCATCATCGAGCTTTCTTCTCTGCCGGGTGACATTGTGCTCGACTCCTTCGCCGGTTCCGGCACGACCGGCGCGGTTGCCCACAAAATGGGCCGCCGCTGGATCATGGTCGAGTTGGGCGAGCACTGCCATACGCACATCATCCCGCGCCTGAAGAAGGTCATCGACGGCGAGGACCCGGGCGGCATCACTCAAGCCGTGGGCTGGCAGGGCGGTGGCGGTTTCCGCTATTACCGCCTCGCCCCCAGCCTGATCGTCAACGACCGCTGGGGCAACCCGGTCATCAACCCCGAATACAACGCGGCGATGCTGGCCGAAGCGCTGGCCAAGCTGGAAGGCTTCACCTATGCGCCTTCGGAGGTGCTGTGGTGGCAGCACGGCCATTCCAGTGAGCGGGACTTCATTTACGTCACCACGCAGAACCTCTCCGCAGAACAGTTGCAGGCTCTGGCCGATGAAGTCGGTCCGGAGCGCAGCCTGCTGGTGTGCTGCGCGGCTTTCCATGGCGTTACCGCGACCAAGGCGGCGGAGCGCTGGCCGAACCTGACGCTGAAGAAGATTCCGAAGATGGTGCTGGCCCGTTGCGAATGGGGGCGTGACGACTACAGCCTGAACGTGGCGAACCTGCCGATGGCCAAGCCTGATCCCGTTGAGCCTTCGGCTCAGGCTGAAACGAGCAGAAAAAAAAGTAGAAAAGCGTCGGCTGAGGATGCGAGCCAAGGCGCGTTGTTTGGGGAGGATGAATGATGAACAGCCGCGTTCTGCACGCCGTGACCGGCCGCCTGTCGCTGCGGCCGCCGCAGGAGGAGTCGCTGAAGCGGCTGGCGCACGCCATTGGGGCCGCGCCCGAGCTGTTGAGCCACGATCGGGAGGTGGGAGCCATTCTTTCCACGCTGAAGGCGGAGTTCCCCACGCTGGAGGACTTCGAGCGCGAATTTCCGTCGCTGTGCTTCGCGCTGGCCACGGGCGTGGGCAAGACGCGCCTGATGGGAGCCTTCATCGCCTACCTGCATCTGGCGCACGGCATCAACAACTTCTTCGTGCTCGCGCCCAACCTGACGATCTACAGCAAACTCATCACGGACTTCACGCGCAACACGCCGAAGTACGTGTTCAAGGGGATTGCCGAGTTCGCGCAGCAACCGCCGCTGATCATCACCGGTGACAACTACGACCAGACCGGCGCGGCGGTGGATGATCAGCCGCAGGGCTTCGCCCACGACGTGCGCATCAACATCTTCAACATCTCCAAAATCAACTCCGAGGTGCGCGGCGGCAAGGAGCCGCGCATCAAGCGGATGAAGGAAGTGCTGGGAGACAGCTACTTCAACCATCTTGCGAACCTGCCTGATCTCGTGCTGCTGATGGACGAATCGCATCGCTACCGTGCCAGCGCGGGTGTGCGTGCCATCAATGAGCTGAGACCGCTGTTTGGCTTGGAAGTGACGGCGACACCATTCGTGGAGTCCAGCAAGGGGCCGGTGCCGTTCAAGAACGTGGTAATGGATTACCCGCTGGCGCGGGCGATGGAGGATGGCTTCGTCAAGGAGCCTGCTGTGGTCACCCAGCGCAACTTCGACGCCAAGGCGCACACGCCCGAGGAGATCGAGAAGACCAAGCTGGAAGACGGTGTGCGCCTGCACGAGACGACCAAGGTCGAGCTGCTCACCTATGCCCGCGAGAACGGCGTCAAGCCGGTCAAGCCCTTCATGCTCGTCATCGCGCGCGATACCACGCACGCGGGGCAGCTCTTGGCGCTTCTGGAGTCGGAAGCCTTCTACGAGGGGCGCTACCAGGGCAAGGTGATCCAGGTCGATTCCAGCCGTACCGGCGCGGAGGAAGAGGAGATGATCACGCGCCTGCTAGCCGTGGAGAGCGTGGACGAGCCGACCGAGATCGTGATTCACGTCAACATGCTCAAGGAAGGCTGGGACGTGACCAACCTCTATACCATCGTGCCGCTGCGCGCCGCCAATGCCCGCACGTTGATCGAACAGTCCATCGGGCGCGGCCTGCGTCTGCCCTACGGCAAGCGCACGGGCGTCGCGTCCGTGGATCGCTTGAACATCGTCGCGCACGACAAGTTCCAGGAAATCATCGACGAGGCCAACCGCGGCGACTCGCCCATCCGCCTGAAGCAGGTCATCCTCGATGCGCCGAGCGCCGACGACAAGAAGGTCAGCGTGCAGGTCGAGTCCGGGGCAGCGGCGCGTCTCGGTTTGACGGAAGCACCGGTCGTGATCACAGGGGTTTCAGCCACTGACAGTGGAGCGGAAGTCCCCGCGCCCAAACCGGTGTTCACCACGGAGGCGGAGAAGCAGGCCGCGCGCGTGGTCATGGACGTCATCGGCAAGTACGAGGTCAAGCGCGATCTGGTGCCCACCAGCAGCGCGCTGCTGAAACCCGAAGTGCAGAAGGAAATCCTTGCAGAAGTAGCGGAGCGGTTGAAGCCCCTGCAAGGCGAATTGCTGGCCGGCGCGGATGAAGCAGTCCCCGCACTCGACTTGTCCGCCGTGGTGGCGAAGACCACCGAGATCGTGGTGCAGCAGACCATCGACATCCCACGCATTGCGGTGGTGCCGACTGGCGAGATCACAACGGGCTTCCACGCCTTCAAGCTGGATGTGAGCCAGCTCCATCTCCAGCCTGGCCAGCGCGAGATCGTCGGTCAGATGCTGCGCACGAACGAGCAGTTCACCCTGGCCGCCGAAGTCGGGCTCAAGGAGCAGCGCCCGGAGGACTACATCGTCCACGCGCTGGTGGACTTCGACGACATCGACTACTTCACCCACGCCGATCTGCTCTACGACCTCGCGGGCCAGATGGTGCAACACCTGCGCGGCTACCTGTCCGAGGACGAAGCCATCAGCGTCCTCGATCGTGACCGCCGCCTGATCGCGCGCGAAATCCACGCGCAGATGATGGCCCACTTCTGGGAAGAGGCGACGGAGTACGAGGTGCAGGTCAGTCGCGGCTTCACCGAACTCAAGCCTTGCAACTACACCGCCACGGCAGGCCAGACGGCCCACCACTTCCGGGAGACCGTGACCGAGACGAGCCGCATCAAGCAGATGCTGTTCGGCGGATTCGCGCGCTGCTTGTATCCGCTGCAGAAGTTCGACTCGGATACCGAGCGGCGCTTCGCCATCATTCTGGAGCGCGATGCCCTGAAGTGGTTCAAGCCTGCGAAGGGGCAGTTTCAGATCTACTACAAGCTCGGCACCGAGCAGCCGGAATACATCCCCGACTTCGTGGCCGAGACGGACGCGACCATCTTCATGGTGGAGACAAAGGCACGCGCCGACATCAACACGCAGGAGGTGCAGGCCAAGGCCGCAGCCGCCATGCGCTGGTGCAAGCACGCTTCCGATCATGCGGCGAGCGTAGGCACCAAGCCCTGGAAGTACCTGCTGGTGCCCCATGACGAAGTCAGCGAGTCGAAACGGCTCGCGGATTACCTGCGCTTTGAGGTCAAGGCGTAATTGAGTTGCCCTCGATCAAGTTCGGTAAGCAAAAGCGATTCCGGCGCGGCACCCAGGAGGCGGAGATTCGCCGCTTCGCGGGCATGATGAACCGGCAGGGAAGAGGAACAAGAAATGCAGAAACCCGCCGCACAGCAGAAGACCGTCCTGGAGACGATTCTGGACTGGTCAAAGGATCGTCCACTCTGGCAGCGTGACGCCCTGCGCCGCATCATCGCAAACGGCCGTCTGACGGACGCCGATATCGGCGAACTCGTGGACCTTTGCAAACAGGGCAAAGGTGCACCCGTAGGCGCGCTGAAAGCGGTACCGCTGGAGAAGGCCCACCTCCCGGCCAACCCCGGTCAGACCGCTGCGGTATCGCTTCTGTCGATCGCCGACGTGACCGGCGTGAACAACCTTGCCGCCGGTCAGACCCTCGGCTTGGAGCCGAATGGAATCACGATCATCTACGGCGACAACGGTGCGGGCAAGTCCGGCTACGCACGCATCCTGAAGCGCGCATGTCGTGCAAGGCATGCCGGAAAGATCGAACCCAATGTGTATGCCGATCAGCCCCCGAAGCGCGTCGGCGCGAACATCGAGTACGGGGTCGGCGGTGTGCCGCAGCCGGTCGAACAGTGGCAGAACGGCGCAAATCCGCATGCAACGCTGTCTGCAGTGAGCGTGTTCGATAGCGACTGCGCCTCAGTGCATATCCGCGAGAAGAACGAGGTTGCATTCCGGCCCTTCGGTCTGGACGTACCGGATGAGCTTGCTGCAGCCTGTCAGGCGGTGAAGGATGCCCTCGCAGCTGAGCAGAAGCAGCTTGAGAAGGCCCGCAATCCGATCTTTGCGGCGCCGACCTGGAAGGCCACCACGGCCGTGGGGAAGGCGCTTGCCGCGCTGAATGCCAACACAGACGCAAAGAAGATCGAAGCGCTGGCGGCGCTTTCGGCAGACGAAAGCGCCCGTCTTGAGCGTCTGCGTGAAGACCTGTCGAAGAATCCGGCCAAGGCAGCGGCGGAACAGACCGTCAAAGCCGACAACGTCATGCGGCTGATTACCGCGGTAAACAGCGTTGCAGCCAGAACCACCGATGAGGAACTGCTGGCGGCCGCTGCCCTCGCCAGGGACGCACGGTCGAAACGGGACGCTGCACGTCTTGCCGCGGAGAAGGCCTTCACGGGCGAACCCCTTGCCGGCGTCGGCGGCGAGACGTGGCGGGCACTTTGGGAATCCGCCCGACGCTACTCGACGGAGATCGCATACCCTGGACAGCCGTTTCCGCCGTCGGCAGAAGACGCGCATTGCATGCTTTGCCAGCAGCCATTGGAAGCTGAGGCACGTGCACGGATGGCACGCTTCGAGGATTTCATCCAGAAGGACACGGAACAGCTGGCACGCGAGGCAGAGAAGGCAGCTCAGGCCGCACGTCAGACCATAGCTGGCGGGGCAATCGGCACGCGGGCGGTGAAGGCCAGTCTTGACGAGCTGGGCCTCCAGAATGAAGTGCTGCAGCAGCAGACGCGCCGCTTCATCGCCGCAGCCCGGCTGCGGCGCCACGTGCTGCTCAAAGCCCTGGGCGGAAACGGCGAGGTACAGCTTCCGTCCGTTCCACCGTCGCCGCTGCCTGATCTCAGCCTGCTTCAGACCACGATCCGCAACTACGCCGCCGAGCTGCGCAAGTCCGCTGACGCGGATGAACGTAAGAAGCTCGAAGCCGATTTCGCCGAGCTGAGCGACCGGGCGCTGCTCGCCGGCATGCTGCCGGTCGTCACTGACGAAATCCAGCGGCTGAAGACCATCCGGTTTCTGACCGAGTGTGCGGGCGACACGGCGACGAACACAATCACCAAGATGGGCAATGACATTGCCGACACCGTGATTACGCCTCGGCTGCGCGACAGATTTCAGGAAGAGATTGTCAGGCTTGCGGCGTCGAAGGTTCGCGTCGAAATCGTGCGCTCCGGCGGCAAGTACGGCTCACCGCAGTATCAGGTGCGCCTCTTCGCCAAGCCGGATGCCAAGGTCCACGAAATCCTGAGCGAAGGGGAAAAGACCTGCGTGGCGCTGGCCGCCTTCATGACCGAGCTTGCCACCGCGATGCACCGCTCTGCTCTGGTCTTCGATGACCCGGTGTCCTCGTTGGACCATCGCTGGCGTAGGCAGGTGGCCAAGCGTCTCGTGGAAGAAGCGGAAAACCGTCAGGTCATCGTCTTCACGCATGATTTGGTGTTCGTGAACGATCTGAATGACCACGCGACGAAGACCGGGCGGGCAGTGCGACTCACGACGCTCAGTCGTGGCGCCGCGGGAGCCGGTATGGTGGCCGACGGCCTGCCCTGGAAGGCCCAGAGCGTCGAAGATCGCATCGACAAGCTGGAGAAGGCGGCACGTGCGGCAAAGCTGCTGCATGACAACAACCAGGAAGACGAGTACGCCGTTGAGGTGGCAAAGCTCTACAACGCGCTGCGCGCCACATGGGAGCGCGGCCTGGAGGACATCGCTTTCGTCCGCGTTATTCAACGCCACAGGGACTACATCAACGCCAAGGACCTGAAGAAGGTCAGTGCGCTCACCGAGGCTGACTGCGATGCTTTCGCCGCCGGATTCAAGAAGTGCTGCGACATTGTTGACGCACACGATCCATCCAGCGGTAGGAATGCCGCGCCGCCACCACCTACTGATCTCTTTCAGGACATTCAGGCTTTGAAGGACTGGGCCGCGTCTCTGCGAGACAGGCAAAAGAAGATTGCTTGAAACGTATTTGCTATGGCTTCGTTCACCTGACCTGGTGCAGGGCAGCTACAGATACTTCTTGAACGTCGCCGCCGCAATGCACACCGCCACGCCGAGCAATGCGGCACTGGGCAGCAGGATCAGCAGCGGGTTCACGCTGACCGGCAGTGCCAGGTAAGTCACCCACGGCAGCACGGCCAATGGGATCAGGCTGGCCCTGGCGCGGTGATAGATGAACCCCGATTCGCGTCCCGCGCCGAAGCGGCGGATGTCCCGGCGTACCAGGCCGTCGACCAATCCGACGAAGGCGGCCATCAGGAACAGCGGCAGGGTCAGGCACAGCACCAGCAGCCGCACGAGGAAGACCAGCGTCGTGTAGGCCGCCGCGATCAGGTAGCTCTCCACGTTCACGTAGACCAAGCCGATGTAGTAGCGGAAGTCCTTGGTCGGGCGATGGCTGCCGGCGCTGGCCTGCGCCGCGGCGTCGCGTATCCAGTCCAGCAGGCCGCTCTTCACGAACAACCAGTCGTAGCCTTGCTCGACCAGCCGGTGCGCGGTGCGCCCCGGCTCCTGCACCAGCGCGCTGCGCGTGAAATGCGTGGAGAGCTGATCCAGCTCGTAGTGCAGCATGCCCTGCGCGTGGCGCCAGCCCTGCTCGGGCCAGAAGAAGTGCATGCCGACGCATTCGATCAGGATGCACAGCAGCAGCGCGCCGCACAGCACGCCGAAGAAGCGGAACGGCAGCGTGACCAGGCCGGCGATCAGCCCCTGCTGTCGTTGCTGCTGGCGCTGGGCAGCGACGGCCGGATCGCTCATGCTTCGGCCTCTTCAGCGGCGGCCATCTGCCTGAAGTCGTCCAGCAGGTCGTCGGGCAGCGCCTTGTCCTGCAGGCCGGGGATGCCTTGGTTCTCCCACCAGTCTCCTGCCTCGACGTAGTGCTGCCGCATGTAGCCGGCCAGCTCCTGCAGATCCTTCGGCATGGCTTCGTCGGGGTCGGGTGCCGGCAGCGGCATGCGGACTTTCCAGAGGTTGCCGCCCTCGATCAGCGCGAAGCACTGCCCCTTCGGTAGCGCCACCACATGCGCGGGCTCGATCAACGGCACGCTGGTCGTGCTGATGCGGTCCTGCGTGTTGGACGTGAACGCGGTATTGCCGTGCGGGTCGGAGCTGTCGGTGGCGCCGCTCATCAGTGCCGTGGCGTACACCTCGACCTTGGGCAGTTGTCGCGTCAGCAGCTCGGCGGTGGCGGTCTCGCGCACGCGCAGCATGAACAGGTTGTTGAAGTTGCCGACCACCTGACCGGCCTTGGCACGATTGCCGATGCGCGCCTCGATGTCGCTCAAGGTCTGCGTGTAGGCCGTCACCTGCACGCCGGCACCGCCGCCCTTGTTGACCATCGGGATGAACTCGTCGCCCATGAGTTCATTGAATTCGTCGGCGTGGACGTTGATCGGAATCTTGGCGCCCGCCGCGGCGCCGGGCAGCCCGTCGTCGACGCCGAACTTGTAGATGTGGCCGGCGACCGAGACCAGATCGCTGAACATCGAGTTGCCCACCGCCGCCGCGACTTCGGCGTCGGACAGCGCATCCAGCCCCACGTAGACCACCGCGCGTTTGCGGATGACCTGCATCCAGTCGAAGATCGGCCGCGGGTCGGACAGGTCGGAATAGTTCGGTGCGAGCAGTTGCGCGATCTTGCCGGTGGTGAGCTTCTCCAGCAGCGGCAGCAGCGAAGCGACGATCTTGTCGAAGTAGGTCCGGTCGTAGCGCACGGCGCTGCGCAGGCCGTCGAGCACCGGGTCATAGATGCGCACTTGGGACAGGTACTGTTCGAGGGCCACCACGCGCTTCTCGCGCCCGATCATGTTGCGCGGGATGTTCTTCTCGTTCAGCTTCGCTTCGAGCTGGACGATGACCTCCCAGGCCTTCGGCTCGTTCTTGGCGAAGTAGTGCTGGGCGTACTCGATGAACAGCGCGTCGATGTTGATGACGTGGCGCTGGATCAGCAGGTAGTCCGGCCGCTGCCCCAGCTCGACCAGGGCGCGCGCGATGATGTTGACGAAGCGCCAGGCGAATTCGCGGAACGCGGCGCTGTTGCCTTCGCCGGAGAGCTGCCCGGCGATCCGCGTGGCCACCTCGGAGATCCGCCCGAACCGGCCCACGGCGTTGTAGCGCGCCGAGATGTCCGGCCAGCCCAGATGGAAGACGTAGAACTCGCCTTCGCGCCCGGCGCGCTTGGCCTCGACGTACATGCGCTTCAACAGGTCCGCATCGCCCTTGGGGTCGAAGACGATCACCACCTCGTGCTCGCCGCGGACCTTGCGGCGGATGTCCTGGGTGATGAACAGCTCGGCCAGCCGCGTCTTGCCCACGCGCGTGGTGCCCAGCACCAGGGTGTGGCCGACGCGCTCGCCCAGCGGCAGGGTGACGTCGACCTCGGCAGGTTCGATGCCATGCAGGCGTGGCAGTCCGCCGACCGACGGCAGTGGTCGCGCCGGGTTGAGCGGGCTGTCCCAGGCCAACGCGCGCGCCAGCGTCGAGACGGGAAACGGCGCGAACTCAAGCCGCTCCTCCAGCCGCCGGGCGGCCCGGTAGATCGCCGTCGGCTCGACGTAGCGGCGGAACTCCGGCCGATAGGTCTGCATCAGCCGGTGCGTGTGCCGCTGTTCCCAGCGAAAGCCCTGGCCGACGAACAGCCGTTGCTGACTCACCGGCACGTCGCGGCTGGTCATCACGTAGCGCGGCAGGCGGCGGATGTTGCGGCGATAGCGCAGGATCGCCCAGGCATCGCGCAGGCGAATCGCGCCGAAGGTCAGGAAGGCCAGCGCCGAGCCCAGGCCGAGCAGCGGGTTCAGCGCGAGCGACCACGGTGCCACCAGGCACAGAATCGCGGCGCCGGTGCAGACCGCCACGGTATAAAGCTCCACCGCTGGCCGCAGCAAGACCTCGACCGCATGCGGTTGGGCCATTTGCGCACCTACTGCTCGACACCGGTGGACGTGATGAGCACCGGGTAGTGGCGCAGGCCCAGGCGCTGGGCCAGGTCGTCGCCGGAGGCCGGCGAGAGGGTCAGGCCGGGAGCCAGCCTGCGCAGCGCCGTCAGTGCGGCCATCGACTCCACGTTGACCACCAGGCCCACGGCCCCCAGCTCGCGCAGCGCGGCCTGCCGCTGCCGCAGCCAGGCGCGCGAACGCTCGTCGTCGCCGATCAGGAACAGTGCCGTCAGGCCCGGCGCCCGGATGACGCGGCGCTGCACCTCGCCCGGCGACAGTTGCGTCGAGCGCACCGGCAGCATGGCGGCTTCGGCGTCGGCCGCATTGCGCACGCGCGGGGCCGGCATCGGGGCCGGCGGCGTGGCCTGATCCGGCTGGGGATTCAGGGACCGGTAGTACGGCAGCGCGGAGGTGCCGCCGCGGTCTTCGACGACGATCAGGGGCGCGGAGGCGGTCTGGGCGAAGACGGTGGTCGTGGACAGCAGCCCGATGGCGGCGATGAGGACGATGTGGTTCATGGCGTGGTAGCCTGGAGGGTTGGAACGGGAACGTCGGGGTCGAGCACGCGGGTCAGGTGCCGATGCACGCTGCGCCGGTAGCGCGCCGCGGGTGCCCCGCCGGCGGGCCGGTGGTAGCGGCCGATGGCAAGCAGCCAGTCCTCGCCCGGCGTGTGCTGTTCGCGCAGGATTTCCGCAGCAATGGCGAGGTTGCGGTACGGGTCCAGCAGCTCGCAGGGCTGCGTGTAGCGATGCGTGTGGTAGCCGAGATTGACCTGGCCGAGGCCGGCGTCGATGCGATTGGCCGGCGTGTGGGCGAGCGCACGGTGCAGCCCCGCGCAGGCCGCGGCGCGGGTGGCATAGCGCTGCGGCGAGCCGGCGACGTTGAGCGTCCACGGCCAGGGGATCAGGCGCCCGCGCAGCATGGCGCCGCTCTCCTGCAAGGCCACCGCGTACAGCACCGCCGCCGGCACGTCTGCACGATGCGCCGCCAGTTGATAGGCCGGCGGCGGCACTTCCCGCGCCGGCGTTGCGAAGGTCGCGGTGCCGGTGGCGAGCAGCAGCACGGCGCAGGCGCAGCGGATGGTGACGCGGGATGGCCGACGCTCCCGGCCCGTAGTGCCTATTGCCGCTGCCATTGGCCGTTCACCTCGCGCACCACGGCCGGCAGCTCGCCGGGCAGGCCGAGCGACAGCCAGCGCCCGGCATCGTGGTTGAGCGTGATGGTGCGGGCGCGCACCCTGGCCGGGTCGATGCCCGCCTGGGTGGCCCACTGCCGGATGCGCGCGTCGTCCTGACGGCTGCCGACCATGTAGAGATCGAAGGCCGTGCCGGCCGCCTGCAACTGCCGCACGCGCTGCGCGCACGGTGCGCAGTCGGCCTTGACGAAGACCGCCAGGCGCCCGGAGCCGGTGTTGCCGGCACCCTGCGCCTTGGCGCCGGGCAGGCTCACGCGCGGCTGGCCGGGAAACAGGCGCTGCCACGCCGCGTCGTAGGCCCGCTGGTAGGCCAGCGTCTTGCCGACGCGCCGGGCCTCGGCCTGCACCTGCAACTCGGCGTAGCGCCTGCGCTCCTCCTCGCTGCGGGCCTCGATGCCCAGCGCCGTGAGCGGATCGAGCAGGGGCGAATAGACCCCGAGCGGCCCCTGCATCAGTTGCCGGTAACGCGCCCACTCCTCGGGCTGAAGCCCCCATTCCCGCGCCTGCCTCTCGTCGAGCGCGGCATCAGTGCCCGGCTGCACCTGGGCGGGCACCATGCGCGAGTTCGTCACCGGGGCCGGCTGGGCGGATGCGCCGAAAGCGGCGAACAGGACGACGGCAGCGAGCAACGACCGCAGGATCATGGCGACCTCCTACGGCACCGCGACGCGCTGCGTCTGGCCGTTCACCTGGAACACGCCCGCCTGCGCCTCGATGGACTGCAGTTGCCAGCCGCCCTCGGCATCGCCCTCGCGCAGCAGCCGGGCGCCCGCAAGCGAGGCCGCGGCGGTGGAGGTGATCGACAGAAAGCGCTCGCCTCCACGCAGCTCCACGCCGAGCACCCGGAACGGCGGCTCCGGCACCTTGGGCTTCGTCGCAACCGGAGCGCGCGGGCGAGCGGCGGATGCCACCTGCCGGGTCCTCTCCAGGCGGGTCTCGATTCCGTTCACGCGCGCCTGCAGCGTCTGCAGGTCGACGGCCAGGGCCCTCGTCTCGTCGGCCTCTTCGAGGCGCGCCATCCGCTCGTCCAGCGCCTGCCGCGCGGTGGCGAATTCTGCCTGGCTGATCGGCACCGGCCGGCGCTTGTCCGCATCGGCCTGTCGTTCGAGATCGGCCACGCGCAGGCCCAGCGCGTTGACCTGCGCATCCTGTGCGCTGCTCTGGGTCTGTTCGGTGAGCCGCGACAGGCCGACGCTGTTGATGAGTGCCACGGCACTGATGAGCAGCAGCCAGAAGGCCGCGGCGACCTTGAGCCAGCGCGTGCGGGAATTGCGCTCGGATGGCGCTTGGGGAAAGGTCATGGCTGCAGCTCCTCGGGCCGGTCGGCGTCCGGCACGGGCGTGGCGGTGCCGGGCGGGTTGGCGGAAAGGAAGGTGGGAGCACCGTGCCGGCTGAAGCAGACCTGGCGGGTCAAGTCATCGACCGAGAGCTCCCAGGCGGGGCCGGCAAGGGTCAGCAAGGCATCGCGCAGCATCAGCGGGCCCAGGCGCAGGTGTGCGGCAGGCAGCGGCAGCGCGTAGAGGGTGGCGGCCTCGGCCGCATCGCAGAGCCGATAGCCGGAGCGCAGCAAGACGTGGCGCATGGCATCGCCCACGCTGGCATCGAGCATGGGCGGAATCGAGACTTCCACCGCCTGCTGCAAGAGATCACGCTGCGCAGGTTCCGGTACCAGCTCGACCAGGGTGTAGCGGCCGTAGCGGGCCACCGGAACCAGCCCCTGGTCCACCACCGAAGCTATCTCGTCGGGTGGCGCTTCTAACTGATCAGGGGTGGCCGGTGTCGTCGTGCAACCGGGCAGTAGGCCGCTGAGCACGGCGAAGATGCAGAGGAAACGAGGCAGAGACGGCAGCATGTGGCACCCCACTGTGACGGGATGCCTTCACCTTTGCAGAAACGTGCTGCGCGGGATGCCGAAAATCCGAAACGCGCGGCGCCCCATTTCCCAAGGGAGGGGCACATATCAATCAGCCAGCGTGACTGGCTCGCTGCTGGGCCGGAACTGCGACGATGGATCTATAGAGGCTGGAAAGTGCTGCCGGGGCTGGCAGCTCGGTGGGAGGCAGGGCAACGCTCTTTCTCACATGGACGGAAGACAGGGGTCATCGAATCATCGCCAAGAGGCCAATTGCGACAACAACGCCAATGACACCGGAAGCGGCAACAGCCCCCCATGTTCCCAGCTTTGGTTTCAGCCAGTAATAGCTGCCAAAGGCAACCAACCCGCCGACAAGGCCAAACAGCTTGACGATGATAACGGCCAGAATGGACGGCCAAAGCCAGTCCCATGAACCAGACTTCTTCTCGGTCGTAGCTGGTGCTGGCGTAGCCGCTGGCGTCGTTGTGGACGCCGGCGCAGATGACGGTGCGTTCGGATCTTCGTAAGCCATTGTCTTCTCCTGTTGTGGTTATCGATTTCCTACGGCGTTCAATGCGCTCATCAAAATCAGCACAGCAAAGACGGCGGCGGTACACACAAGCGCGCGAACCACCCCCCATTTTTTGTGGAGTACCACTGCGCCGGCAGATGTATCCCACAACGTCGTGCCCGTTTTCGTGAGCCGCCGATACGCGAACAGTTGGGTGAAAAGTGCGACGAATGGAATGCCAAAGCCCACGCCCTGAACAAAGACCAGAAATGAGCGATTCAGCGCCTCAGAAAACGACAGCAAGTTGCCACCTGGGTGTGCGATCTTGATGCCGAACAGCCACTTTGCCGGGGTGGTCCCAAACAACGATAGCAACAAAGCCTCGGCAGGCAACCAAACCAGATACAGCACGATACTGGCGACAATTGGGTTCTCTACTGCCTTTGCGAAGCCCGCCGCCTGTACGGGCATCGCCGCGCTGAAAGCGAATATCAAGAGAAGAAACAACACAAATCCAGCCGTGCAGATGTCAACCGTGCGAGCAAACAGCCTTCTCCATGGGTGATGCTTCCCTCCAAGAAAACTCTTGCTTTGATCAACGGGTGAACTTGATTCCTGGACGTAGTTAGCGGAGACAGGCGACGGTGCGTTGGGGTCTTCGTAGGCCATTGGCTGTTCCTGTTCTTCTTATCGAATTACGATGCTGTTCTTCAATCGATTGTGGGCAGCGATTGCCTGCTGATCACCTTCAATGTACGAAAGAGTGATCAATGCCTTTTCGGCGCCCAGCGGCACGTGGTACTGGGCTACTCTCATCGTCTCTGCCGAGTTGACGGATGATGTGCGTCCATAGCGAATGATCAGGGCGGTCTGGCCTCCAATGGGTTCAACGGCAAAGCTGGGGCGTCCGACCTCCTTCATTCCATACTTCGCCATCCCCGCCCACATCGTTGGAGACTCTTCGCGCCAGACTTCCGCCAAATCTCTCAACACCTGCTGCTTATTGGCCTGAACCTCCTGCCTAACGTCTGCTTGAGTAAGTGGCGGTTCCATTGGAATGAACGACACCCGGACAAACACCCGGGAGGGTGCTGGATAGGACTGCACCGATAGCGAGGCCACATGATCAATAGCCACGCCAGTCATCTTTTCGCTGAATTCCTTGACACGCCTGCGCTGTTCGGCATCACTGATCGTCCAGTCGCCCGGCACTTCAAGCTGGACCCGCCCTTTGACGTTGAGCTTGGTGTAACCGGCTGACTGCGCGGCCACCGGCATGGCGACCGCAGCCAACAAGCAGAAGCACAGGGCGAAGAATATTGTTCTGGAATTGTTCATCATCAGTTCTCGGTGAGGAGGCTGTTCAGCAACTCCTGCTGGACAGCTTGCAGTTGGCCACGGCTCTGTGGTGAACCGGTTCCCTCATAAACGTTGATCGAGAGCGGCAGGGAGTTCAGGAGCGTTATTGCGCTGATTCCCGAAATTGGTCGGCTGCTTTCCCCAACGCTCATGTTCATCCGCATGGAAAAATAGACCGCGTTCCCGTCCCGCCCAATCGGTTCAAACTTCATGTCTGTTAGGGCGACGTCGCTATTCTCGAACGACGCTTTCAGCCGTCGATTGAGCTCGGCGGAATTCACCCGGGGAGTCGACTTGGAAAGGCCGGAAAGGAACGCCTCTCGCGGCATCTCGATTCGCTGGAAATTCCCCTTCGGGCCGATAAGTTGGATTTGCAGCCAGTGATCCAGCATGTCCCTGCGGCCCGCTCGGTAGTCCTCCAGTTCGGAGCAACGGACTGCTGCGTGCACGAGGCGCGAACCTTCTGCGAGGGAACGCTTAGCCAAGTCCATGAGCTCGACTTCGCGCGCCGACTTACCCGGCGTGCAATAGCCACTTGGATTGGAGAACAGGACCTGCTGACCAAGCACGTTCACCGACTCCGCAGCCGCGCGTTGCTGGATAACTGTCTCCAGGGCAGCCTGCCGATTCTGCGTGACTGGCGCGACAGTTGGCGGTGGATAGGAGGGGGCCGCGGTGACGGGGGCTTGAGCAACTGGTGCCGTCGCCGAGCGGGTGGGCTCGTTCTTGGTCGAGTTGACGAAGACAATGAGCAGAAGCCCGATGCCCAAGCCGATACCGACCATCCATTTACCGGTGGCCGCGTCTGATGAGCCGTCGCTCTTTGATTTGGATGGCGGTGGAACAATTGAGGCAGACGGTGCTTCCTCGGCCTGTCTGGGTGGCGCTTCGGGAACCGGAGCGGGGTTGGGCGGCGGAGTTACTTGGTCGTCCCTGAATAATCCCCGCAGCCCGCATAAACACTGGATATTAGGGCGATATCCGATGGTCGGAACTCCTAGTTTGTTGTCCAATGGAGGCTGT
>NZ_BAAAEN010000014.1:0-156980 GCF_039523035.1 Pigmentiphaga daeguensis | reverse complement strand
CTCGCCCACGAAACCGATCTTCAACGGGGTCTGCGCCGCGGCCGTGCCGCTCAGCGCCATGCCCAGTACACAACCCCACAAACGTATTTTCATTGTCGTGTTCCTCCGGATAAGGAATGAGGTCTTGCGCGCCAGGGCACGGTGCCCTGGCGCGGATATCCGTACTGCGTTGCGGCCGCACGCCGCGATCTGCTGCGCTTGATACCAATTGTGACGATATCAGCGCCCCGCGTTCGACGTAACCATATTCGAAAATCGAAATTGCGCCAATAATCGATTCCCATCAGTGGACCGGCGGTAGCAGCCAGGAAACCCGCGAGCCACAAGGCCGGGCACGGGGCAGGCAGCCCGGGCGGCCGGTGGAACGAGGCTTGAAAAATCAGACCGACCGCAATGCCGACTTGGAATACCACCCGCTCATGCGGTGGCCGTCCCAGACGAACGCAATGTGCTGGGACTGGCGGCAGCGGGACAGGCCGCGCGGCCGGAACACCGCCGCGCATTGGCCGCCGGGGCGGCGGACGCTGTCGTAGGCTACGCCCCAGCTGCCCGCCAGCCGGAGCTGGCGGGCCAGCGCCTGGCTGGCCGTGTAGTCGTCCGGATCGTAAATGGCGGGCAAGGCCGGCCGCAGGCCGCGCAGGTCGTGCAGCGGCGCGGCCAGGTCGGCCACGTAGTGGCGCATGTCGATCTCGATGGCGACCTCGTGCGTCGCGGCCAGGAAACGGGCGCGGTGGTGCATGGTCTCGGCCACGGCGGTTTCCAGGCTTTCCCCGGCGTAGTACACCCCCCAGGTGCCGTCCGTGAAGCGACTGCCGGCCGGATTCAGATGGGTGAAGGCCGCCATGATGGGGGTGGTGCCCGGACCGGAAATGCGGTCTTCCGGCGGGACCAGGCGCAGGTTCCCGGCTTCGTCGCGCACGCGCGGATTGGTCAGGTTCTCGATAGCGAATACCACGTCCAGGTCGGCCGGATCGGCCACCCGGTCGTACAGGCCGGCGGGCGGAAAGCGGCTGGGGACGAGCCGGTGGCAGGGCGTCCATTGCACCTCGGCAACGGCAGGCGTCATGTCCAGCCCCCCCGCTGGGCATCGAGATAGGTGCGCACCACGTACAGGTCGCTGGTCATGCCGGTGAGCATGCGTTCCAGGGCCGGCCGGCCGCCGAACAGGGGCGCGTCGTTGGGGCGGCGCAGCCAGGCGTCGGCGCGTTCGGGGACGGGCAACAGGACCTGCAGCGCTTTGTAGATGCCGAAGACCAGCGACAGGCGTTCGAGCGTGTCGCGCGGCAGCGGCGCAGGCGCGCGGCCGGTCTTCCAGCGGAACATGGTCGAGCGCGGGACGCCCAGCAGGGTGGCCGACTCTTCGGCATTGAGCTGCCAAGCCTGGGCGATCCGGAAAAAGGTGCGCAGGGCCGCGTCGGTGGCGGCCTGGCTGGTCAGTTCAGGGGTCTTGGAAGCAGGAATGGCCATGATGCTTTCCTGTGTCGTGCATGCAAGCCCAGGTTAATACCATTTGAGACTAAAATCAAGTTGGAGTATTGAATAGGACTAAATGCGCGGTGGGCGGAGCCGAGCCGCCGCGGCACGGCGCTTGCTGCCGTGGCGGCCGGACGGATCAAGCGCCCGATCCCGTCTCCGGTTAAAATTCCGCGCGATGACCATATCCTCCGAAGTCGCCCGGCGACGCACCTTCGCCATCATTTCCCACCCCGACGCGGGCAAGACCACGCTGACCGAAAAGCTGTTGCTGTTCGCCGGCGCGATCCAGATCGCCGGTAGCGTCAAGGCACGCAAGGCCTCGCGGCACGCCTCGTCCGACTGGATGGAGATCGAGAAGCAGCGCGGCATTTCGGTGGCGTCCTCGGTCATGCAGGTCGAATACCGCGATACCGTCATCAACCTGCTCGACACCCCGGGCCACCAGGACTTCTCGGAAGATACCTACCGCGTGCTGACGGCCGTGGATGCGGCGCTGATGGTGATCGACGCGGCCAACGGCGTCGAGCCGCAGACCATCCGGCTGTTGCAGGTGTGCCGGGCACGCAATACGCCCATCATCACCTTCGTCAACAAGATGGACCGCGAGGTGCGCGAGCCGCTGGAGCTGCTGTCCGAGATCGAGTCCCACCTGGGCATGGATGCCGTGCCCTTCGCGTGGCCGGTCGGCATGGGCAAGTCCTTCGGCGGCGTGTTCGACATCCGGCGCGATCGGATGCGGGTCTTCAAGGCCGGCAGCGACAGGCTGAGCGAGCAGCACGACGAAATCATCGACGGGCTGGACAACCCCGAGATCGCGCGCCGCTTCGGCGCGGCGTTCGAGCAGGCGCGCGGCGAGATCGACCTGATCGAAGGCGCCGCGCCGCCGTTCGACCAGGCCGAGTTCCTGGCCGGCAAGCAGACGCCCGTGTTCTTCGGCTCGGCCATCAACAATTTCGGCGTGCAGGAAGTGTTGGACGCGCTGGTCGAGCAGGCGCCCGCGCCCGGTCCGCGCCATGCGCTGCAGCGCGAGGTCCAGCCCGATGAACCGAAATTCACCGGCGTGGTCTTCAAGGTGCAGGCCAACATGGATCCGGCCCATCGCGACCGCGTGGCTTTCGTGCGCGTCTGTTCGGGCCGTTTCGAGCGCGGCATGCGGCTGAAGGTCTGCCGCACCGGCAAGGAAACGCGGCCCAACAACGTGGTCTCGTTCCTGTCGCAGCGGCGCGAGCTGCTGGACGAGGCCTATGCCGGCGACGTCATCGGCATTCCGAACCACGGCGTGCTGCAACTGGGCGACGTGCTGACCGAAGGCGAGGCGCTGCAGTTCACCGGACTGCCGTTCTTCGCGCCCGAATTGTTCCAGGCGGTGGAGGTGGCCGATCCGCTGCGCACCAAGCAGTTGCGCACGGGCCTGACCCAGCTGGGCGAGGAAGGCGCCATCCAGGTGTTCAGGCCGGTGGCCGGAGGCCCGTTGCTGCTGGGGGCCGTCGGCCAGCTGCAGTTCGAGGTCGTGGCGCATCGGCTCAAGACCGAATACGGCGTGGCCGCGCGCATGCTGCCGGCGCGCTATTCGATGGCGCGCTGGATCACGGCCGAGAACCCCAAGGACCTGAAGAAGTTCATGGACGCCAACATGCAGCACATCGCCTACGATGTAGTCGAGGCGCCCGCTTTCCTGATCGGATCGTCGGCGCAGCTGCGGGTGGCGCAGGAGCTCTATCCCAACGTGCAGTTCCATGCCCTGCGCGAGCACGGGGGACAGGTGTTCCAGACCAGGGTGGGCGATTCCGCTTTCGCCTGACGGGCCCGCCCGGGCATGGGGACCGGCGGGGCCGCCGGTCCACAGTGAAGAGGTGTACACATGCGTAACCGCATTTTGATGGGCCTGGCCTTCGTGGCGATGGTCGTGGTGGTGGGAGTGCTGTTCGGGCTCTGGTTGTCCTGGAATGCTCCCGTCGACCGCGCGGCCGAGGCGCCCGTGCCCGTGGCCCAGGGGCGCCCGGGCGAAGCGCCGGTGGCGGCGGTGGACCAGGAAACCTACCTGCCCGAACCCCCGCAACCCAGGGTGGACGGCTCGCGCGGCGTCCCATCGCGCCCGGTGCAGCCGAGCGCGCCCATTCCCCTGGTATCCGCGGCCGATCAACCGCAGCCCGATACCCTGCTTTCGACCATCGCGCCCGACATGCAGACGGTGAACCCGGGCAGCCCCCTGCCCGCCCACCTGGCCGAGCCCCCGGCGGCCGCCCAGTCTCCGCGCATCATCGTCGAGCCGCCTTCGCAGCAGGTCGCCACCGTGGTGGCCGGAGCCGACGCGGCCGGCGGCCAGGAGCCCTGGATCCAGTCGCTGCGAGCCGAACTGGCGCGCTGCGCTTCCCAGGGCGTCGTCGGCCGGGTCATCTGCAACGAGAAAGCCCGGTGGAAATACTGCAACACCGATAATCGCTGGGGCCGCATCGCCGAATGCCCCGCGACGGGCAATAACTGACGCCGCGCTCAGTCCGGCCCGCCGCCTGAACGGGGCGGGCCGCCGCGTTCCGCTTCCTCCAGCTCATCCACGTTCAACTCGTCGCCGCCGCCGGCGGCCGGCTTGTCCTTGTCTTCGCGCGGCAGTTCCGCCGCCGGCATCCTGCGGTTCTCGTCCTTGAGGACGTCGTCGGTATGTTTGGAAAGCGGGTTGCTGCCCTGAACGGTGGCCATGGCGGTCTCCTGTCGAAGTAAGCCAACCGGGCAGCAAGACGCGTTCCGTGAAGCCGGGAACGCGCATAAAGCAAAAAGCCCCGCGTGGCGGGGCTTTGCTTCGGGCGGGGTGGGGAATCAGCCCTGCTCGTCCATCTGCGATTGCAGGTAGTTCTGGATGCCGACCTGGTCCACCAGGCCGATCTGGGTCTCCAGGTGGTCGATGTGTTCTTCGGTGTCGTCCAGGATGTCTTGCAGCAGATCGCGCGACACGTAGTCGCGCACGCTTTCACAGTGGGCGATGGCTTCCTTGAGCACGACCTGCGAGGACAGCTCCAGCTTCAGGTCGCATTCCAGGATTTCCGGGACGTTCTCGCCGATCAGCAGCTTGTGCAGGTCCTGCAGGTTGGGCAGGCCGTCCAGCATGAAGATGCGCTGGATCAGGCGATCGGCATGCTTCATTTCCTCGATGGACTCGTCGTACTCGTGCTTGCCCATCTTGCCCAGGCCCCAGTGCTTGAGCATGCGCGCATGCAGGAAGTACTGGTTGATGGCGGTCAGCTCGTTGGTGAGCTGCTTGTTGAGGTATTGGATGACGGTCTTGTCGCCTTTCATGTTCTTTCCCCTGCAGAATTCATGGATCCGGCAAGGTTAGCATTGTTGACGCCAGGCAAGCAGGCCGTACGTCCGCCCGTAATGGCCTAGGAAAGTGACAATGATAATGATCCCCCCTACGCGCTGCCGCGCGCAAGGAAAGCCCACCCCCTACCCGCTGACGCGGGCCCCCTCAAGGGGGCGATGCGGGTGGACCGGCGGAGCCGGATCCACCGCATCCTGGGTCTAGTACCGCTGTCTTGGCGCGTAGCATTGTTGCTATCGCTGGCTGCCAGCGGTAGCAACAGTGTGACGTGCCAAGAAACAGGTACTAGACCCAGGAAACCGCGGATCTGGCTTTGCCAGTCCGCCGGTTTCGCCCCCTGGGGGGCGCCCGAAGGGCGTAGGGGGGACCCCTACGCCGCCTTGGCGGCGCCGGCGCCAGCGCCGACGACCTGGATGGGGAAGCGGCGCGTCGTGGCGCGGGGCGGGGGGAGTTCGGTGGCTTCGGTGCGGCCGTTGGCGGCCGAGATGGACGCTTCGTAGGCGTGCTCGCAGGCGCTGGCGCCGGCCGGCAGGTACTGGCAGGCGGTGTCGGCGCAGGAGCCGCAGCAGGTCGCCACGCCCAGGTCGAACTGGAGGTCGGCCAGGGTAGTCGCGCCAGCTTCCACGCTGCTGCGGATCTGGCGTTCGGTGATGGCGTTGCAGACACAAACGTACATGGCGGAACTCGTTGCGGCGCGGTTGGGCGCCGCAGTGGACGTCGTAATGAGATTAATTATTGATAATATTCTCAAAACTTGCAAGCCGCCCGCGTGGGTCTTGCGCCACGCGGGTTTCCCGGCCGTCTCATTCCACCCGGATGTCCTGTTTTTTGATGATTTCGCCCCACTTTTTGGTCTCGTTCCGCAGGAATGCGCCGAATTGCTCGGGCGACCCGCTGCCGGGCTGGATGGCCTGGGCGTCGAAGAACGTCCGCATCTCGGGCGTCTGCAAGGCGCGGTAGACCTCGGCGTTCAGGCGCGAGACGGTGGCGGGGGGCGTGCCGGCCGGAGCCAGCAGGCCTATCCACGAGCGGGCCTCGAAATCGGGGTAGAACTGGCTGATGGACGGCACGTCGGGCAGGGCCGGGATGCGTTCCCGGGTGGTGACGGCCAGGGCCCGCATCTTGCCGGCCTTGATATGGGCCAGTACCGAGCTGGCGCTGACGAACATGACCTGCACCCGGCCGCCCAGCACGTCGGTGATGGCGGGTGCGCCGCCCTTGTAGGGCACGTGGTTCATCTCGACACCGGCGGTGGCCTTGAACAGTTCCGCGGTCAGCTGGTTGGAGCTGCCGGCGCCGGTGGAGGCGTAGTTCAGCGCGTCGGGCTTGGCCTTGGCCAGCGCGACCAGCTCAGGCACGGTCCGGGCGGGCACCGAGGGATGGACGACCAGGATGAGCGGCGAGGTGCCGATCAAGGCGACCGGCGCCAGGTCCTTGTCGGAGTCGAAGCTGAGCTTGTATAGCAGCGGGTTGACGGCGTGGGTGTCGAAGGCGGCCAGCAGGGTGTAGCCGTCGGGCGCGGCCTTGGCGACGTGGGCGGCGCCGATCGAGCCGCCGGCTCCGGCCTTGTTCTCCACGATGAAGGTCTGGCCCAGCGCGGCCGACAGGCGCGCGCCCAGGTTGCGGGTGACGTTGTCGACGATGCCGCCCGGCGGGAACGGCACGACGACGTGGACGGGCCGGTCGGGGTACGAGGCAGGCGCCTGCGCGGCGGCGGGTACTGCGCAGGCGGCCAGCGCGAGGGCGGCGCCCAGGCGGGCGCAGGAAAGGAAGGTCATGGGGAGTCTCCGGGATCGTTGTCTTGGACGAGGCGTCGCGCGCCTCGCGGGTCAATCGAGAATGGCGACGGTGCGGCACCAGCCGGCCGATCCGTGCTTGATCTTGATGGGGAAGCAACTGATGGTGAAGCCGTGGGACGGCAACTGGTCCAGGTTGGTCAGCTTCTCCATCTGGAAGTAGCCGATGTCGCGTCCCGCCTTGTGGCCTTCCCAGATGATGGAAGGGTCGCGGTCGCGCTCGTAGCGCTCGACCACGAACTTGAAGGCGGGGTCCCAGCTGTAGGAGTCGGTGCCGACCACCCGTACCCCCTGCTCCAGCAGCCACAGCGTGGCGGCGCGGCCGAAGCCGCAGGCGCTTTCCCAATAGTCCTCCTGGCCGTAGCGCGCACCGGCGCGGGTGTTGGCCACGACGATGTCCAGCGGCTGGAGGGTATGGCCGATGCGCTTCAGCTCGGCCTGGATGTCGGCGGGCGTGACCACGTAGCCCGCTTCCATGTGGCGGAAGTCGAGCTTGACGCCGGGCTTCAGGCACCAGTCCAGCGGGACTTCGTCGATGCCGGGCGCGGGCCGGCCGCCTTCCTGCAGCGCATGGTCGGTCGTGGGGTGGTAGTGCCACGGCGCGTCCATGTGGGTGCCGGCGTGGGTCGACAGCGAAACCCGCTCCACCGCCCAGGCCTTGCCCTCGGGCAGGTCGTCGGGGCCGATGCCGGGAAAGAGCTTGGAGAAGAGTTCCCAGGACTGGTCGTGGTCGACGTAGCTGATCTGGGGGCGGTGGTGCGCCGGCGAAGTGGGCTTGTCTTCGAGGGCGACCGACAGGTCGATGATGCGGCGGGTCATGTCGTGTATCCGGAGGGAAGTCACAGCGGTGTGCCGGCCGGGGCGGCTGCCCGCATGCCGGCGGCGATGAAGGCGACGAGCTGGGCGACGATGCGTTCGGGGTCGTCGGTGTCGCACAGCCCGCCGGAGATGCGATGCAGGCGGTGATAGGTCTCGTCGGCGTCGCTGACGATGTACATCATGGCGCCGATGGCGAAGGCGTAGCGCCAGTAGGCTTCCTCGCGGCCCAGCGACGGCTGGGCGGCCATCAGGGCGTCGACGAAGTCGGCCGCCAGCGCGTCGTACTGCTCGAAGATCGCGGCGTTCGTGCTGGCGCGGGGCACCGCGCGGGCCTGGATCAGCAACCGGATCAGCAGCCGCCATTCGCCGGTGGCGTCGAAGCTCAGCCGCACGGGCGGTGCGATCAGCGCTTCCACGACTTCTTCCATCGTCGGTTCGCGGTGCGCCGGCACCCGGGCCAGGGCCTCGCGCCGCATGCGGTTGATGGGCTCGGACACCACGCGCAGCACTTCCTGCACCAGCGCGTCCTTGGAGCCGAAGTGGTAGTGGATGGCGGCGATGTTCACCTGAGCGGCGGACGTGATCTCGCGCAGCGAGGCGGCCTCGAATCCCCGGGTGGCGAAGACGCGCAGGGCGGCCAGCACGATGCGGGAGCGGGTGGAGGTGTCGTCGTCGAGCAGGTTCACGATGGAGGATCCAGTAGTCCGGCGTAGTATCGGCGATTCAAACAGAAATTTGAATCGCTTTTTTTAAATTTTTGTTTGAATGGGCCCGATTCCTGTTCGGCCACAAGTTTTCGGACACCGAAAAGTTCGAGAATATCGGGTGCGGAGGGGGCAGGCTGGCGATAAAGTCCCGCTGTAAACACGTAGAGTTTTCGATATGACCCAAGACAAGCAAGCCCCGTCGGCCGCCGGCACTCGCCCGCTGCTGTTCGATTCGCACGCCCACTTGGTGGCGGATGACCAGGTGCGCTATCCGCGCAATCCCATGAAGCGCGCCGCCGACGCGCCGCCGCGCGCCCCGGGCGTGATCGGCAAGCCGGGCGGCAAGCACGGCCCCAATCCGATCAACGAAGTGCCCGACGTGGCGCGCATGCTGGTCTGGATGAAGGAAGAAAACGTCGACGGCGCGGTGGCCGTGCAGAAGCGCATGATCTACCGCTACGACAACAGCTACATCCTGGATTCGTCCGACGCCCATCCCGACATCTTCTCGGCGGTGGTCATCCTGGACGCCGAGGATGCCGGCACGCCGGGCCTGGTGCGCAGCTACATCGAGAAGAACGGCCTGGCGGGCGTGCGCCTGTTCGGCGGCCGCCAGCCCGATGGCAGCATGCCGTGGCTGAATTCGCCGCAGGCGCTCAAGACCTGGGACGTGGCCGAGGAGTTCGGCCTGGTGATCGACCTGGAAGTGCTGGCGGTGGGCGGCGGCGGTCCGTCGGTGCCGACCATCATCGAACTGGCGCGCCGCTATCCGAACGTGAGCATCGTGCTGGACCACCTGCTGGAGCCCGAGGCCACCGAGGAACACTTCGGCCTGGACGAGCGCTTCGAGAAGCTGGCGCACGAGCACAACATCTTCTTCAAGTTCACCTCGATCAACCTGGACGAGTACCGCGAGGCCGACGTGCCGGCCGAGCAGGTGCTGCGCCGCGCGGTCGACCTGTTCGGCGCCGACCGCATCATGTGGGGCTCGGACATCGGCACCTCGTCGGGCACCTACAAGGAAATGGTCCAGCGCATGATCGACGCCTCGGTCCTGCTGACCGAAGAGGAAAAGCGCGCGGTCTGGCATGACACCGGCAAGCGCGTGTTCGTGAAGGGCGGCGCCCGCCGCTGATTTTCACCAGGACGGCCGTACGGAGGTTGGAACGCATCCGGCAATGCGATAATCGCCGGCCGGCGTCCTTTCCGTACGGAGGTCCGCGTGCCTTCCTTTCCGCCCGTCCAAGCCGTTGTCCGTGCCATCGAGCTGCTGCAGGCCCTGAACCGCCAGCCGGTATCGACCCTGGACGTACTGTACAAGCAGACGGGCATCCCCAAGCCATCGCTGATACGTCTTCTTGAGTCGCTCGCGTCCAAGGGACTGGTGCGCCATGCGCCGCAGTACGGGGCGTACTACCTGACGTCGCTGGTCAATACGCTGTCGTCGGGCTATCACAGCGAGCCGCGCATCGTCGAAGCGGCCCGGCCGCGCCTGGACGCGCTGACCGAGGCCATCAAGTGGCCGCTGGCCATCGCCGTGTTCGATACCGATGCCATGGTGGTGCGCTACAGCACCATTCCCCATTCGCCGCTGTCGCTGCTGCATTCGACCATCAACATGCGCCTGAGCCTGGTCAGCCGCGCCATCGGCCGGGCCTACCTGGCCTTCTGCGAAGAGGATGAGCGCGAGACCATACTCGCGCTGCTGCGCCAATCGAAGAACCCCGAGGACGAGCCGGCGCAGGACCGGGAGGCGGTCAGGCGGATGATAGAGATCACGCGCGCGCAGGGCTACGCGCTGCGCGATCCCGCCGTGCGCCCGGTATCCGGCACCCTGGCCGTGCCGGTGTTCGACGGCAAGCATGTGGTGGCCTCGTTCGGCATGACGTGGTTCGCCTCCACGCTCACCAACGAACAGGTCGTCGAGCGCTATCTGGAACAGTTGCAGGAGGTCTCCCGCGGCATCTCGGAGGACCTCGCCAGGCTCTAGGCCGCGGCGGCCGTGGCGGGCGCGGGCATGGGGTACTCGTCCGCGTTGCAGACCAGTCCCGGCTTGCTGGAGAAGTCCATGCGCGGCGGGCCGAAGATGTCGATCAGCCAGCAATCGCCCTGGCTGACGTTGCGGCTGGTATGCAGCACCTTCGCGGGAATGACCGTGACGGACGGGCTGCCGATCTCGACGTGCTCGTCCTCTTTCCACATGTCCATGTCCGGCGTCCACGGCCAGCGCAGGTGGTGCGCGTAAGTGCCCTGGATCGCCAGCGAGGCCTGTTCGAAGTCGGCGTGGGTGTGCGGGCTGAGCTTGTGCACGTCGCGCGGCACCAGGCGCTTGGCCAGGAAATTGACCATCAGGTTGGTGCTGCGGAAGATGCGCATGTTGCTGTCGGGCCGCACGTGCTCGGCCAGCACGTAGTGGCGCAGCTTGAAGCCGGCGGGGGGATCGGGCCATGGCACCAGCGGCGCGACTTCGGGCGCGCCGTCGGCGTAGATCTCCTGGTTGACCGAAGCCTGCGCCAGGTCCGAGGCGCGGTTGGAGAACACGCGCACGATGGTGCCCGCGGCGGTGGCCTCGACGCGGCTCGCACCCGGCGGAACGATGGTCACGGTCTCGGGAGCGGCGTCGACCTGCTCGGAACCCGCCTGGATGCGCGCGCCGCCGGTGTGCACGAAGACGAAGTATTCGTCGGGGTTGGCCTCGCGCGCCAGCACGGCTCCCGCCTCGACCTGCGAGACGGCGACGACGAAGTTGGCGCCCCGGGTCAGCCAGGTGCGCGCGCCGGCCTGCTGTTGCTGCGGAGCGGTGTCGTAGTGCGCGGCATAGGTCGCGGGCCGCGGTTGTTGGACAGTCATGGACTTCACCTTTGCTTGAGAGGGAGCCGCGTCAGCCGTGCGACCGGTCGCCTGCCACGGCAACCGATTGCGCGCCTTGGCGCAGCAGGGATTGGTCGGATCCGATCACGAACCAGGTCACGCCTTGCGCGGCGAACTCGTCGCGCTCGGCGGCGTTGGCCACGAACATCGCGGCGATCTTGCCGGCGGCCAGCGCCGCGCGGACGATGCGGGCGGTGGCTTCCAGCACCGCCGGGCTGCGCGAGCCTTCCTGGCCCATGGACAGGGCCAGGTCCGCGCGTCCCACGAACAGTCCGCCCACGCCGGGAACGGCGGCGATGCTTTCCACGTTGGCCAGGCCCTCGACGCTTTCGATCTGGCACATCACCAGCGTCTGGTCGCCCGCTTCCTGGGCCTGCTTATAGGTCATGGTCCCGTAGCCGGCCGCCCGGGGCGAGCTGGAAAAGCCCCGCACGCCGTCCTTGTAGCGGGCGCGCGAGACGATCAGTTCCGCCTGCTCGGCGCTGTCGACGTGCGGCACCACGATGCCCGCCGCGCCCAGGTCCAGCGTCGACAGGATGGTCGCGGCCTCGTAGTCGGCCACCCGCACGAAAAGCGGCAGGCGCGCGGCCCGTCCGGCCATCATCATCAAGTCCAGCGCCGCCCGGTCGAACGGCGCATGCTCGGCATCCAGCACCCCGAAATCCAGCGCCGTCGTCCCCAGTATCTCCACCACGTGCGGCGACACCGTCTTGATGAACGTCCCGGCCTGCACCGACCGGCTGAAATCCCCAGATGAACCCGTCATCAGTATGTCCTTGTCACAAAATTAAGAACCCCCAACTTCGCCAGCCCGTTGGTCTCCAGGGCACAGCGGATCCGGCTCCGCCGGTCCGCCAGTGCCGCCCCCTGGGGGGCGCGCGAAGCGCGTAGGGGGGATCAGATCGGCGGCGCCTGCAGCATCGGCCGATGGAAGATCTCGCCCAGCCCCGCGTAGTACGGTCCGCCCAGCCGGGCGATGGGCCGCATCGCCACGGCATCGATGTGCCGGCCGTTGAATATGGCCTCGGACAGATGGAAGGCCACCACTTCGCCGATGTAGAGCGTGTTCAGGCCCCGTCCCAGCGGCAGCACGTGCTCGAGCCGGCATTCCATCTGGATCGGCGTGGCGGGAATGCGCGGCGGCCGCACCACCGTGCTGGGCGCCAGCTCGATGCCCAGGGCCTCGGGCTCGCCGATCTCGGGCGGGTAGTCCGCGCCCGACGCATGCATCAGCTCCAGCGTCGCTTCCGTGGCCACGTTGACCACGAACTCGCGCGTCTCGACGATGTTGCGTGCCGTGTCCTTCAACTCGCCCTTGCGCGAGCCGATGTTCACCGCCAGCATCGGCGGGCTGTGCGCCACGTAGTTGTACGAACTGAACGGCGCGGCATTGACCCGTCCCGATTCATCCTGCGTGGTGATCCACGCCACCGGCCGGGGCGCCACGCAGCCCACGATCAGCCGATAGGCCTCCTCGGTGCTCATGCCCTCGGTCTTCAACGTAACGAAACCGCTCATTCAACACTCCATGGGGCGGAAACCACCCCGAAAACCCGTGCCCCAATCCAAGAAGAACTCACAAGACCCAGGGCACAGCGGATCCGGCTTTGCCGGTCCGCCAGTGCCGCCCCCCTGTGGGGGGCGCGCGAAGCGCGTAGGGGGGCTAATCCAGCTTGATATTGGCGTCCTCGATGATCCGCTTCCACTTCGCGCTTTCGACCTTCATCAGCGAATCCAGCTGCTCGGGCGAACCGCCGCCCACGACCGCGCCGAACTGCTCGAGCTTGGCCCGGCCCTCGGGCGAGTTCAGCACGAGGTTGATCTCGCGGTTGAGTTTGTCGACGATGGGACGCGGCATGCCGGCGGGGCCCGCGACGGCGAACCAGACCGAGGCCTCGACGTCGAAGCCCTGCTCGACCGCGGTGGGCACGTCGGGCGTGCCGGGGAAACGCTTCTTGGAGGTCACCGCCAGGCCGTTCATCTTGCCGCTCTGGATCTGCGGGATGAAGGCCGTGATGGGCGCGACGATGGCCTGGATGGAGCCGCCCAGCAGGTCCGTCATGGCCGGCGTGTCGCCCTTGTATGGCACGCCCAGGAAGTCGGTCCGGGTATTGTGCCGCAGCAGTTCATAGGCCAGGTGCCCGATGGTGCCGTTGCCCGGATTGCCGATGGAATACTTGCCCGGCGCGGCCTTGGCCAGCGCGATGAATTCCTTCAGGTTCTTGGCCGGGGTCTTGTCGGTGGACACGACCACCAGCGGGATCTCGCCCACCAGCACGATGGGAGTCAGGTCCTTGGCCGGGTCGTACGGCATGGACTTGTACAGGTACTTGTTGTTGGCCAGCGGCCCGGAGGTCGTCAGCGTGAGCGTGTAGCCGTCGGGCGAGGCCTTGGCGACCTGGTCGGTGCCGATGTTGCCGGCCGCGCCCGGACGGTTGTCCACGACGAACTGCTGGCCGAGCTTCTGGCCCAGCCGCTCGGCGATCAGGCGCGCGACCACGTCGGTGCTGCCGCCGGCCGGGAACGGCACGATCAGCCGCACCGGCCGGGTAGGCCATGACGCGGCGTCGTCCTTGGCGTGGGCGGCGGTGGCGCCCAGGGCCAGGATGGCGGTGGCGCAGGCGAGAAGTCGATGATTCTTCATGGGGTCTCCGATCTGTCGTAATGAAGAAGATTGCCGCACTCAGTGCGTGGAATCCGCGCGGTGCCGGTCGAGTTCTTCGAGAATGCCAGGCAGCCGCTGCTGCACGTTCTCGCGCAGCTGTCGGTAGAGGCTGTTGCCGTGGGCGTCGATGCCCACCGTGGCGGGGCCCAGGTCCTTGACGCGCAAGGTCACCAGGCGGAATTGCGAGATGTAGTCTTCCCAGTGCACGGACACCACTTCCTGGATCGCGCGGGCCAGCAGCGTGCAGCCGCCGCCCAGGAAGGACAGGTAGATGCAGCCCGTCTCGCGCATGGCCTGCACGCTTTCCTCGCCCAGTCCGCCCTTGCCGCCCACGATGCGCAGGCCGTAGGCCCGGATCAGCGGCGGCATGAGCGCGTCGTAGCGCGTGCTGGTGGTGGGGTTCATGTACAGGGCCTCGTAGCCCGAGGGCGTGTCGCTCTCGCGGTTGTACGAGCTCAGGTGCAGGAAGGCGCCGCCGTGCACGTCCACCGGCAGCGGCTTGCCCTCGCGGGCGTAGTCGATCATGCGCTGGTGCGTAGGCAGGCCGATGGTGACGACGATGTCGCCGGTCAGGTAGACCAGGTCGCCGGCCTGGATACGGGCGATGTCGTCCGCGCTTGCCGGCAAGGTCAGGCGATGGGTATTCACGATGCTCGTCTCCGTTGCCGCTATTCCAGGCGTTCGACCGTGCCGTCCTGGTAGATGCGGGCACAGGTGCGCCGGTTGATCCAGCAGTTGAAGGCCACGGCCACGGGCATGAAGCCGTGGCTGGCCGAATAGTCGATGTGCACCGCCATGGCGGTGGTGTCGCCGCCCGTGCCCATGGGCCCGAAGCCGGTGTCGTTGATGGCCTTGAGCAGGCGCTGTTCCATGGCCGCCAGGACGGGCTCGGGATTGGTCTGGGCGAAGGGGCGCAGGACGCACTCCTTGGCCATCTTGGCCGCGTAGTCGAAGGTGCCGCCTATGCCCACGCCCACGACGATGGGCGGACAGGGCTGCGAGCCGGCCTTGAGCACGGTATCGAGCACGTATTTCTCGATGGTCTCCAGCGACGGGTAGACGAAGGTCTCGATGGCTTCCCAGCGGCCCGTGCCCATGGCCTTGGGCGCGCAGACGATCTCCATGTAGTCCGCGCCGTCGACCATGTCGAAGGTGACCAGGGGCATGTTCTTGCCCTCGTAGCTGCGTTGCAGGGTCAGCGGATTGGTCACCATCTTCAGGATGGGCGGGTCCGCGCGCGCGACCAGGTCGGCGAAGCCGTCGACGATGGCCTGGCGCACGTTGCCTTCGAAACTCACGCCCGTGCCCACGCGGATCATGTAGGTGGGCACGCCCACGTCCGAACAGACCAGGTGGCTTTCGGACTCGGCGGCCTCGGCGCTTTCGAGCATGATGCGCAGCGTCTGCCTGCCGAGCTGGACCGTCTCGCGCTGCTGCGCCTGGGCCAGCACCCGCTTGGTGTCGTCCGGGACTTTCTTCAGCGACCACTCGTACAAGGACGAGGTGACCGACCTGATGGTTTCGCTGGAAATGGACATCGCATGCCGCCGTGCGCCGGCTCTCCGTGCTTACTCTATCTAGGGTGGCAGGATGCGGCGCGGGCGGCTGGGGTTCAAGCGATGTTTTGGTATTTTTCGCCTATAGAAAAGTTGGGCAAGGGCCGGCTACGCCGGATACAGCCCCAGGGCCGCGGCGCGCATGCGCGCCAGCGCGTAGACGGTATCCAGGGTCGGCGTGGAGAATCGGGCCGCCGCGGCGGTCTCGACCAGCGCGCCCAGGATGCTGTCGATCTCCACCGGCCGGCCCGCCTCCACGTCCTGCAGCATCGACGTTTTGATGTGGCCCAGCCCTCGGGTGAAGGCGATGCGGTCGCGCGACTCGACCTGGGCCGGCAGCCCGAGCCGGGTGCCCAGCGCCAGCGCCTCGTCCATCATGGCCACGAACATGGCGTGCAGGCGGGGATCGTCGATCATGTCGTCGGTATAGGCGCCCGTCAGCAGGCTGGCGGGGTTGAAGCAGGCATTGCCCAGCAGCTTGGTCCAGATGTCGGCGCGCACGTTCTCGCTGGCGGGGGCATCGAAGCCCGCCCGCGTGAACAGCCCGGCCACGGCGCGGGCGCGTTCGCTCGACCCGCCCTTCGGCTCGCCCAGCACGATGCGGTTGCCCGAGGCGTGCAGGGTCAGGCCGGGCTCGGGGGTCGAGGCCGACGCGAAGACCACGGCGCCCAGCACCTGGTCCGCCGGCAGGCTGGCCTCGATGCCGCCGTCCGGATCGACGCTGCGCAGGCGCGTGCCGCCCAGGGGCAGGCCGGCGTCCAGGAAGAACCACCAGGGGATGCCGTTCAAGGCCGGGATCACGACCGTGTCGGCGCCGACCAGCGGACGGATGGCCCGTGCGATCTCCGGCAGGGCCGGTGCCTTGACGGTGATGACGACGACGTCCTGCGGGCCCAGCGCCCGGGCGTCGTCGCTGGCCCGGACCGGCGAGGCGACGAGCTTGCCCGCCGAGTCGAGCCGTTGGCCGTGCCGGCGCAGCGCTTCCAGCGTGCGGCCGCGGGCCAGCAGCGAAACGTCGTTGCCGGCCTGGGCCAGGCGTCCGGCGACGAGGCCGCCTATCGCTCCGGCGCCGACGATGCAGATACGGGGGTGATCGGTCATGGTCTTCCTCTTCCTTGGGGGCGGTGCGAGCGCCGGCATCTTACCCGAGGCAACCGGGTTCACCTTCGCTTACGTCGGGGTGCCGGGCGTCCCATCCGGACTTCCGGCACAATGGGGGCTTGCTGTGTTGCATATTCACGATATCTGGATGAACGTATTCGACTCCATATCGGCTCGTGCTCAGGTCGATCCCCCGCCGGACTCCCTGCGACTGCGCATTGCCGGCCATGATTGCGGCTGGGTGGCGCACGACGTGCCGCGCTGGCTGGCCGCCTTTCCGGGCGAAATACTGCTGGAACCCGGCGTGGTGCACCTGCTGCCCGAGCTGGCGGGCACGCCGGCCTCGGCCGGGCGCGCCCAGGCCGTCAGCGAGCTGCTGGCGCGTGTCGCCACGGCGCTTTCCGAAGCCGGCCGGCTCAACGGCTGGCGCAACGAACTGCTGGACGTGGTGGCCGAGGACGGCACCGTCCTGGGCGTGATCGAGCGGGCATCCGTGCGGCCCCTGGGCATCGCCACCCATGCCGTCCACCTGAACGCCTGGACCGACAGCGGGCAGTTGTGGATCGCCCAGCGGTCGTTCACCAAGACCACCGATCCCGGCATGTGGGATACCCTCGTGGGAGGGCTGGTCAGCGCCGCGGAAACCCCCGAATCGGCCCTGCTCAGGGAAAGCTGGGAAGAGGCCGGCCTGTTGCCCCATCACCTGAAGGACGGCCGGCGCAGCGGCCAGTTCACCGTGCGCCGGGTTCTGCCCGAGGGCTACCAGGTCGAGCACGTGACCGTGGTCGATACCGTCCTGGGGCCCGAGGTCGTGCCCGAGAACCAGGACGGCGAAGTGGTCGCCTTGCGTACGGTATCGCCGGAAGAGGTGCTGGAACTGGTGGCCGACGGTGCGTTCACGCTGGAGGCCGCGCTGTCCATGAAGGTCAGCCTGGGCGCGTTCGCGCCCGTATCCCTGGTCGCTTCCCCGGCCGAAGCCGCCCGCGTCAGCCTTTGACCCGGGCCACGGCCTGGCGCGCCTGCCGCCAGGCCGCGAGGGCCGCCCGCGCTGGTTCGGGCATGGCCGCCTCGTCCAGCGCGGGAAGGTGATGCATGATCATGGCGGCATAGGGGCCCGCCAGCGCCGCGGCCTCGGCGCACAGCACGCACGCTTCGCTCGTCGAAGGCTTGCGCGTGCGCCAGAAATTGATTGCGTCCTCGAGTTCGGTCAGGGTGATTTCCATGCGGACCATTCTGGCAGACTTTGCCAGCCGGGGGCGGAAACATTCGGTCAATTCCGATACAGAAAGCGCGAGATCCCGCCACGCCCCGAAACAACATGGAAGGCCGCTTGGAGGTAACTTACGTGAACCTTACGAGCGGAGTGACGCCATGTTTTCCGGTACTTCTTCCGGTTCCCGAATCCCCATCGACGCCGCCTTCGCGCGCGCGCATCGCAGCATGCGGGGAGCCGTCGCGCTGCATCCGCTGGTGGCCGCCGCAGCCATCAGCATCATCGTCCTGGCCGCCGTCGGCGTGGGCGTCCTGACCGGACTGCTGCCCTCGCCGCTGGCCAAGTCGGCCCCCACGCAAGAGCTGACCGAAGCGTCCGCCCCGGCCGGTGGCCGGGATTTCGGCAAGGCCTCGGCCCATGCGCCGGCTCCGGCGAAGCAGGCCGCGGCCGAGCGTGCCGCGCCGACGCGCGCCGCCAGCCGCCCTGCCCCGGTCTATCGCGAACCGGCGCGGCCGGTGGCGGCCACCTGCGGCAACTGCGGAACGGTCGAGAGCGTGCGCGCCGTGCAGGTCCAGGGCCAGGGAACGGGCCTGGGCGCGGTCGGCGGCGGTGTCGTGGGCGGCGTGGTCGGCAACCAGTTCGGTGGCGGCAGCGGCCGTACCGCGCTGACGGTGCTGGGTGCCCTGGGCGGCGCCTACGCGGGCAACGAGGTCGAGAAGCGTGTGCGCAGCTCGACGCAGTACGAGATGACCGTCAGGATGGACGACGGCAGCGTGCGCACTTTCCATAGCGCCTCGGCCTATCCGTGGCGCAGCGGCGATCCGGTGCGCGTCGTGAACGGCTCGGTAGTGTCCCGCAACGGCGGCGACTCCCAGGCGATGCGGGTCGGCGACTACAACTGACCGGCCGGACCGGGCGGCGCCGCCGCCCGGTTCCCGCCCTCAGGCTTTCTTCTTGCGCCGCTTCAACGCCAGCATCGTGCCCCGGCACGAGTCGGCGCCGCACAAGCACTGATAGTTCTTCTTCAACGTCGGCGTGATGCGCTCGTCGATGACCAGGCCGTAGTCATAATTGAGCTCTTCGCCGCGTTCGATGGGATGCTGCGAGACGATGAAGACGCGGCCATCGTCCGTTTCCTCCGCTTCGCAGTTGGGCTCGCAGGCGTGGTTGATCCAGCGCGCATCGTTGCCCTGGCTGCCGCCGTCGATCACCTTGCCGCTTTCCAGCGCGAAGAAGAAGGTGTGGTACGGATCCTCGGGATTGACCGGGTGGCGGCGGTCGGCTTCGGCCGCGCTGATGCGTTCGCCCGCGTACTCGATGACACGGGTGCCGGCGGGGATCTTGCGGGCCGCGAACACACCGGTTCCATGCACCCGCGAGCGGCGCACGACATACCAGGGCTTGCCGCCGGGGCCGGGATCGACGTCCACGCGATCCTCGGCGGGCTGCTCGGCAACAGGAGACTTGCGCGCCCGTGAGGGCGTTTTCTTCTTGACGGTCATTGGGCTCTACGGCTCAGCTGGAGGTCTTCGCGGCCGCCTTCCTGGCGGTTTTCTTCGCGGGGGCTTTCTTGGCGGCGGCCTTGCGCGGCGCGGCCTTCTTGGCCGCCGCCTTCTTGGCGGGGGCCTTCTTCGCCGGCGCCGCGACGGCTTCGTCCTGGCCGGCGGCTTTCTTTGCCGCCGTCTTCCGGGCCGCCGGCGCATCCTCGCCCGCCTTGCCGCCCTTGGCGGGGCGCGGCTCGAACTCGAAGCCTATCTTGCCATCGGGCTGCCGGACCAGAAAGGCCTTGAACTTGCGATTGGTGCGGCTGGAGACGAAGTTCTGCAGCAGGTCGGTGCGTCCTTCGGTCAGCAGCTTGGCCATCTGCTCGGCCGTGATTTCCTGCTGGAGGATGACCTTGCCCGAGCGGAAGTCGCACGAACGTTGCGGCCCGACCGACTTCTCGCACACGAAGCTCATGCCGTGTTCGAACACGTTCGAGCCGCATTTCGGGCACGGGCCCACCGGCGTCTGGCCGGAGAAGTCCACGGCTTCGGAGGATTCCTCGTCGGCCTGGCCGAAGTCGAACTCCAGCTTGTAGTCGTCGGTGATGCGCAGGATGGCCGAGAAGGGTCGGCCCATCTTGCTGATGAAGCCGTTCAGGGGGCCGATCTCGCGCTTGGCCAGCAATTCCTCGACTTCCTGCAGTTCGAAGGTGCGCCCGCCCGGGTGCTTGCTGATCGAGAAATCGCAGGCGGTGCAGGCGTAGCGCCGGTAGTTCTCCTTGACCACGGCGCCGCATTTCGGACACGGCGTGGTCAGGGTGGCATAGTCGCCAGGCACGGTGTCGCGGTCGTATTCCTTCGCGCGCTTGACGATGACCTGGGTCATCTGCGCGATCTCGCGCATGAAGGCCTCGCGCGCCAACTGGCCGCGTTCGATCTGCGACAGCTTGTGCTCCCACTCGCCGGTCAGCTCGGGCGAGGTCAGCTCGTCCACGTCCAGGCCCGACAGCAGCGTCATCAACTGGCGCGCCTTGGCGGTGGGCACCAGCTCGCGGCCTTCGCGGCGCAGGTAGAGTTCGTTGATCAGCCCTTCGATGATGCCCGCGCGCGTGGCCGGCGTACCCAGGCCGCGCGCGGACATGGCCTCGCGCAGCTCTTCGTCGTCGACCAGCTTGCCCGCGCCTTCCATGGCCGACAGCAGCGTCGCTTCCGTGTAGCGGGCGGGCGGCTTGGTCACCAGGCCCACGGCCTCGACTTCCTCGGTACGCACCTGCTCGCCAGGGGCGACCGGCACCAGGTTGGCGTCCTCGCCCTGCGCGTCGCGGCCGTAGACGGCCATCCAGCCCGGATTGACCAGGACCTTGCCCTCGGTCTTGAAATGGTGGCCCGCGACCTCGGTGATCCGGGTCGTCACCAGGAATTCGGCCGCCGGGAAGAACACCGCCAGGAAGCGCTTGACCACCAGGTCGTACAGCTTGGCCTCGGCCTCGCTCAACTCGCGCGGTGCCTGCAGCGTCGGGATGATGGCGAAGTGGTCCGACACCTTCTTGTTGTCGAACACGCGGCGATTGGGCTTGACCCAGCCGCTGTCCAGGATCTTCGAGGCGAACGGCGCATAGCCGGGCCGGCTGGCGGCCAGCGTCTGCATGGTCTGGCGCACCGTGCCCAGGTAGTCCTCGGGCAGGTAGCGCGAGTCGGTACGCGGGTAGGTCAGCGCCTTGTGGCGTTCGTACAGGGTCTGGGCCAGCGCCAGCGTGGTCTTGGCCGAGAAGCCGAAGCGCGAGTTGGCCTCGCGTTGCAGCGTGGTCAGGTCGTACAGCAGTCCGGACAACTGGGTGGACGGCTTGGATTCTTCCGTGACCGAACCCGTGCGCTCGCGGCAGGCCGCCACGACCGACTCGGCGGCGGCCTTGCTCCACAGGCGCGATTCGCGCTTCTCGGGGTCCTGCGGATCCTTGACGTGCTTGGGGTCGAACCAGCGGCCCTCGTACAGGCCGGCGGCGGCGACGAACTGCGCGCGCACTTCCCAGTAGTCGCGCGGCACGAACTGGCGGATGCGCTCCTCGCGCTCGGACACGATGGCCAGCGTGGGCGTCTGCACCCGGCCCACCGTGGTCTTGAAGAAGCCGCCGTCCTTGCTGTTGAAGGCCGTCATCGCCCGCGTGCCGTTGATGCCCACCAGCCAGTCGGCCTCGGCGCGCGAGCGCGCCGCGGCTTCCAGTGGCTGCAGCGCGGCGTCCGAGCGCAGGTCGGCGAAGGCGTCGCGGATGGCCTGCTGCGTCATCGATTGCAGCCACAGCCGCTTGATGGGCTTGTTGGTCTTTGCGTACTGGGCGATGTAGCGGAAGATCAACTCGCCTTCGCGTCCCGCGTCGCAGGCGTTGATCAGGGCGTCCACGTCCTTGCGCTTGATCAGCCGCACCAGCAGGCGCAGGCGCTCTTCCGAGCGCTTGTCGGCCGGCCCCAGCTCGAACTCGGGAGGAATCACCGGCAGATGGGTGAAGCTCCACTTGCCCTTGACCGGATCGTTGGGCGCCACGAGGGTGAGCAGGTGCCCGACGCTGGACGAAAGCACGTAGTCGTCGCTTTCGAAATAATCGCCTTCGCGCTTGAACCCGCCCAGCGCGCGGGAAATGTCCAGCGCGACCGAAGGTTTCTCGGCGATGATCAGAGTTTTGCCCATTGACTTCCAGTTGACGGAGCCGACGCGAACAAATAGTGCGTCAAAGCGCCGGATGATACGGGGGGATTTTTAAGCAGCGCAAGTCGGGCCTATGCCCACCAAGCCAAAAAACGCCGGCTCCGCCTTTCGAAGCGCCCCGGATTAAGACTTGTTTCCATCGAAAACAACCCCCGGCCCCCTTGGGGGCTCACCATACTGGGCACGCGTCAGCGCGTAGGGGGGCTAATGCAGCTGCCGGGCGCTGCCGTCTTCCAGCAGTTCTTCCAGGATCAGGTTGTCGATCTCGGTTTCCTGGCTCCACAGCACCATCAGGACGATGATCTTCAGCTTGTCCAGGGGCACGGGGGCCTCGCCCAGCGCGAAGGCGCGGTCGATCACGATCTCGCGCAGGGGGGACGACAGCACGCCCGCCGACTCCAGGAAGGCGATGAAGCCGATCGCTTCCGATCCGAGCTGGCGATACTCGGCCTCGGCGTAGATACGACAGCCGCTACTGGGAACAAGGGCGAGATCGACACAACGATGAGTGGATTCGGCAAGCCCGGACAGCCAGGTCAGGGCGTCGTCGATTTCATCGTCTTCGAAGCCGGCGGCGGCAAGCTTGCGCGCCAGCGTTTCCGGGTCCGGGCACGCTTCCGGCGTGTAGTAGTTCTCGAAGAGGTAGACGAGAATTTCGAACATAAGTCAGCGTGTAAGGCTGGATCCACTGTACGCTGAATTGCATCCCTAGGCAAATTGCCCGGCATTTGCTGCTCATGCGTTGTGTGCGCGGCACACAAGGGGATTCAGCGCATGGGCGTGGCCTGGTAGCGGCCGCCGTCGAGCCGGGCGATCAGCCCCCGCAGCTCCAGCTCGAGCAGCCTGGCCTGCAATTGCGGGACCGCCAGGCCCGTGCGCGCCGCCAGCGCGTCGACGTGGACGGGGCCGTAGCCCATGCCCGCCAGCACCGGATCCCGCGGCAGCGCCGGTTCCGGCGGCGGCGCTGCGGATCCGGAACCGGCGCCCAGCTCGTCCAGGATGTCCTGCGCCGATTCCACCAGCTTGGCGCCCTGCCGGATCAGGGCGTGGCACCCTCGCGACAGCGGCGAATGGATGGATCCCGGGATGGCGAAGACCTCGCGGCCGGCGTCGGCCGCCAGCCGGGCGGTGATCAGCGAGCCGCTGCGTGCGGCCGCCTCGGCCACCAGCGTGCCTTGCGTCAGTCCGGCCACCAGCCGGTTGCGCCGGGGGAACTGATGCGGCAGCGCGGGCAGGCCCAGCGGGAACTCGGACACGATGGCTCCTTGCGCGGCGATGCGCTCGGCCAGGCCTCGGTTGCGGGGCGGATAGACCACGTCGACCCCCGTGCCCACCACCGCGACCGTGCCGCCGCCGGCGGCGCCGGCCTCGAGCGCGCCTTCGTGGGCGGCGGTGTCTATGCCCAGCGCCAGGCCGCTGACGATGCACCAGCCCCGCTGCGCCAGATGGCGGGCATAGGCGCGCGCGTTCGCCATGCCGTCGGGCGTGGCGTGGCGGGCCCCGACGATGGCGATGGCCTGCGGCGACAGCCGGGACGGATCGCCCGCCAGGTAGAGCAGCGGCGGCGGGTCGTGGATGGCCAGCAGCGCCCGGGGATAGCCGGCGTCGGCCAGCGTCAGGAGGTGGTGGCCGGGGTGTTCGGCCCAGCGCAGGGTGCGTTCCAGGGTGGCGGCGTGCTGGGGCGACGGCGAACGGGCCAGCTGCGCGGCCAGCGGTGGCGGCAACAGGGCCGCCAGTTCGTCGCGGGACAGGCTGTAAAGGCGCTGCGGCAATCCGACCGCTTGCAACAGTTCGCGCGCGGTGGCCGGTCCGATGCCGGGTTCGAGGGTAAGCCGCAGCCAGGCGGACAGTTCTTCCGGAGTGTGGGCGAGAGGCATGCCGCTATCTAAACATGGCAGGCGCCGCAGGGTAGCCCCGGGCAGGACATCGATGTCCCGCCTCGCCGCTGAACGGATCGCGCGCCGGCGCGTCCAATGGCCAGGGACGGCGCTCGCCTCCCGCTATATAAATAGCGGGGATCCCCGCGATCCCGCCTCGCGCGGGCGGCCGGACTCGCCGGGAAGCTGTGGTATCTTGCCCCTTGGATCCCGGCCAACCGGCCCCATTTATTCTGAAATGGCCCCTGTCCGAGGGGCAACGGCAACACGATCATGGCATTGCTACCCATTCTTCACTATCCCGACGCAAGGCTGCACAAGAAAGCCAAGCCGGTGGCGGTGGTCGACGACCGCATCCGCCGCATCGTCCGCGACATGGCCGAGACCATGTACGCCGCGCCGGGTATCGGGCTGGCCGCCACCCAGGTCGATATCCACGAGCGCATCGTGGTCATCGACGTGTCGGAGAACAACGACGACCTGCTCGTCCTGATCAACCCGGTCATCACCTGGAAGAGCGAGGAAACCCAGGTCTACGAGGAAGGCTGCCTGTCGGTGCCCGGCATCTACGACGAGGTCAAGCGCGCCGCCCGCATCAAGGTCGAGGCCACCAACGAACAGGGCGAACGCTACGAATTCGACGCCGAAGGCATCCTGGCCGTCTGCGTCCAGCACGAACTCGACCACCTGGAAGGCAAGGTCTTCGTCGAATACCTCTCCCCCCTCAAGCAAAGCCGCATCAAGACCAAGCTGCGCAAGCTGGAAAAGGTCTAGGGAAGCCCACCCCCAAGCGGCCTTCGGCCGCTCCCCCTCAAGGGGGCGGCGCTGGCGGACCGGAGGGAACGCCCACCCCACGCGGCCTATGGCCGCTCCCCTCAAGGGGCGGCGCTAGCGGACCGGCAAAGCCGGATCCGCGGCGCCTAAGATCAAAGCAAGCATGCGGTGCTTCGCACCGAGATACCCCACGAAGACCCAGGATGCGGTGGATCCGGCTTTGCCGGTCCACCCGCATCGCCCCCTGGGGGGCGCGCGCAAGCGCGTAGGGGGGGGACCATGTATCAAGCGCGTAGGGGGGGACCATGTATCATTCCCCCTCCGACAATCAATAATCCCATCCCGCCCGCGCAGGAAGCGGCGTGCAAGGCCGCGCGCCAAGCAGGGAGTCCAGATCCAGGGTGCCGCGGATCCGGCTTTGCCGGTCCGCCAGCGCCGCCCCCTTGAGGGGGAGCGGCCGAAGGCCGCTTGGGGGTGGACTTCCCTTCCGGTCCACTCGCATCGTCCCCTGGGGGGCGCGCGAAGCGCGTAGGGGGGTACTCTAGATGCATCTGGTCTTCGCCGGTACGCCGGAATTCGCAAAAGTCGCCCTGCAGGCCCTGATCGGGGCCGGGCATACGATCGGCCTGGTCCTGACCCAGCCGGACCGGCCGGCCGGGCGCGGGCTCAAGCTGACGCCCAGTCCGGTCAAGACGGCGGCGCTGGAGGCGGGCGTGCCGGTGCTGCAGCCGCGCAGCCTGCGGCTGGACGGCAAGTATCCCGACGAGGCCGCCCAGGCCCACGAGGCCCTGCGCGCGGCGCGGGCCGACGCGATGATCGTGGCCGCCTACGGCCTGATCCTGCCCCAGGCGGTGCTGGACATTCCGCGCCTGGGCTGCCTGAACATCCATGCCAGCCTGCTGCCGCGCTGGCGCGGCGCCGCGCCCATCCAGCGCGCCATCGAGGCGGGCGACGCGCGGACCGGGATCACCATCATGCAGATGGATGCCGGCCTGGATACCGGCGACATGCTGCTCGAAGGTTCCCTGCCCATCGAGGCGGGCCAGACCGCCGGCGAATTGCACGACCGCCTGGCCGTGCTGGGCGGCGAACTGATCGTGCGGGCGCTGGCGCGCCTGGAGGAAGGCGGCCTGCCGGCCACGCCGCAGCCCGCCCGGGGCGTGACCTACGCCGCCAAGCTGGACAAGGCCGAGGCGGCGCTCGATTGCTCGCGTCCGGCCGCCGAGCTGGCGCGTCGCATCCTGGCCTTCAATCCGGTGCCGGGGGCGACGGTGCGGCTGCCCGGCCTGGCCGATCCGGTCAAGGTATGGCGGGCCGAGGCGCTGGACGAGGCGTCGCCGGCCAGCCCGGGCAGCGTCGTGCGCGCCGGCGCCGCCGGCGTGGACCTGGCCACCGGCCAGGGCATCCTGCGCCTGACCGAATTGCAGAAGGCCGGCGGCAAGCGCCAGCCGGTCGACGTCTTCGTGCGGGGCTGGAGCCCCGATCTTTCCTGATGGCGCCGCCTGCCTCCGGGCCCATGTCGGCGCCCTTGTCGGACGTGCTGCTGGCCGCCGCGCGCGCTGTCCAGGGCGTGCTGGCGGGCGTCTCGCTGACCGATGCGCTGTCGCGCGTTGCCGCGCCGCTGCGGCCGGCCGCCCAGGCGGTGTCTTTCCACGCCATGCGCCAACTGGGGCTGGCCCGCGCGGTCAAGCAGGCGCTGATTCCCCGCAAGCCGGCCGATCCGCTGCTCGACGCCCTGCTGCTGACGGCGTTCGCGCTGCTGGTGGCGGACGAGCGCGAAGCCGCCGCGGCTGGCGTCAGTTATGCGCCCCACACGGTAGTGGACCAGGCCGTGCGCGCCGCCGCGGGCCAGCGTTCGCTCGCGCCGTTCAAGGGACTGGTCAACGGCAGCCTGCGGCGTTTCCTGCGCGAGCGCGACAGCCTGATGGAGACCGCCGCCCGCCGCCCCGAAGCCGTCTGGAACCATCCCGACTGGTGGGTGCGGCGCCTGCGCATCGAATATCCTGACCATTGGCAGTCGCTGCTGCGCGCCGCCAACCGGCCGCCGGCGATGGTCCTGCGCGTCAACCGCCGCCGCACCAGCCGCGAGGCGCTGATCGAGGCCTTCCGCGCCGCCGGGGTAGAGGCCCTGCCGGTGGGCGAGGCGGGCGTCGCGCTGTCCCAGCCCCGGCCCGTGCAGCAGTTGCCGGGCTTCGCCGAGGGTTGGTGGTCGGTCCAGGATGCCGCTGCGCAACTGGCGGCGCCGCTGCTCCAGGTGAAGGACGGCATGCGTGTGCTGGACGCCTGCGCCGCGCCGGGCGGCAAGACGGCGCATCTGCTGGAACTGGCGGATCTCGACCTGCTGGCGCTGGACATCGACGCCGGCAGGCTGGAGCGGGTGGATGCCAACCTGGCGCGGCTGGGCCTGTCTGCGCGCACGCAGGCCGCCGACGTGGCCGACCTGGAGACCTGGTGGGACGGGCGGCCCTTCGACGCGGTGCTGGCCGACGTGCCGTGCACGGCGTCGGGCATCGTCCGGCGCCATCCGGACATCCGCTGGCTGCGGCGCGAGGGGGATGTCGCCAATACCGCCGCGCTCCAGGCGCGGATTGCCGATGCCTTGTGGCAGGTGGTGGCGCCCGGTGGTAAATTGCTCTATGCAACCTGCTCGATTTTTCCCGCGGAGGGGGCCAGGCAAGCCGAGGCTTTCCAGCTCAGGCACCCCGATGCGGCGCGGCTGCCTGCGCCGGGGCAATTGCTCACGCAGGCGGAGCCTGATCGGCCGGCCGAGCAGCACGATGGTTTTTTCTACGCGTTGTTTGCCAAGGTTTGATCATTCTCCGACTCCGCCGCGTCCTGATCCTGCCGGTCGTCGCCCTGATGTTGCTGTGGGGCGGCCAAGCCCCGGCATCCGAGCCCGCCGTCCAGTCCGTGACGGTGACCGAACGCGGCCGCGACCTGCTCCTGAGCGCCGATGTCCTGCTTGACCTGAACAACCAGCTCGAGGATGCCGTCGCGCGCGGATTGCCGCTCTACTTTTCGGTCGAGGTCGAGATCCGCCGCCCCCGCTGGTACTGGTTCGACGAGGTCGTGCTGTCCTCGAACCAGACCTGGCGCATCGTCTACAACCCGCTGACGCGCCAGTGGCGCGTGCATTCGGGCAACCTCGCGCTGCCCGTGGGATCCCTGGTCGAGGCCTTGTCGGTCGTGCGCCATGTACGCAACTGGCGCATCGGCGACCGCGACGCGCTGAATCCCGACACCCGCTACGAAGGCCGGCTGCGCGTGCGTTTCGACATCTCCCAGTTGTCCAAGCCGTTCCAGGTCAATGCCCTGAACAGCAGCGACTGGTCGCTCGCGACGCCCTGGACGGAATTCAACGTGCGCCTGGGCAAGGAGCCCGCGCCGCCGCCCAGCTCCGGTGCCGCGCCGTCCGCCCCCATGCAATCCGTTCCCGCCCAGTCGGCGCCCCCGTCGCCGTCCGCGCCCATCGTCCCCGCCAACGGCGCCTCCGCCGGCGGCAACGGCCTGGTCCCGCCAGGCGGATCGCCCCACGCGCATCCGGGGGGACTGGGCCTGACTCCTCCCACGGAGTCCCAATGATGCGAACCCGCCGCGTGCGTATCCTGAACCGCTTCCTGCGCGTCCTCCTGGGCATGGGCGGCGTGAGCGCCCTCTTGCTGCTGTTCCTGCTGGCCTGGTCCACCGGCAACTCCTCCCGCCTCGAGCAACAGTACGGCCTGCTGCTGGGGCTCAATGCCATCATCGCCCTGGCGCTGTTCGCCTGGGTGGTCGTGCTGACCGTCAGGCTGATGGGGCAACTGCGGCGTGGACAGTTCGGCGCCCGGCTCACCTCCCGTTTCGCGCTGGCGTTCGCGCTGGTGGGGGTGGTGCCCGGCGTCCTGATCTACATGCTGTCGGTGCAGTTCCTGTCGCGCTCCATCGAGTCGTGGTTCAACGTGCGGGTGGACACCGCGCTCGAGTCCGGCCTGAATCTCGGCCGGGCGGCGCTGGACTCGCAGCTCCAGGAGATGAATGCCAAGGCGCGCACCATGTCGATCGAACTGGGCGACAACCAGGAATCGAACGTGGGGCTGTCGCTGACGCGGCTGCGCGAGCAGGTCGGGGTGCAGGACGCGATGGTGTTCACCTCCAGCGGGCGGGTCATCGCCTGGTCCACCAATTCCTACGGCTCGCTGGTGCCGGAGACGCCCACGCCGCAGGTGCTGCGGCAACTGAAGATCGCGCGTTCCTATGCCGCCGCCGAGGCCAACAGCACTGCCAGCCCGACCACCGTGGAGGGCGTGCAGGGGCCGCTGGGCACGACCCGCGACACGTCCAATGGCGGCGCCCTGCGCCTGCGCGTGATCGTGCCCATCGCGCCCGTCGGCGGCTTCGAGCTGCCCGGGGTGCTGCCCGCCGAGTCGCGCTACCTGCAATTGTTGCAGGGCGTGCCCGAACAGATCGCCAGCAACGCCGAGGAAGTCCAGAGCGGCTACCGCGACTACCAGGAGCTGTCGCTGTCGCGGGTGGGCCTGCGCAAGCTGTACGGCATCACGCTGACCCTGGCGCTGCTGCTGGCGGTGTTCGCGGCGATCGCGGCGGCCTTTTCGCTGTCGTCGCGGATGGTGCGGCCGCTGCTGCGCCTGGCCGAGGGCACGCAGGCGGTGGGCGTGGGCGACTACCGGCCCATTCCCGAACCGCCCCAGAGCGACGAACTGGGCCAGCTGACCCGCTCGTTCAACGCCATGACACGCCAGTTGGACGAGGCGCGCCGGATGGTCGAGAGCAACCGGCGCCAGCTCGAACGCAGCAACGTCTATCTGGAAAGCATCCTGTCGAACCTGTCGTCGGGAGTGCTGGTGTTCGACGAGGCCTTCCGCGTGGCCACCGTGAACCGCGGCGCCCAGCAGATCCTGCGGGTGGACCTGCGCGCGGTCACCGGGCGGCCGCTGGAGACCATAGACGGGCTGACCGCCTTCGCGCAGACTATACGCACGGCGTTCGCCGAGCACGCGGCGGCGGGCACCGGGCGCCAATACTGGCAGCAACAGTTCGAGATCGTCCGGCCGCAGCCGGCCGCCGAGGCGGACGGCGCGCGCGAAGGTAACAATTCCGATCCCACCGGCGACGACAATACGATTACCCTGCTCGCGCGAGGATCACACCTGCCGGTGGCGGGAGCGAGTGGGGGCTACGTGGTGGTGTTCGACGACATTACCGAGGTCATCTCTGCCAACCGCGCGGTCGCGTGGGGCGAGGTCGCGCGGCGGTTGGCGCACGAGATCAAGAACCCGCTGACGCCCATCCAGCTCTCGGCCGAGCGGATCGCCATCAAGCTGGCCGACAAGCTCGCGCAGCCCGACGCCGACATGCTCAAGCGCTCGACCACCACCATCATCAACCAGGTCAGTTCCATGCAGCGCATGGTGGATGATTTCCGCGAATACGCCAGGACGCCGCCGGCCCAGCACCAGCTGCTGGACCTGAACGAGCTGGTGGCCGAGGTCCTGACCCTGTACGGATGGGACACGGCGGGCGGCGTGCTGAAGGCCGGCACGGGCAACATCGCGCTGTCGGTGGACCTGGCATCGGTGCTGCCGCGCGTGCGCGGCGACGCCACCCAGCTGCGCCAGGTCATCCACAACCTGATCGCCAACGCCCGCGACTCCATCGAAGAGAAGGCCAAGGAGGCGGCCCGCCAGGCGGGGGAAGGCGCGCCGGCCGGACCCACGTCCAGCGACCGCATCTCGGTCAGCACGCGCCTGATCCAGACGCGGCTGCCCGACGGCCGCGAGCACGCGTCCATCAAATTCATGGTGACCGATACGGGTACCGGCTTCGCCGCCCGCATCCTGCAGCGCGCCTTCGAGCCCTACATCACGACCAAGGCGCGGGGGACGGGGCTGGGGCTGGCCATCGTCAAGAAGATCGTCGAGGAGCACGGAGGCAGAATTGATCTTGCCAACCGGCCCGAAGGAGGGGCAATGGTCTCTATACTATTCACTCGGCTTGCCGGGGGTACGGACGTTGCACACGATGCGTCGCGTTTTTCCGAGACTGCGGGGGCGCAGTCCGCGTAACAGAGGTTTCTAAAGATATGGCCAGAATTTTGGTGGTTGACGACGAGGTCGGCATCCGCGAACTCCTGTCGGAAATTCTTTACGACGAAGGGCATACGGTCGATCTGGCCGAGAATGCCGCGGCCGCGCGCGCGCTGCGCGCCGCCAATCGTCCCGACGTGGTCCTGCTCGATATCTGGATGCCCGACACCGATGGCGTGACGCTGCTCAAGGAATGGGCGGCCCAGGACCTGCTCGACATGCCCGTCATCATGATGAGCGGCCACGCGACCATCGATACGGCGGTCGAGGCGACCCGCATCGGCGCGATCGATTTTCTCGAGAAGCCGATCACGATGACGCGCCTGCTCAAGACCATCGCCGGCGCGCTGGAACGGGGCCGGGCCGGCGCCAAGCCGGCCGCGCCGCAAGCCCCCGCGCGGCCCGCCATGCCGGGTTACGCGCCCGCGCCGCCCACGACCGGCGACGGCATGCGTGCGCCCGCCCCCGGGCTCGCGCCGGCCGTCGACCGCTCGGCGGGCGCGGTGGCCATGCACGACAACCAGCCGCGCTCGCCCCTGCTGAGCCTGTCGCTCGACCTGCCGCTGCGCGAGGCGCGCGACGCGTTCGAGCGGGTCTATTTCGAGCACCACCTGGCGCGCGAGGGCGGCAGCATGACCCGCGTGGCCGACAAGACCGGACTGGAGCGCACCCACCTGTACCGCAAGCTCAAGCAACTGGGAATCGAACTCTCGCGTAAACGAGGCGTATGAAAATCCTGATACTCGGCGCTGGCCAGGTGGGGACCAGCGTGGCCGAGAACCTGGTATCCGAGCACAACGACATTACCGTCATCGACACCGACGGCGCCCGTCTGTCCGTGCTGCAGGATCGCCTGGACCTGCGGGGGTTGATGGGCAACGGCACCCACGTGTCCACCCTGCAAGAGGCCGGGGCGGCCGACGCCGATCTCTTCATTTCCTGCGTGACGGCCGACGAAAGCAACCTGGTCGCCTGCAAGATCGCCAAGAAGGTGTTCAACGTGCCGCGCTGCATCGCGCGCGTGCGCTCGTCCGAGTTCCTCGACCACGAGGAGTTGATGGCCGAGGACGGTTTCGACGTCGATCACCTGATCTGTCCCGAGCGCAGCGTGACCAGCTACATCGAGAAGCTGGTCGACATTCCCGAGGCGCTGCAGGTGGTGGACTTCGCCGGCGGCCGCGTCTGCGCCGTGACGGTGCGCGCCGCCGCCGGCAGCCCGCTGGCGGACCAGCCCATCCAGACCCTGCGCGAGCGCCTGCCGGGCGCCGATGTCCGCATCATCGCGATCTTCCGCAACAACCGGCTGGTGCCGCCCGAGGGCGACACGCGCATCGAGCCGGGCGACGAGGTGCTGTTCCTGGCCAACACCCGGCACGTGCGCCAGATCATCCGCGAGCTGCGCGAGAGCGACAAGCGCGTCAAGCGGGTCATGATCGCCGGCGGCGGCAACATCGGCCTGCGGCTGGCCCGCGGCATCAGCGATCACTGCGACGTCAAGGTCATCGAGCGCAACCGCAAGCGCTGCGAATTCCTGGCCACCCAGCTTCCCAGCCGGTCCCTGATCCTGAACGGCGATGCCACCGACGAGAACCTGCTGGAGGACGAGAACGTCGCCGAGATGGACCTGTTCCTGGCGCTGACCAGCGACGACGAGGACAACATCATGTCGTCGCTGCTGGCCAAGCGCATGGGCGCCCGGCGGGTGATCGCGCTGATCGGGCGCAAGAGCTATGGCGAGCTGATGGAGGGGGGGCGCATCGACATCGCCATCTCGCCGTCCGAGGCCACCATCGGCGAATTGCTGCGCTACGTGCGGCGCGGCGACGTGGTGTCCGTCCATCGCCTGCGGCACGGCGTGACCGAGGCCCTGGAGGCCATCGCCCACGGCGACGCCAAATCCTCGAAGGTCGTGGGCCGCCGGATCGAGGACATCGACCTGCCGCAGGGCGCCACCATCGGCGCCGTGGTGCGCCAGGATGAAGTGCTGATGGCGCACCACGACACCGTCATCGAATCGGACGACCATGTCATCGTCTTCGTGGCGCACCAGCGGCTGATCGCGCAAGTGGAAAAGCTGTTCCAGGTCTCGGCGACTTTCTTCTGATCCTTCCGGACCCGCCGCATGCGCAAATTGATTCCGGTCCTGCACGTCCTCGGACTCGTCATCGCCCTGTTCTCGATGACGATGGCGATACCGCTGGCGACGTCCTTCATTTTTTCCGATGGGGCGCGGGACGCGTTCATCCGCGCCATGGTCGTCGGCCTGATCGCCGGACTGCTGCTGAGCCTGGCGACGCGCAGCCAGCGGCGCGAGCTGACCCCGCGCGACGGCTTCCTGCTGGTGTCCCTGGTCTGGAGCGTGCTGGCGCTGATCGCCACCCTGCCGCTGCTGTTCTACTACCACCAGATCGGCGCGCCGCTGTCGATGACCGACGCCTATTTCGAGGCCATGTCCGGCATCACGACCACCGGTGCCACGGTGCTTTCCGGGCTGGACAACCTGCCGCCGTCGATCAACGTCTGGCGCTGCACCCTGGTCTGGATAGGCGGCATGGGCATCCTGGTGCTGGCGGTGGCCATCCTGCCCATGCTGGGCGCGGGCGGCAGCCAATTGTTCCGGGCCGAGACGCCGGGCCCGATGAAGGACGAGAAGCTCACGCCGCGCATCACCGGCACGGCCAAGGGCCTGTATGCCATCTACATGCTGATCTCGGTCCTGTGCCTGCTGGCCTACCGGATGGCGGGCATGAACTGGTACGAGGCCTATTGCCACATGGCCTCGACTATCGGCCTGGGCGGATTCTCGACCCGCGACGCGAGCTTCGCCGCCTTCGACTCGCCGGCCATCGAACTGGTGGCCGTGGTGTTCATGACCATCGCCGGCATCAGTTTCACCCTGCACTTCCAGGCCTTCCGGCGCCGCAGCCTGGGGCCCTACTGGCGCAGCACCGAGGCCAAGGCCTACCTGGCCGTCCTGGCGATCTCGGTGGCGGCCATCACCGCGCTGCTGCTCGAGCGCGGCAACTATGACTCGGTCTGGACGGCCCTGCGCTTCGCGCTGTTCAACACGGTGTCGGTGGCGACCACCACCGGCTTCGTCAGCGCCGACTATTCGACCTGGCCCATCTTCGCCCCGGTCTGGATGCTGGTGCTGTCCTGCTTCGCCACTTGCGCAGGTTCCACCGGCGGCGGCATTAAGATGATCCGCGTGGTGATCCTGGTCAAGCAGGCGCGCCGGGAACTCATCCACATCCTGCACCCGCGCGCCATCAACCCGGTGCACATCGGTGGCCTGCCGGTGCCCAACCGGGTCGTGTTCTCGGTGATGGCCTTCATGCTGTTGTACTGGGCCTCGCTGATGGCGCTGACCATGGCCATGCTGTACACGGGGCTGGATCCGGTCACCGCCTTCACGGCCGTCCTGGCCAGCCTCAGCAACACCGGCCCGGGCCTGGCGGATGTCGGTCCGGCAGGCACGTTCGCCGTGCTGAGCGACGCCCAGACCTGGATCTGCACCTTCGCCATGCTGATCGGCCGCTTGGAATTGTTTGCTGTACTGGTCCTCTTCACCCGGGCATTCTGGCGGAAATGAAGCCGGTCCCAGTCGTGATATTAGTTGGTGCTTACTTACGTGAGGCGCGCAGTCTGGCACTGGAAGAGGCGCGGGCTCATGTAAGCGAAGGGTTACAGGCGGTGATTGTGGAGGGCGGGCCGGGAACTTTGTCCGCCCCACCGGGGGTCGAACTGGTACAGCTGGCGCCCGGGTGCGTTTGTTGCGTAGGGCAGCTGCCGCTGCGGGTGACCGTGGCGAGGCTGCTCCGGCAATCCCGGCCGGCCCGGCTGTGGATAGAGGTCAGCGCGGCCCAGCATGTCGCCGAGCTGCGCAGGCAATTGAATGGACCAGGTTTTGCAGGAGCGGTGAAGCTGTACGAGGGTTAGGGCCCTAAGCCGGTATCGAGCATGGTGTGGCCGATAGGCGGTATCAATCCGGTTGGCCCTCTTGATTTCCAAACGCAGGCACCAACTTAATGAACAGGTGGTCGGTCAGACCCCTGTCTCCAGGAGCCAGACCATGGAAATGATCTATAACAGTCCCAACTATGTCGTAGTGGAGTTCGCCCAGCTCGATGGCGCCTCCGCGGGGGGATTCGAAATCGTCGACAAGCAGGCGCGCCGCGAGATCTACATCGCGGGCGAATCGGCCGAGCAATTCCGCTCCCAGGTGCGGGAATTGATCGCCACCGAACCTTCGATGGAAGACGTGGACGAATTCCTGAGCCAGTTCGACGTCTACATGCACCATCCCGTAACCCTGCACTGATTCCGCCGGGCCGGCGCTCCGCGCCGGCCGGACGGTAAGCACATACTCTTCCTCCATGGGGCTATAATGGCCCCTGTCATCGCGCCGGCAGGCGCGGCATACGCACGAATACCTTCCAATCCGCCTGCCTCGCTCTTGCGCCCATCCCTTGGCCGGCTGGGCGTCTCCGGCGGGTTTCTCCCGCACTCCCGCGTTTTTGCTGATTTGTCAGTGGATGCTTACTCCTGGGCCCCGGTTTTTCGGGTGTCAGCCTAGGGGAAACACTTAAGATCGGTCAATTTTACGGAATCTGTCATCAACCAGCGGCTAAACTCGCCCAACGATTCTTTCACGTGATGCTGCCCCGACGCTCCGCGCGTCCGGCGTCGCCCCCCGGGTAGATGACTCACCCCGGCCACCTTTCCAAAGGAGACCCCGATGCAGTCCATCGCATTCACGGCATCCGCGCCCAACACCCTGGGCATCGAGCTAGAACTGCAGATCGTCGATCCGCAGACCTTCGACCTGCGGGGAGCGGCCGAAGAGCTGCTTGCCCAGATCGCCAACCACCCCTATGCGGACCGGGTCAAACCCGAGATCACCCGGTCCATGATCGAACTGAACTCGTCGGTGCACACCGATCCCGCCCGCCTGCTGGAAGAAATGCGCGAGATGCGCGACCTGCTGGTCGAGGCCGCGGACGCCGTCGGCGTGCGCGTGGCCGGCGGCGGCACGCATCCGTTCATGCGCTGGCATGACCGGACCATCTACGATTCGCCCCGCTTCCAGTACCTGTCCGAGATGTACGGCTACCTGGCCCGCCAGTTCACCGTGTTCGGCCAGCACATCCACCTGGGCGTGCCCAGCGGCGATGCCGCGATCGCCATGACCCAGAAGCTGTCGCCCTACGTGCCGCACTTCATCGCGATGTCGGCCTCGTCGCCCTACTTCGAGGGCGTCGACACGCAGTTCGCGTGCAGCCGCCTGAACGCGCTGAACGCGTTCCCCATGTGCGGGCACCTGCCCCCCGAGGTGGTGGACTGGCACGGCTTCGAGGCCTATTTCGCCCAGTTGCAGACCTCGGGCCTGATCGAGAGCATCAAGGACCTGTACTGGGACGTGCGGCCCAAGCCCGAGTTCGGCACCGTCGAGATCCGCGTCTGCGACACCCCGCTTACCGTCGAGAAGGCCTGCCAACTGGCGGCCTTCGCGCAGGCGCTGGGCATCGCCCTGGCCGACGAACCCGCGCCCGGCGCCGAGGCCTGGATGGCCTACCGGACCAACCGCTTCCAGGCCACCCGCTTCGGGCTGCACGGCAACTACGTCGATCCCGTCCACGGCCGCATCCGCCTGAGCGAGCACCTGCGCATGACCTTCGACCGGCTGATGCCGGTGGCGCGCCGCCTGGGCACGGCGGACCTGCTGGAAGCCCTGCGCGAGGAAATCTTCACCCACGGCGGCGACTGCAAGTGGCTGCGTGCCCAATACAACCGCGGCCAGGAAATCGCTGAGGTGGTCGAGGCGGCAGTGGGCGCCTGGCGCGGCGAAGCCCCGGCCGACGTCGAGCAGCGCTTGCCCGAACTGCCGGCGCGCCGGCGGGTGCGGGCCAGTTCCGAGCCCATCCTGAACCTGGACGGCATGAAACCGTTCGCGTTCAAGCGGCTGGGCGGCCGGCTGCACTAAGGCGGGGCGCATCCTGGAATGGATGCCGGGCCGTTTCTCGTCTAGAATGAAATCTATTTCATTCAATAAAATGACGAAACATGCCCGCCTTGCCCGAGTCCCGGCTGGCCCGCCGCGTGTCCAGCCTACGCGAAGCCCCGCTGGACGTGCCCACCCGCGAGCGGCTGGCCCAGGCATTGCTCGACTGGTTCACCGCGGGCTGGTCGGCGGCGCCGATGCCGCTGGCCGGATGCTTCAGGACACTGGCGGCGGATTGCTACCCCGGTACGGGCGAAACCCCCGTCTTCGGAGGCGCCATGCTGCCGCTTCCGGCAGCCGCCTTTGCCAATGCCGCCATCGCCCATATCCGCGAGATCGATGATGCCCACCGGGCTGCCATGCTGCATCCTGGGGTGGTAGCCGTGTCGCCGGTGATGGCGTTTGCTTCGGGCGGCCAGCTCACGCGCCGCCGCATGGTCGACGCCATCCTTGCCGGTTACGAGGTGGCCCTGCGTGTCGGGGAAGCCTTGGGCACGCGCCACGCCGCGAACTTTCACGCCACGGCCACGGCCGGCACGCTCGGCGCCGCCGCGGCCTCGTCCATGGCGCTGGGCTTGCCGGAGGCCGTGCTGCACCACGCCCTGGGCCTGGGAGCGACACAGGCCCAGGGACTCTGGCAACTGATGGAAGACGATGCCCAGGAGTCCAAATCCCTGCATCCGGCATTTGCCGTGCGCAACGGCATGACGGCCGCCCTGGCGGCGCGTGCGGGCTTGCCGGGGGCCCGGTCTTTCGTCACGGGCAAACGGGCGCTGTACGCCAATTTGGCCGGCGACGGGCCGCTGGATGCGCTGGATGCGGGGCTCGACGGCCCGTTGCGCCTGCACACCGCTACCATCAAGGCGTGGCCATGCTGCGCGCAATTGTTCACGCCCTTGGATGCGGCGCAGGAACTGCTGGCGGCGCATCGTCCCGACATCGGCGCGATCCGCGAAATCGAGGTCGCAATCTTTCCCCACGCACTGAAGATTGCCGGGGTCGATTGGCCCGCCCGGCCGGCCGAGACCTGCTTCAGCCTGCGCTATGTGCTCGCGGTATTGCTGCTCAGGGGCCGGCTGACCATCGAGGACATGGAGGCTCCCCGGTTGGACGATCCGGCGTTGCGCGACCTGGCCGACCGCATCCGCATCAGGACGGACGAAGCCTTCCAGCGCGAATTCCCCCATCGACGTCCCAGTACGGTGACGCTGGTCATGGCCGACGGTAATCGGTTATACGCCCGGCGCGACCTGCGCCGCGGCGATCCCGAGGATCCGTTCGACTGGAACCAGATGTTGGCCCGCATGCGGGCGTTCGCGCCCGCGATGAGCGACGAGGCGGCCAGCTCGATCGCCGCCTGGTGCGAAGCGTTTGTCGATCCCGCGTGCGATGGCGAGCCGGCGCTGCCGCCACCGTGTTTGTTCGGCACCGCGGAATTGCGCGCAGGAGTGGCCGCCTAGCGCCTGCGGCGCGATGCCGGCTCCAGCGCGGCGTCAGTCGCCGGGAGGCTGCCACCCTTCCGGAGGGCGACAGGCGAATTCCTGCAGGGCCAGCTCGCGCCTGACCGCCTCCACCGCCGCAGCCTGCGCCTTGGGGTTGAACCGCGAGGCCAGGCCCAGGACGACGACGGCGCCGATAAAGCTGCTGTCCGCGTCGAAAACGGGCAGCGCCACCGAGGTCATCTCGGGGACGCGTTCGGCCCGGGTCATGGCATAGCCCCGGGCGCGGATTTCCTCCGCCAGCGGCGTCGTCCCGCCGGTATAGGCGCGCAGGACATGCGAGGACGACCCCCCCTGGTCCAGGGGCAGCCGGGTGCCGACTTCGACATGGTGGCGCACCTCCCGCGATGAATTTTCGCGGTACAGGCAGATACGGTCGTCGCCGACGCGCACGTAGAGGGCGACTGTCTCGCCGGTTTCCTGCATGACGTTGCGCAGCACGGGCTGGATGCGCGCCCCCAGGTCGAAGGTGCTGCGATAGAGCATGCCCATGTGCAGCAGGGCCGGGCCGAGCGCGTAGTCGCCGTTGTCGAACCGGTGCAGCAGGCGGGATTTGGTCAGGACGCCCGCCAGCCGGAGCAGCGTGGCCTTGTCCAGTCCCGTGTGTTCGGCCAGCTCGCGCAGCGACAGCCGCAGCCGGTCGGCGTCGAAGCTTTCCAGGATGGTGATGCCGCGTTCCAGGACGCCGGCGGGGGGAGTAGGGGAAGACTGGCTTGACACGTGCTTCGAAGCCTCTTAGAGTTTTGTTCAATAAAATTTATTTTATTCAATAAAACGAAAGACGGCTCGACTCATTCCTCTCCGTCCATCCGGACGTCCCGTCTTCGTGGTTTCGGACCTTGATCCTTTGGCAGCTTTCATGTCCCTGCATTCCGATTCCTTGGCCGCCGCGCTCGCGGCCATTGTAGGCGAGCCCTATGTGCTGACCGCCGCCGGGGACGTCGCCCGCTATTGCGGCGACTGGCGGGGCCGGTACCCTGGCGCCGCGCGCGCCGTCGTGCGGCCGGCCGATACCCGGGAAGTCGCACGGGTAGTGGCCGCCTGCGCCGCGCACGGCGCGGCAGTGGTGCCCCAGGGCGGAAACACCGGCTTGGTGGGGGGATCGACGCCCGACGACTCGGGAACCGAGGTCGTGCTCAGCCTCGACCGCATGAACCGGGTGCGCCGGGTCGACCCGCTGGACAACAGCATGACGCTGGAGGCCGGTTGCACGGTACAGGCCGCCCAGGAAGCCGCCGCCGCCCAGGGAAGGCTGTTCCCGCTGGCGCTGGCCTCGCAGGGAACGGCCACTATCGGCGGCGTGGTGTCGACCAACGCGGGTGGGGAGCAGGTCGTGCGCTACGGCAATACGCGCGATCTCACCCTTGGCCTGGAAGTCGTGCTGGCGGACGGTTCCGTGCTGGACCTGCTGACGCCCCTGCGCAAGGACAATACCGGCTACGACCTCAAGCAGTTGTTCATCGGCGCAGAGGGCACGCTGGGTATCGTCACGGCGGCCACGTTCAAGCTCTTTTCCCCGCCGCGCAAGGTGGTCACCGCATGGGCCAGCGTGCCGGATCCCCAGGCGGCCGTCGGCCTGCTGGCGAGCCTGACCGGCGCGGTCGGGGAACGCGTGACCGCGTTTGAATTGATCAACCGCGAGGCGTTGGACCAGGTGCTGGCCCACCCGCTGGATGGGATGCGGGATCCGTTGGCGGGCGGGTATCCATGGGCGGTCCTGATGGAAATCTCGGAGACGTCCAGCGCCATGGATCCGACTTCCGCGGTCGAGGCGGCCCTGGAGGCGGCGATGGAAGGCGGTCTCGTGACCGACGCCGTCCTGGCGGCATCCGGCCGGCAGGCCGAGGAGCTGTGGGCGCTGCGGGACCACGTGCCGGAAGCGCAGCGCCTGCAGGGGTACTCGATCAAGCACGACATCTCGGTATCCGTCTCCCGCATTCCCGACTTCATCGCCCGGGCCGACGCGGCGCTCGCCGCGGCGGTGCCGGGCATACGCCTCGTGTGCTTCGGGCACGTGGGGGACGGCAACCTGCACTACAACCAGAGCCGGTCGGCCGGCATGAGCGACGAGGCTTTCCGCGCCGTCGAGGAAGAAGTGCACGCCCGTGTGCATGCCATCGTCGCAAAGCTGCAGGGTTCGATCTCCGCCGAGCACGGCATAGGGCGGCTCAAGCAGGCCGCCTTCCTGCAATACAAACCGGCCTTGGCCGTGTCGCTGATGCAGCGTATCAAGCATGCGCTGGATCCGGCTTCCCTCTTCAATCCAGGGCGCCTCCTGCCGCGCTCCACCTCTTCCAACTGACGCCAGGACAACAGCAATGCCGTCATCCGTATTCGATATTCAATCGCTCCAGCACCTGTGGAGCACCGATGAAATGCGCGAGATCTTCTCGGAAGAGAATCGCGTGCAGAAATGGCTGGATTTCGAGGTTGCCCTGGCCCGGTCGCAGGCCGAACTGGGCATTATTCCCGCCGCGGCCGCCGAGGAGATTGCCCGCCATGCCCATGTGTCGGGCCTGGACCTGCCGGCCATGTCCGCGGAGATCCGCCGCATCAAGCATTCGCTGGTCCCGGCGCTCAAGCAGGTCCAGGCGCGCTGCAAGGAGCACGGGGAATGGCTGCACTATGGCGCCACCACGCAGGACGTGCTGGACACCGGCATGGCGCTGCAGGTCAAGCAGGCTCACGCCGTGATCCTGCGCGACGTGCTGGCCGTGATCGGCGAGTTGAAACGCCTGGCTGTCGAGCACAGGGACACCATCATGGTCGCGCGCACCCATGGAGTGCAGGCGCTGCCCATCACCTTCGGCCACAAATGCGCGATCTGGCTGGACGAGATGACGCGCCATTTCGAGCGCCTCAAGGCGTGCGAGCCGCGCGTGATGGTCGGCATGCTGGCCGGCGCGGTGGGCAGTCAGGCGTCGCTCGGGGAGCAGGCGCCCGAACTGGAGCGCCGTGTGCTGGACCGGCTCGGGCTGGGCGCGCCCGCGATCAGCTGGGCCCCGGCACGCGATCGCTTCGCCGAATACGCCTGCCTGCTCGCCATGATCGGCGCCACGCTGTCGAAAGTCGGCAACGAGTTGTTCAACATGCAGCGCAACGAATTTGCCGAAGTGGAAGAGGCATTCTCCGACGGCAAGCTCGGGTCCTCGACCATGCCCCACAAGCGCAACCCCACCTCGGCCGAGAACCTGGCGGGGTTGGCGCGGCCGCTGCGCTACAACGCCGCGCTCATGATCGAGGGGATGGTCAGCGAGGGCGAACGCGACGGTATCGCCTGGAAGGTCGAGTGGAAGGCGCTTCCCGAGTGTTTCCTGATCGCGGGCGCGATGCTGTTGCAAGGCAAGAACCTTCTGGCCGGGCTGCGCGTGGACGCCGATGGCATGGCGCGCAACCTCGACATGATGCGCGGCTATCTGCTGTCCGAACGCGTGATGCTGGCGCTGAGCGAACGGGTAGGCAAGGCGACGGCGCACGAATGGATCTATGAAGCGTCCATGCACGGCATCACGCACAAGCTCGACTTCGCGCAGGCGCTGCGCCAGCACGCGGGCCTGGCGGGGCTGCTCGGCGACGAGGAGATCGCCAGATTGACCGACCCCGCCGGCTACCTGGGCCAATGCGCCGCCTCCGTGGATCGCGTGGTGGAGCAGTCCGATCGGGCGATCGGCCGGCTGTCCTGATGGCGGCCGGATAGGGGCGGCACGCGCGAGACGGCGCGGACCGGCCGGAGGAGGAAGAGCCGCCCGCGCTATTACATACAAAAGAACCAAAGGAGATCATCGATGGCGTTCACCAAGACTGTTTCGCGCCGCGCCGCCTTGGCGGCGGGCGCCTTCGCATGCGCCTGCGCCGCGCTTGCCATGCCGCAGGCGGCGCAGGCCGCCTATCCCGAACGGCCGATCACGCTGCTGGTCGGATTTCCCCCTGGCGGCGGGGGCGACCTGTATGGCCGGTTGATCGCTTCGGCCCTGAGCAAGACGCTGGGCCAGACCGTGGTGGTGGAAAACCGTCCCGGCGCCGGCGGCAACATTGCCGCCGAGCAGGTGGCGCGCGCCAATCCCGACGGATACACCCTGATCCTCGCCATGAGCGGCAACTTCGCGGCGTCGCCGGCCTTCAAGCCGCAACAACTGCGTTACAAGGTCCCGGACGACTTCGCCATGATCGGCCTCATCCTGGAAGCGCCGCACGGCATGTTCGTGTCCCACAACTCGTCATACAAGAGCGCGGCCGAGGTGCTGAAGACCGCCAGGCAGAAGGAGCTGACCTTCGCGTCCACCGGTACCGGCGGCGCGGCCCACATCGGCATGGAACGCATCAAGTCGCTGGCCGGGCTCAATCTGCTGCACGTGCCGTACAAGGGCTCGGGGCCCGCCATCGCCGATCTCATCGGCGGGCAGGTGGACCTGTTCTTCGCGACGGCTTCGCCCCTGATCGGCCAGGTGAGGCAGGGGCAACTGCGCGTGCTGGCCCTGACCGGCGAAGAACGCAGCCCGGCGCTGCCCGACGTGCCCACCTTCAAGGAGCTGGGCGTGAACATGACGATGACGCAATGGTACGGACTGGCGGCGCCTGCCGGCACGCCCAAGGCCGTGGTGGAAAAGCTGTCGCATCATCTCGGCATGGCCTTGAAGGATCCCGCCGTGCGGGAGGCCATCCGTAAGGATGCGGCAGTCGAAAAGGACGTGCCCATGGACAAGTTCCGCGAGTACGTGCTCCGTGACATCGAGCAATACCGCGAAGCGGTCACGCCCGAGCTGATGAAGATGATGGGGTTGTGATCCCCGTCCGACAAAGGAAGCAAGCATGCAGTACGAAACCCTGGTAGGTGTCGACGAACTGGCGCAGGCACTGTCCGCGGATCGCTCCAAGGTGCTGGTGGTCGATTGCAGTTTCGACCTTGCCGACCGTCGGGCCGGCCGGCGCCTCTACGAGGGCGGCCACATTCCCGGCGCCCGCCATGCCGACCTGGAAGAGGTGCTGAGCGGCGCCAAGACCGGCACCAATGGCCGCCATCCGCTGCCCGAGCGGGACTCTTTCGCCCGGGCCATGCGCGCGCTCGGCGCCCACGACGACACCCAGGTCGTGGCGTATGACAACGCCGGCGGCATGTTCGCGGCTCGCTTGTGGTGGCTGCTGCGCTGGGCGGGCCATCGCGCGGCGGCCGTGCTCGATGGCGGCATGGCCGCCTGGCGCGCCGCCGGCCTTCCCGTCGAGACCGATGAACCGGCGCGCGCGGCCAGCGGCACGTTCTCGCTGCGCGATGCGCTGACCCGCACCGTCTCCCTCGATACCTTGCGGGCCAGCCTGGGAAGCGGTGAATACCTGATCATGGATGCCCGTGCCGCCGACCGCTTCCGGGGCGAGAACGAGACCCTGGATCCGATAGGCGGCCACATCCCCGGCGCGCGCAATCGCTTCTTCCGCGACAACCTCACCGACGCCGGCCTGTTCCGTTCCGCGGAGGAACTTCGCCGCGACTTCGAAGCGCTGGCGGGCGGCGTGCCGGTGCGGCAGTGGGTCAACCAATGCGGCTCCGGCGTTACGGCCTGCCACAACTTGCTGGCCCAGGCGGTGGCGGGCCTCCCCGGCGCGGCGCTGTATCCCGGTTCATGGAGCGAATGGTCGGCGCAGCCCGGCGCCCCCGTGGCCACCGGCCCGCAGGACTGAGGCGCGCCATGGCCGACATCGACACCGCGTTTCCGTCACCGGGCATGCTGCCGCACAGCGCGCACTGGGGCGTCTTCCAGGCGCGGCTCGACCGGAGCGGGCTGATCGTGCAGCCGCATCCGGACGATCCCGATCCGAATCCCATCATCGAGAATTTCCCCGGGGCATTGGACCATCCCGCGCGCGTCACGCAGCCCATGGTGCGCCGGGGCTGGCTGGAGAACGGACCGGGGCCCGACGCCAGGCGCGGCCGCGACGAATTCGTGGCCATGTCCTGGGACGAGGTGCTCGACCGCCTGGCCGCGGAGCTTTCCCGCGTCAAGCAAAGCCATGGTCCCGAGGCAATATTCGGCGGCTCGTACGGCTGGTCCAGCGCCGGGCGTTTCCACCATGCCCAGAGCCAGGTCCACCGTTTCCTGAATACCTCGCTGGGCGGCTACGTCCGCTCGGTCAACAGCTACAGCGCGGGCGCCTCGGGCGTCATCCTGCCCCACATCCTGGGCAGCATGGACGAAGTCGCCCGGCGCAACGTCACCTGGGAACAGATCGTCGCCCATACCGACGTGGTGCTGGCTTTCGGCGGCATGGCGCTGAAGAACTCGCGCGTGGCCAGCGGCGGCATCAGCCGCCACGTCGAGCGCGGCGCCATGCACGATGCGGCGCGCCGCGGTTGCCGGTTCTTCTGCATCAGTCCCCTGCGCAGCGATATGCCGGCAGAGGCGGATGCCCGCTGGCTGGCGATCCGGCCGGGCGCCGATACGGCGCTCATGCTCGGCCTGATGCATACGCTGGTGGCCGAGGGCATGCACGACCGCGCCTTCCTCGACCGGTATTGCGACGGCTGGGACCGCTTCGAGGACTACCTGGTGGGGCGGAGCGACGGGCAGCCCAAGTCCGCAGCGTGGGCCGCGCCGAAATGCGACCTCGCGGCCGCCGAAATCGCCGAGCTGGCACGCAGCCTGCCCGGCAAGCGGGTATTGGTGACGGTGTCGCATTCGCTCCAGCGCGCCGAGCATGGGGAACAGCCGGTATGGGCCGGCGCGGTGCTGGCCGCGGTGCTCGGCCAGCTCGGCCTGCCTGGCGGAGGCTATGCCTATGCACTGGGGACGCTGGCGCACTACGGCAAGCGCAGCAACGCCGTGCCGGTGGCCGCGCTGCCCCAGGGCACCAATGGCGTGAAGGATTTCATCCCCGTGGCGCGCGTCGCGGACATGCTGCTGCATCCGGGGCAGTCCTATGCCTACAACGGCCAGACCCGCACTTACCCCCGCATCCGCCTGGCGTACTGGGCGGGCGGCAACCCCTTCCACCATCACCAGGACCTGGCCCGGCTGGCGATGGCTTTCCGCCAGCTCGATACCTTCGTCGTGCATGAGATCGCCTGGACCGCCACGGCTCGCCATGCCGACATCGTTCTGCCCAGCACCATGACCCTGGAGCGCGAAGACATCGGCGCCACGCCTACCGATCCGCTGGTCGTCGCCATGCATCGCATTGCGCCCCCCAACGGGCAGGCGCGCGACGACTACGACATCTTCGCCGCGCTGGCCGGGCGGCTGGGCACGCACGAGGCGTTCACCGAGGGACGCACCAGCCGCCAGTGGCTGGAACATCTGTACGAGCGGACCCGTGCCGCCCTGCGCGAACTCGGCGGCGAGGCCCCGGACTTCGAGACATTCTGGCGGCAGGGAAGCCTGGTACTGCCACAGCGCGAAGACGATGGCGGCATCCTGCGCGCGTTCCGCAATGATCCCGCAGGCGCGCCGCTGCCCACTCCCAGCGGCAAGGTGCAAGTGAGTTCACCCGTGGTGGCAGGCTTCGGCTATGCCGATTGCCCCGGGCACCCCGCCTGGCTGGCGCCGCAGGACGCGCCTACCGACGCTCATCCGCTGTATCTCGTCGCCAACCAGCCGGCGACCAAGCTGCACAGCCAGCTGGACTTCGGCCGCCACAGCGCGGGAGCCAAGCGAGATGGCCGGGAGGTATGCACCATGCATCCGGACGACGCAGTGGCGCGCGGCATTCGCGAGGGCGACATCGTGCGCCTGTCCAACGGCCGCGGGGCCTGCCTGGCAAGCGCTGCCTTGAGCACCGACATTCGGCCTGGCGTGGTGCAATTGCCTACCGGGGCCTGGTATGACCCCGCGGACAGGCAGGACGACGGCCCGCCCCTGTGCGTACACGGCAATCCCAACGTGCTGACGCGCGACGCGGGCACGTCCTCGCTGGCCCAGGGTTGCACGGGACAGCTCACCGCGGTCCAGGCCGAACGCTACGATGGCCCGCTTCCGGCCATCCGCGCTTTCGAGCCGCCGGTTCCCGGTGCCCGCTGAATTCGACGCCAGTATGGGGCACCTTCGTTGCCCTTGGTAAAATAGCGGGTTAGCCAGTCCACCCCCTGGCTGGCCGTGCCTCCCAGGGGCCTGTGCCAGGGATCCTGCGAGGCCCCGTGTCGTCCATGTCTTTCCCCGCCCTTCCCTATCCCCCTTCGTCCTACACGCGCGGCGCCGAGTTCGCGCGCCTCCTGACCGAGCGCATCCTGATCCTGGACGGCGCGATGGGCACCATGATCCAGCGCTACAAGCTGGACGAGGCGGCGTTCCGGGGCGAGCGCTTCGCCGGCCACGGCAAGGACGTGAAGGGCAACAACGAGCTGCTCAGCCTGACCCGGCCCGAGGTCATCCTGGAAATCCACCGCGGCTATCTGGCCGCGGGCGCGGACATCATCGAGACCAATACCTTCGGCGCTACCTCCATCGCCCAGGGCGACTACGAGCTGCCCGAACTGGCCTACGAGCTGAACCTGGCCTCGGCCAGGCTGGCGCGCCAGGCCTGCGACGAGTTCGGCACGCCGGAGCGGCCCCGTTTCGTGGCGGGCGCGCTGGGGCCCCAGCCCAAGACCGCGTCCATCTCGCCCGACGTGAACGATCCGGCGGCGCGCAACGTCACCTTCGACGAGCTGCGCGCGGCCTATACCGAGCAGTTGAACGGACTGCTCGACGGCGGCATCGACCTCGTCCTGATCGAGACCATCTTTGACACGCTGAACGCCAAGGCGGCCATCTTCGCCGTCGAGGAAGTGTTCGAGGCGCGCGGCGAGCGCCTGCCCGTCATGGTCTCGGGCACGGTCACCGACGCCTCCGGGCGCATCCTGTCGGGGCAGACGGTCGAAGCCTTCTGGAACTCGGTACGCCACGCCCGCCCCATCACCATCGGCCTGAACTGCGCGCTGGGCGCGGCGCTGATGCGGCCCTACATCGCCGAGCTGTCGAAGATCAGCGACACCTTCGTCTGTGTCTATCCGAACGCCGGCCTGCCCAATCCGCTCAGCGACACGGGCTTCGACGAAACGCCGGAAGACACCTCGCGCCTGCTGGAAGAGTTCGCCCGCGCCGGCTTCGTCAACGTCGTGGGCGGCTGCTGCGGCACCACGCCTGACCACATACGCGCCATCGCCGACAAGGTGGCGGGGCTGCCGCTGCGCCAGCCCCCGGTGATCGAGGCGAAGATGCGCCTGTCCGGCCTGGAGGCGCTGAACATCGACGAAGAGACCCTGTTCGTCAACGTGGGCGAGCGCACGAACGTCACCGGCAGCAAGATGTTCGCCCGCCTGATCCGCGAGGAGAAATTCGACGAGGCGCTGGCCGTGGCCCGCCAGCAGGTCGAGAACGGCGCGCAGATCATCGACATCAACATGGACGAGGCCATGCTGGATTCGCAGGCCAGCATGACGCGCTTTCTGAACCTGATCGCCTCCGAACCCGACATCTCGCGCGTGCCGGTCATGATCGACAGCTCCAAGTGGAGCGTGATCGAGGCCGGCCTGAAGTGCGTGCAGGGCAAGTCCGTCGTCAATTCGATCTCGATGAAGGAAGGCATCGAGCCCTTCCTTCACCAGGCCCGGCTGTGCCGGCGCTACGGCGCGGCGGTGGTGGTCATGGCCTTCGACGAGCAGGGCCAGGCCGATACGCTCCAGCGCCGCATCGACATCTGCGGACGCGCCTACAAGCTGCTGGTGGAAGAAGTGGGCTTCCCGCCCGAGGACATCATCTTCGACCCGAACGTGTTCGCCATCGCCACCGGCATCGAGGAGCACAACCACTACGCCGTGGACTTCATCGAGGGCACGCGCTGGATCCGGCAGAACCTGCCGCACGCCAAGGTGTCGGGCGGCATCTCCAACGTCAGCTTCTCGTTCCGCGGCAACGAGCCGATGCGGGAGGCCATCCACACGGTCTTCCTGTACCACGCCATCCGCGAAGGGCTGACGATGGGCATCGTGAACGCCGGCCAGCTGGGCGTGTACGCCGACCTGGACCCGGTGCTGCGCGACCTGGTGGAAGACGTGGTGCTGGACCGCGCCGAACCGCTCGGCCGCAAGGACCCGGGCGACGAACGCACGTCCACCGAGCGGCTGGTGCAGTTCGCCGACACGATCAAGGGTTCGGGCGCCAAAAAGGAAGAAGACCTGGCCTGGCGCAGCCTGCCCTACGGCGAGCGGCTGACGCACTCGCTGGTGCACGGCATCAACACCTACATCGTCGAGGACACCGAGGAAGCCCGCCAGGCCGTGGACGCACGCGGCGGCCGCCCCATCGAGGTGATCGAGGGGCCGCTGATGGACGGCATGAACGTCGTGGGCGACCTGTTCGGCTCGGGCAAGATGTTCCTGCCGCAGGTGGTGAAGTCCGCGCGCGTGATGAAGCAGGCCGTGGCCCACCTCATTCCCTTCATCGAGGAAGAAAAGCGCCAGATCGAGGCCGCCGGCGGCGACGTCCGCTCCAAGGGCAAGATCGTCATCGCCACGGTCAAGGGCGACGTGCACGACATCGGCAAGAACATCGTCAGCGTCGTGCTCCAGTGCAACAACTTCGAAGTCGTCAACATGGGCGTCATGGTGCCGGCCGCGGAAATCCTGGCCAAGGCCAAGGAAGAAAAGGCCGACATCGTCGGCCTCTCGGGCCTGATCACGCCCAGCCTGGAGGAAATGGCCTACGTCGCCGCCGAGATGCAGCGCGACGACTACTTCCGCGAACGCAACCTGCCGCTCTTGATCGGCGGCGCCACCACCAGCCGCGTGCACACGGCCGTGAAGATCGCGCCGCACTACGAAGGCCCGGTCATCTACGTGACCGACGCCAGCCGCTCGGTGGGCGTGGCGCAGAACCTGGTGTCGGACCAGGCCGCGCAGTACATCGCCGAGATCAAGACCGAGTACGAGCGCGTGCGCGAGCAATACGCCAACCGCAAGGCCACGCCGCTGATCCCGCTGGCCGAGGCGCGCGCCAACAAGCCGCCCATCGAGTGGGACGGCTACCAGCCGCCGCGGCCCAAGTTCATCGGCCGCCGCACGTTCAAGAACTTCGACCTGGCCGAGATCGCGCGTTATATCGACTGGCAGCCCTTCTTCCAGACCTGGGACCTGCACGGCGCCTTCCCCGCCATCCTGGACGACGCGGTCGTGGGCGACTCGGCCCGCAAGGTCCATGCCGATGGCCTGGCGCTGCTCAAGCGCGTGATCGAAGGCCGCTGGCTGACCGCCAACGGCGTCGTGGCCTTCTACCCCGCCAACAGCGTCAACGACGACGACATCGAGATCTACGCCGACGAGTCGCGCCAGAAGGTCCTGTTCACCTGGCGCAACCTGCGCCAGCAGACCGCCAAGCGCGAAGGCGTGGACAACAAATGCCTGGCCGACTTCATCGCGCCCAAGTCCAGCGGGATTGCCGACTACATCGGCATGTTCGCCGTCACCGGCGGCCTGGGCATCGAGAAGTGGGAAGCCGAGTTCCAGAAACAGCTCGACGACTACTCCAGCATCATGCTCAAGGCCATCGCCGACCGGCTGGCCGAGGCCTTCGCCGAAGCCATGCACGAGCGCGTGCGCAAGGACCTGTGGGGCTACGCGCCGGACGAGGCCCTGGACAACGAGGCGCTGATCAAGGAGGCCTATCGCGGCATCCGTCCCGCGCCCGGCTACCCGGCCTGCCCCGAGCACACGGTCAAGCGCGACATGTTTGAGGTCATGGCCTGCCAGGACATCGGCATGGAACTGACCGACAGCCTGGCCATGTACCCCGCCGCGGCCGTATCCGGCTTCTACTTCAGCCATCCCGAGTCGCAGTATTTCAATGTCGGGAAGATCGGCGAGGACCAGCTGGCGGATTACGCGTCGCGCAGCGGACGCAGCGAGGACGAACTGCGGCGGGCGTTGATGAGCAGTTTGTGACCTCCTAGCGCGGCTGGAAAATGATGATCCCCATGCCGGCCAGCGCCACCGCCGCGCCCGCCACGTCCCACGAGGTGGGCCGTATGCCGTCCACGGCCCACAGCCACACGATGGCGGCGCCGATGTAGACGCCCCCATAGGCGGCATAGACCCGGCCGGCGGCGGTGGGGTGCAGGGTCAGCAGCCAGGCGAATAGCGCCAGGCTGGCCGCCGCGGGAACCAGCAGCCAAACCGAGCGGCCTTCCCGCAGCCACAGGTAGGGCAGGTAGCAGCCGACGATCTCCGCCAAGGCGGTGGCGACGTAGAGAAGAAAGGTGCGCATGCCGGCATTGTGGCATGCCTCCCTTCGTTCACACCGCGGCCGGATCCGGCTTGTTGGCGGCTATGCCGTAGCGCTGCATGGCCTGCGTGACCGTGGCCGGCGGGATGGCGCCTTCGTCGGCCAGGGCCTTCAGTGTCGCGACCACGATGAAGTGCCGGTCCACCTCGAAGAAGCTCCGGAGCGACTCGCGGGTATCGGAGCGCCCGAAGCCGTCGGTGCCCAGCGCGACGAAGCGGCGGCCGCCGACGAAGGGGCGGATCTGGTCGGCGACGATCTTCATGTAGTCGGTCGCGGCCACGATGGGGCCCTGGCGCCCGGCCAGGCACTGCTGCACGTACGGCGAGCGTGGCGCGGCCTCGGGATGGAGCAGGTTCCAGCGTTCGGCGGCCAGGCCGTCGCGCCGCAGCTCGGTCAGGCTGGTGGCGCTCCAGACGTCGGCGGCAACGGAAAAGTCTTTTTCCAGCAGCTCGGCCGCCGCGATGACCTCGCGCAGGATGGCACCGCTGCCCAGCAGTTGCGCGCGGAGCAGCGAGGCCGGGGCCGCGGATGCGCGGAACAGGTACAGACCCTTCAGGATGCCTTCCCGGTCCGTCTCGCGCAGGGCGGGGTGGGGGTAGTTCTCGTTCAGCAGCGTGATGTAGTAATAGATGTCTTCCTGCTCGACGTACATCCGGCGCAGTCCGTCCTGGATGATGACCGCCAGTTCGTACGAAAAGGTGGGGTCGTACGAGACGCAACTGGGAATGACCGAGGACAGCACGTGGCTGTGCCCGTCGTCGTGCTGCAGGCCCTCGCCCATCAGCGTCGTGCGGCCGGACGTGGCGCCCAGCAGGAAGCCCCGCGTGCGCGCGTCGGCGGCTGCCCAGGCAAGATCGCCCACGCGCTGCAGGCCGAACATGGAATAGAAGATGTAGAAGGGGATGGTGGCGAGACCGTGGGTGCTGTAGGACGTCCCGGCGGCGATCCAGGACGAGATGGCACCCGACTCGTTGATGCCTTCCTGGAGGATCTGCCCGTCGCGCGCTTCCCTGTAGTAGCTGAGCTGGCCGGCATCCTGCGGGGTATAGAGCTGGCCCAGGTGCGAATGGATGCCGATCTGCCGGAACAGGCCTTCCATGCCGAAGGTGCGCGACTCGTCGGGCACGATGGGGATGACCAGCGGGCCCAGCGCCGGGTCCTTCAGCAAGGTGCTCAGGATGCGCACGAAGGCCATGGTGGTGGAGGCGCCGCGTTCACCGGTGTCCTTCAAGTGAGCGGCGAAGGCATCGAGCTGGGGTATCGGCAGCGGGGCCATTGCGCCGCTGCGCGAGGGGACATGGCCGCCCAGGCTGGCCCGCCGTTCGGCCAGGTAGCGGGCCTCCAGGCTGCCCGGTTCGGGTTTCAGGTAGGGCAGGTCGGCCAGTTGCTCGTCGGTCAGCGGTAGCGCGAAGCGATCGCGGAATGCCCGGACCGAGGCGTCCGCCATCTTCTTCAATTGATGGTTGATGTTCTGCCCCTCGCCCGATTCCCCCATGCCGAAACCCTTCACCGTCTTGGCCAGCACCACGGTGGGCTGGCCCGCGTGGGCGGTGGCGGCCGCATAGGCGGCATGGACCTTCTCGTGGTCGTGGCCGCCGCGCGCCAACTGCCAGATCTCGTCGTCGGTCAGGTGCGCGACCATCTCCAGCAGCTCCGGATACTTGCCGAAGAAGTGCTGGCGCACGTAGGCGCCGTCCTGCGACTTGAAGGTCTGGTAGTCGCCGTCCACGCATTCCATCATCCGGCGGCGCAGCAGGCCGGCATGGTCGCGGGCCAGGAGGGCATCCCAGCCGCCGCCCCAGATGACCTTGATGACGTTCCAGCCCGCGGCCCGGAACGTGCCTTCCAGCTCCTGGATGACCTTGCCGTTGCCGCGCACCGGGCCGTCCAGCCGCTGCAGGTTGCAGTTGACGACGAAGATCAAATTGTCCAGTTTCTCCCGCCCGGCCAGCGCGATGGCCGCCAGCGATTCGGGCTGGTCCATTTCGCCGTCGCCCAGGAAGGCCCAGACCTTGCGCCCCTGCTGGGGCTTGAGGCCGCGATAGTCCAGGTAGCGCATGTAGCGCGCCTGATAGGCGGCGGTCAGTGGTCCCAGGCCCATGGAAACCGTGGGGAACTGCCAGAAGTCGGGCATGAGCCGGGGATGAGGATAGGACGACAGGCCGGGGCGTCCGGCTTCCCGCCGGAAGTCGTCCAGCCGGGCTTCGTCGAGGCGGCCTTCGATGTAGGCGCGGCCGTAGATGCCGGGAGCGGAGTGCCCCTGGATGTAGACCAGGTCGCCGGCAAACGTGTCGGTCCGGCCGCGGAAGAAGTGGTCGAAGCCGACGTCGTACAGCGCCGCGGCCGATGCGTAGGTCGCGATGTGGCCGCCGACATTGGAGTGCCGCCCGGCTCGCAGGACCATGGCCATCGCGTTCCAGCGCACGTAGGCGCTCAGCCGGCGCTCGATGGCCAGGTCGCCGGGATATACGGGCTGGCGTGCGCGGGCAATGGTGTTGACGTAGGGCGTCGTGACCCGGCCGTGCAGGCTGCCGTGTTGCGCCACGTCCTCGTCCAGCAACTGGTCTATCAGGAAGTGCGCGCGATCGCGGCCTTCCACCGCCATGACGGCTTCCATGGCGTCCAGCCACTCTCGGGTTTCCTGGGGATCGATGTCGATGGATGGTGTCGGTCGGGACATGAGGCGGCTCCACTAAGGCTGCTGGCCTGGGGGTCGCCCGCGGCCACGCATATGATTGCAATTACAATGATAGCAAGTGCAATTCTAATCTCCGGTCATATAATTGCAACTGCAATATCAACCCAGGGAGCATTCATGGCCGCAGAGCAAGCCGATCTTTGGTTCTCGTTCGTCCGCGCGCATCGCTGGATGATCCGGGAGATCGAGCGCCGCCTTGCCGCCGCGGACCTGCCTCCCTATGCCTGGTACGACGCCTTGTGGGGGCTGGAAAGCGGCCCCGGCGGTACCCGCCGCATGCACGAGCTGGCCGATGTCCTGGCCATCGAACGCTATAACCTGACGCGGCTGGTGGATCGCCTGGAGCGCGAGGGACTGGTCACGCGGGCGCGTTCGGCCGAGGACGGCCGGGCGGCCTTCGCCTCGATCACCAAGGAAGGGCGCGCGCTGCGCCGCAAGATGTGGAAGGTGTACGAGACCGCCGTGGACGAACTGTTCCTGTCCCGGTTCAGCGGCGCCGAAAGAGATCTGTTCGCCAAGGCGCTGGACCACGCCGCGGCGGACGCCAGGCGGTCGATGGCGGCGGGCGGCGCCGGTTAGCGGTCCGTGTTTTGCAGAACCTGGATTGCCGCCAGGGCAAGCGCCCGGGATGACAGCGGGTCGTCCTGCGGCGCGATTGCCATGGAGTCGCCGCCCACGGCCATGAACGGCCCGCGCACGTGGGCGCCGATCTGTTCGGCGATGCGGCGGGGGTAGGCGGTGGCCGCGATGACCGGACCCCGGCCCCGCGCCAGGCAGCGGACGAGATGCGAAGCTTCCGCCGGCGCGTCCGGGTGCAACAGTGCATGCCACGAAGCCTGGCGCGCTTCGCGCGCCAGCCGCGTGTAGCTAGGGCAGCTCCAGACCTCCGCGCCTATGCGCCAGCCCCGCCACAGCAAGCGCGCCGCGCGCAACGCGGCATGCAGTACCGTCCCCGCCGCCAGTAGCCGGACGTGGGTAATGGCGGCTCCGGCCGGGGTGGCTCGAGCCAGGTACATGCCCCGCATCGCATCGGATGCCATGGCCGGATCCATGATAGTGCCGGCTGGGGTTGGCAGGTCGTGCGCCGACAAATAGTAGAAGCGGCGGGTGCCTTGGTCATACATGTCCTCCAGGGCGCCTTCCAGCACGGCCCGCGCCTCGTCCGCGCAGGCCAGGTCGTAGGGCACATAGTCCAGGTTGTCGGCCAGCCACAGCGGCAGTTCAGCATGGCGCTCCGGGGATCCGCCTTCCCGCCAGGCGGTGGCTTCGTTGCACAGCACGCCGCGTTGGCGCAACTGCGCCGCCAGCCCTTGCAACCCGGCCACCGATGGAATGCGGCACAGGCAGACCAGGGGCCGCTCGTAGCGGGCCGCATCGCGGCGAAACCACAGCGGCCACGCGCTGGCCATCGCTGGCGCGCCGTTCACGGCGCGGCTGCGGACCACCCACGCGTGGTCCGCCAGCGCATTGGTTTCCAGCACCTGCGCGCTGGCTTCGATGGTCTGCCAGGGGCTGAGCGGAGCCTGCCCCGCTGGTTTCCCGCCGGGGTTCAATGCCGCCAGACAACGGGCCGCCGCGCGGCGGGTCGCGGCATCGTCGTTCGAAACGAAGGAAAAGGACATCGCTCGTCTCCTCTTGCGCAACGGTTCGTGGTGCGTCATAGTTGCCAATGCAGTAATTGTAATTGCAATCCATAACCGACGCCAAGGAGCCTGGCCATGACCCGGAAAGACGCCATCACGCTCTATACCGCCGATACGCCCAACGGGCTGAAGATCGGCATTTTTCTTCAGGAAACGGGCATCCCGTACGCGCAGGTCGCACTGGATCTGGGGCGGGGCGACCAGCATCAGCCGGATTACCTGGCCATCAATCCCAACGGCAAGATTCCCGCCATCGTGGATGAAGATGCCGGGCTGGCGATATTCGAATCGGGCGCCATCCTGGACTATCTGGCGGACAAGTACGGGCGCTTCTCGGCTTCGACCCTGGCGGGCCGCACGCAGGTGCGCCAATGGCTGTACTTCCAGGTGGGCGGCATCGGTCCCATGCTGGGGCAGTTGTGGTGGTTCCTGCACGGCGCCGGCGGCACCAATGCCGAGGCCATCGCTCGCTACCGGAAAGAATCCCATCGTTTGTTCGGCGTGGTCGAACGCCGGCTGCGGGCATCCCGCTTCCTGGCGATGGACGACTACACGATCGCCGACATGGCGGCCTTTCCATGGTTGCGCACGCACGAGGAACTGGACCTCGACATCGCGGACTATCCGGCGGTTCGCCGCTGGCTGGCGGACATCGCGGCGCGGCCGGCGGTACAGCGGGCCATTGCGGCCAATCGCCTGCCGGGTGCCTCGCGCCACGATGCCGCGGCGACGGTCGCGCGGGCGTAGCGCCATGGCCTGGACCTATCTGTTGGCGGCGGCCTGCCTGGAGGTGGTGATGGGGGTGGCGCTCAAGCTCAACGCCGGCTGGAGCCGGCCCGTGCCCAGCGCGGTGGCGATCGTGGCGGCGCTGGGCAGCATCTTCCTGTTGGAGCACGCCTTGCGCGCGCTGCCCCTGGGCATCGCCTACGCGGTCTGGACCGGCCTGGGTACCGTCGGGCTGACGGTGTTGGGCATGGTGTGTTCGGCGAAGGCGCGCCGCCCGGCCGCCTGTTCTTCCTGGCGCTTGCGGTGGCAGGCATCGCCGGCCTGCGCTTCACCGAGCCGGCCGGCTGACCGGCTCGTCGTCCCGCGCGCCGGCGAACTCCCGTTCGATCCAGGCCAGGAAGGCGCGGGCCGGCGGGTGGCGTTCGCGGCCGGGAGCGCACAGCACGATGTAGCGGTCGCCCGGTACGCGCACCCCGGGCTTGAACGGCCGCAGCAGCCCGGCGCCGACGGCATCCGAGACCATGACCGAGCTCGCCAGCACCAGCCCCTGGCCCGCGATCGCGGCCTGCAAGGCGTAGTGCTCTTCCTCGTAATGCCGCATGGACGGCCGTCCGCCCAGCCAGCGCAGGCCCGCCGCCGCGCACCACTGCCGCCAGCCCTGCTCGTACAGGGTGGAGTCGCGCCATTGCACCGAGATCAGTGTCGGCCTGGCCTTGGCGGCCGCGCGGACGGCCGCCGGCGTGCCATAGACGCCGAAGGACTCGGCCAGCGCCGCCGGTGCCAGCAGGCCCGGCGGCTCGTTCCCGCCGTAGCGGATGGCCACGTCCACGCTGGCGTCCTGCAACAGGTCGACCACGCGCTCGGTGGCGTCCAGCCGCACTTCGCAACCGGGATGTTCCTGGTAGAAGCGGCCCAGCCGGGGCACGAGCCATAGGGCGGCGAAGGAATGCGTGGTGGTGACGGTGACCACGCCCGTGCCGGGCCGCGGCCGCAGGGCGTCCATGGCCTGGCCGATGTCCAGGAGCGCGCCGTGCACGGTTTCCAGTAGCCGTGCCCCCGGCGCGGTCAGCGTCACGCCGCGCGCCTCGCGCTGAAACAGGGCCACCCCCAGGTGGTGCTCCAGCGTCCGGATCTGGTGGGACACCGCGGTGGGCGTGACGTGCAGTTCCTGCGCGGCCAGCTTGAAGCTGCGCAGCCGCGCGGCGGCTTCGAACGTGCGCAGGGCGTTCAGAGGCAGTCGGGCGAACACTGGATGAGTGGCCTGGAGATGAATTCAATTCATCCTATTGGAAAGAAGCTCATTCGCCAATAACCGCGGCATGCCCCTACATTCTTTCCATCCCCGGCGAGTCCGGGAAACTTCTTTCTACGGGAATGCATGACATGGACTCATCTTCTTCGATACTCATCCTGGTCGGCAGCCCCCGCCGGGACGGCAACAGTGCACTGCTGGCCCGCGCGGTCGAGACCGGCGCGCAGGAGGCGGGACTTGCCCCACGCCTGCGTTTCCTGGACGACTACATCAGCGGATTCCTGGGCGACCGTACGCCTGCGTCCGGGCTGCCGGCCGATCGCTACGGCGAACTCTTCCTGGAAGAGTTCCTGCCCGCCGCCGGCGTGGTGTTCTGCACGCCCATCTACTGGTACGGAATGTCGGCGCAGACCAAGGCTTTCTTCGACCGGTCGTTCGCCTATTACTCGGCCGCCTACCCGCATCATGCCGAGGTGATGACGCGCATGCAGGGCAAGCGGCTGGCGCTGACGCTGGCCTCGGAAGAAAGCTATCCCGGAGCGGGATTGGGCATCGTGCACCAGGTGCAGGAATTCGCCCGGTACAGCCATTCGGCCTTCGTCGGCTATGTGCACGGTTCGGGCAATCGCCGGGGCGAAGTCGCGCGCGACCCCCGCGACCCGGTCGGCGCGGCCAGGCGGCTGGGAGCCGAGCTGCTGCAGCGGCCCTATACGGACTATCGCATCGATACGCCGCGCAGCCACGACGTGTGGGATGCAGCGGCGTAAGGAAGAAGGGCGGAGCGTTGCCGCTCCGCCGTGCCGTCAGGCGGCGTTGGCCAGCGCGGGTTGCTCGCGCGGCGTGGGGGCGGCGCTGCCGATCTCGATGCGCCGGGGCTTGGCCGCCTCGGGCACTTCCCGGACCAGGTCGATGTTCAACAGGCCGTTCTCGAGATGCGCTCCGCGCACTTCGATATGGTCGGCCAAGCGGAACGACAGCTTGAACGCGCGTTGCGCGATGCCCTGGTGCAGGTAGGTGACGGCCTCTTCGCTTTTTTCACGGCGGCCGCCGGTCACGGTCAGCACGCCGCTCTCGACCTGCAGGTCCAGGTCTTCGTTGCGTAGCCCGGCCGCCGCGATCACGATGCGGTAGTCGTCGTCGCCGCGCTTCTCGACGTTGTAGGGCGGATAGGTGCTGCCCGTGTCGTTGCGCAAGACGGACTCGAAAAGGTCATTGAAGCGGTCGAATCCGACCGATTGGCGGAACAAGGGCGCCAGCGAAAAAGTAGCGTTCATGGCTCGAATCTCCTGATAGTCAGCAAGTTTCACCGGGGACCCGATTGCGGCATCCCCTGAACCCAATCTCTGGACGATCGCGCGCATTTCAAGTCCCTGCCATTCATCTTCCGGACTGTCGTAGTCCCAGGGCCACGGCCAGCGCCAGCACGCCCGCCACGCCGGCGATGCCCGCCGCGGCGGGCCAGCCGTATGACTGGATCAGGCCGCCGACCGCGGCCGGACCCACGACCTGGCCCAGGTTGTTGCCTTGCATCATCAGCCCGACCACCAGCGGCACCCGGGCCGGACTGGGCGCCGCGCGCGGAGCCGTCGCCAGCAGCGTGGCGGGGATCAGTCCGCCGGCGGCCGAGAAAAGCATGCACAGCGCGAAGCTGCCGGCGTCGGGCAGCACGGACAGGAAGACCCCGCTTCCCGCCAGGCCCATGACGACGCTGCCGCAGGCCACCAGCGCCCATCTGGCCACCCCGCGCTCCATCAGGATGCCGGCGCAGAGATTGCCGGCGATGTTGGCCGCCGTGGCCGCGGCGGCCAGGAGCCCGGCGGTCTGTAGCGGCATCCTCATCCGTTCGGTCAGCAGGATGGGCAGGAAATTGAACAGCGCGAAGAACTGCAGGCTGTACAGTCCGAATCCCGCGGCCAGCAGCAAGGGGTCCCGGCCACGCAGCGTCGCCAGCGCGTCGCGGCCCGTGTCGCGCCATCCCCGCCAAGCGCCGCGCGCCGAAGGAGGAAGCAGCAGGACGGAGGCCGCAGCGGCCAACGATAGCGCCGCGCTGCTCCACCACAAGATCCGCCAGGACGAGAACAGGGGACCGAGCAACATCGCCAGCGCGATGCCGGTGGGCATGAAGCAGCTCCACAGCGCGAAGGCCAGATCGCGCTGTGCGGCGGCGACCACGCGTTGCAGCAGCGCCGGCCCGGCGACGACCACCAGCAGGAACCCCAGGCCTTCGAGCAGACGGGAAGCCAGCAGCCAGGCATAGCCGGGCGCGCCCGCGCCCAGTGCCGCGCCCAGCGCGCTGGTGCCCAGGCCGGCAAGAAAGACGTGGCGGTCGCCACGGGCCGCCACCAGCGATCCGGCGGGCATGCCGCCCAGCATGCCGAGCACGGCGATGACGGCCGTGAGCCAGCCGATGGCGGCCAGGTCCAGTCCCATGTCGGCGCGCAGCAGCGGCGCGGCGATCGAGGCCTTGCCGACCTGCAGCGCCAGCACCACGCCGCCGCCGACGATGACCGCGACACTCGCCCAGCTGTTCTTTTCCCGTACCGCGATGTCTTGATGGCTTGCCCGCATCGTGCATTCCTGTTCGTCAGGCTGCCAGCATAGGGTTGGCCGTCGATCGACAAAAGTGACATTATTTAGATGTTTTCTATCCAAATAATCGATCATGATCGACGCCCTGACCCTGGACCAGATGCGTGTGTTCGCCGCCGTGGCGGAAACGGGAAGCTTCCGGGCGGGGGCCGGCCGGCTGCGGCGCGCGCAGTCGGCCGTCAGCCATGCCATCGCCAGGATGGAAGGAGAACTGGGCGTCGCGCTGTTCGATCGCGGCGGACATCGCCCTGTCCTGACTCACGAGGGGCAGGCCCTATTGTCCAACGTACGGGATATTCTGCTGCGCGTGGACGCCATGCGTGCGCGGGCCCGAGGCATGGGCGAAGGTGTCGAACTCGAGCTTGCGCTGGTGGTCGATACGCTGTTCCCCATCGCCTGGGTCGCGCAGGCCCTGAACGTCATGCGGTCCCGCTACCCGGCCGTGGCGGTGCGGCTGGCGGTCGAGCCGCTGGGCGGGCCGCTGTCGGGCCTGCTCGATCGGCGCTATGGCGTGGGCATCACGGTGGGCGAGCACTTTCGCAGTCCGAAGATCGCCATGCAAGCCCTGGCGGCGGTCGAGGTGGTGGCGGTGGCCGGCGCATCCCACCCGCTGGCGGCAATGGCCCTGCCCTTGCAGATGGCGGACCTGGCCGGCCATCTGCAGATCGTGCTGGCCGATCCTTCCTCGTTGACGCCGGGACAGGACTTCGGCGTGCTTTCGCCGCAGACCTGCCGCGTCAACACGCAGGACACCAAGCACCAGCTCATCCTTGCGGGCGTGGGCTGGGGGCGCCTGCCGGCATGGCAGGTGGAGCGGGACCTGGCCGAGGGCCGGCTGGTGCGGTTGGCCGTGTCGGCGCTGGGCCGCGACAGCTCGCTGGCGTCGGAGGCCTATCTGGCGCATCGGGTGGACGCGCCGCCGGGGCCCGCGGCGCGGGCCTTCTGCCAGGCGCTGGCCGCGGCCGCCAAGCGCTAGGCCGGCGGAAACATCGCCTCTTTCAACTGCTGCAACGCGCCGGCGTCCTCGATGGTGGTGAGGTCGCCGGGGTCGCGCCCTTCGGCAATGGCCTGGATGGCCCGCCGCAGCAGCTTGCCCGAGCGTGTCTTGGGCAGCGCGTTCACGAAGAACACCCGCGCCGGGCGGGCCACCGCGCCCAGCCGGCGCTCGACCGTCTGCATGACCTCGCCTTCCAGCCGCATGCGACCTTCGGGTGTCGCGGCACGCTCGACGCTGCGCGCGATGGCGAAGGCCATCGCCACCTGGCCCTTCAGCGCGTCCTGCACGCCCACCACGGCGACCTCGGCGATGTCCGGATGGCTGGAGACGCTTTCCTCGATTTCGCGCGTGCCCAGCCGATGTCCCGCGACGTTGATGACGTCGTCGGTGCGGCCCAGGATGGTGACGTAGCCGTCCTCGTCCTGGATGCCCCAGTCGAAGCTGGAATACAGCAGCTTGCCGGGAAAGCCCGACCAGTAGGTGGAGACGTAGCGTTCGTCATCGCCCCAGACCGTGGTCATGCAGCCCGGCGGCAGCGGCGCCTCCAGCGCCACCACGCCCTTGCGCCCGGGCGGGCACGGCTCGCCCGTCTGTTCGTCCACGATCTTCAGCCGATAGCCGTACACCGGCAGGCCGGGCGAGCCGAACTTGGTGGGCAGATCCTCCACTCCGCGCGGCAGCGCCAGCATGGGCCAGCCGGTCTCGGTCTGCCAGTAGTTGTCGACCACCGGCTTGCCGATGGCCTCGTGTATCCAGCGCGCGGTGGGCTCGTCCAGCGGCTCGCCGGCCAGGAACAAGGTGCGCAGCGTGGAAAGATCATGGCGGCGCAGGGTTTCCGGATCCTGCTTCTTCAGCACCCGTATCGCGGTGGGCGCGCTGAACATGTGGGTGACGCGGTACTGCTCCACCAGCTTCCACCAGATCGCGCCATCGGGGCGCACCGGCGTGCCTTCGTACATCAGCGTCGTCATGCCTGCGATCAGCGGCCCGTAGACGATGTAGCTGTGGCCCACCACCCAGCCGACGTCGGAGGTGGTGAACATCACGTCGCCCGCTTGCGCGCAGAAGATGTGGCGCATCGACGCGGCCAGCGCCACGGCGTAGCCGCCGGTGTCGCGCTGTACGCCCTTGGGCTTGCCCGTGGTGCCGGAGGTGTAGAGGATGTAGGAGGGCTCGTTCGACTCCAGCCAGACGCAGGGAATGCGGGCATGCGCATGCCGCTCGCGCAGCGCCGTGTAGTCGTGGTCCCGCCCTTCCTGCAAGGACATGGGCGCCAGGCCCCGGTCCACCAGCAGCACGCTGGCCGGCGCATGCGAGGCCAGGCGCAGCGCCTCGTCCAGCAGGGGCTTGTAGGGGATCACCTTGCCCGCGCGCGATCCGGCATCGGCCGACACCACCAGCGTCGGCCGGGCATCGTCGATGCGCGTGGCCAGGCTGGCCGAGGCGAAGCCGCCGAACACCACCGAGTGGATGGCGCCGATCCGCACGCAGGCCAGCATCGCGAACGCGGCCTCGGGGATCATGGGCATGTAGATCAGCACCCGGTCGCCGCGCCGCACGCCCAGGGCCTGCATCACCGCGGCCATCCGGTTCACTTCGTCGTGCAACTGCGCGTAGGAGTAGGCGGACTCGGTGCCGGTTTCGGTCGAGACGTGGATCAGCGCGGGCTGGCCGCCGCGTTCGGCCAGGTGCCGGTCGACCGCGTTATGGCAGAGATTGGTCAGTCCGCCGACGAACCAGCGCGAGAAGGGAGGATGCGACAGGTCCAGGGGCTGGGCGGCCGGCGCGTGCCAGTCGACGAGCCGGGCCTGCTCGCTCCAGAATGGCCCGGGTTGGTCCACCGAGCGGGCATGGAAGGCCTGGTAGCTTGCCACGGCAGTCTCCTTCTGGTTATCGGATGATGGTGAACCGGCGTTGGGCAGGGGGGTATCCCGGGTTTACCCCGGACTTAGATAGAGCGTGATTCCTTGATATGATCAAGTAAGGAAGTAAGAATTATTGGTTTGTGGAGTTTCCTATGCTTGCCAAGTTGACATCGAAAAACCAGATCACCTTGCCCAAGGCCGCGGTCTCCAGCGTGGACGAGACGGACTATTTCGACGTAACGGTCGAGAACGGACGCATCGTATTGACCCCGGTCAGGGTCCATCAGGCTCAAGCCGTCCGTGACAAGCTGGAGCAACTGGGCATCACCGAGCAGGATATCGAAGAGGCCCTTGCTTGGGCACGGCGATGACGCGTCGCGTCGTGCTCGACACCAACATCGTGCTGTCGGCGCTGATGTTCACCTCAGGCCGGCTGGCTTGGATGCGTCGGGCCTGGCAGGATGGCAGGCTTGCGCCTCTGGTCTGCCGGGCTACCGCCAATGAATTGCTGCGTGTCCTGGCTTATCCCAAGTTCCGGTTGTCAGCGAGTGACCAGAACGACCTGCTCGCGGATTTTCTTCCGTATGCCGAGGTTGTCACGTTGCCCGCCGTCTGGCCGATCCTGCCCGAATGCCGTGATAAGAAGGACCAGGTCTTCGTCGTGCTCGCCCATATCGCCGGGGCCGAGGCCCTGGTGACTGGCGATGCGGACCTGCTGGCCTTGCGGGCGCAGGCTCCGTTCCCCATATGGACGGCCGACCATCTCGCCGACATCGCCGGTGCCTGATGGCGTCGTAGTTTTTGCCCAGGCGGCTTGCCAGCAATCCGAATTTGTGGTTGACTATCACATCTATCCGCATTTTTCCCCAAGCACGATCGCAACCATGGCCACATCCGCCATCCGCTCCGCCGCCTCCCTGCGCCAAGCCGCGCCGGGTGCCGACGTGCGCGCGATCGTCGCCCTCATCGCCTCCTCGCTACTACTACCGATCGGTTGCCGGGCCTAGCGTCCCCGTGGCAGTTCGGCAGCCCCCTCTCGGCCACTCACACGGTCCATCCGTCCATTCCGAGTCCGCAGTAGCAGGAGCAGTCCATCATGTTGAAGAATCCCGAGGCGAAATACCGCCCCTTTCCCGCCTACGACTTTTCCGAGCGTAGCTGGCCCAACCGCCGCATGACCAAGGCGCCGATCTGGATGAGCACCGATCTGCGCGACGGCAACCAGGCCCTGATCGAGCCCATGAACGGCGAGCGCAAGACGCGCATGTTCGAGAAGCTGGTCGAGATCGGTTTCAAGGAAATCGAGGTCGGCTTTCCCTCGGCCTCGCAGACGGATTTCGACTTCATCCGCGGCCTGATCGACCAGAACCGGGTGCCCGAGGACGTCACCATCGAGGTGCTGACGCAATCGCGCGAAGAACTGATCCGCCGCACCATCGAGTCGGTCGAGGGCGGCCGCCGGGTGATCGTGCACATGTACAACGCCATTGCGCCGGCCTTCCGCCGCATCGTGTTCGGCATGTCGCGCGAAGAAGTCAAGCAGATCGCGCTGGAAGGCACCCGTCTCATCAAGGAGTTGACCGACGCGCGTCCTGACACCGAATGGGTCTACCAGTATTCGCCCGAGGTGTTCAGTTCGTCCGAGCTCGATTTCGCCAAGGAAGTGTGCGATGCGGTGGTCGAGGCCTGGGGCGCGACGCCCAACCGCAAGATCATCCTGAACCTGCCCGCCACGGTCGAGTGCGCGATGCCCAACATCTACGCCGACCAGATCGAGTGGATGCACCGCAACCTGGCCAATCGCGACAGCATCATCCTCAGCGTCCACCCGCACAACGACCGCGGCACCGCGGTCGCGGCGGCCGAGATGGCCGTGCTGGCCGGCGCCGAGCGCATCGAGGGCTGCCTGTTCGGCCACGGCGAACGCACCGGCAACGTCGACCTGGTCACCCTGGCCTTGAACTGCTACAGCCAGGGCATCTCGCCCGGGCTCGACTTCTCCGACATCGACGACGTGCGCCGCTGCGTCGAATACTGCACCCAGTTGCCGGTGCACCCGCGCCATCCCTACGTGGGCGACCTCGTCTTCACCGCGTTCTCGGGTTCGCACCAGGATGCGATCAAGAAGGGGTTCGCGCAGCGCCAGCCGGATGCCGTCTGGGACGTTCCCTACCTGCCCATCGACCCGGCCGACCTGGGCCGCAGCTATGACGCGGTCATTCGCGTGAACAGCCAGTCCGGCAAGGGCGGGGTGTCCTACCTGTTGCAGCAGGAATATGGTTTCGACTTGCCGCGCCGCCTGCAGATCGAGTTCAGCCGCGCCATCCAGCGCGTGACCGACGAAACCGGCAAGGAGGTCGTCGCCGCCGATGTCTACTCCATCTTCAGCAGTGAATACCTGGAGCAGCACGAGCCTTATCGCTTCGTCCGCCATCGCATGGCCAGCATCGACGGCGGCGTGCGGGTCGAGGTGGACGTGCAGGTCGCCGGCGAGGCGCGCACCCTGGTGGGCACCGGCAACGGCCCGATCGACGCCTTCGTGCAGGCGCTGGACATGCCGATGCGGATGATGGACTACCACGAGCACTCGATAGGCGTGGGCGCCGACGCGACCGCCGCCTGCTATGTGGAAGTGCGGGTGGGCGATGCCCCGACCGGCTTCGGCGTGGGCGTGGACAGTGACATCGTCACCGCTTCGTTCAAGGCCGTGCTGAGCGCGGTCAACCGGCATATCCGAGACAGCGGGCAGCCGGCCGCGACGGCGGGGACCAAGCTTGCCGAAGTGAGCGTGTGATCAGGTCAGGCACGGGGCCGGGTGCCCCTTGCCCAAGCCGCTACAGTTGCTTGAAGCGGGTGGAGACGCGCCAGGGGACCTCGACCGCGGCGCGTTCTACCGTGTTGGCCTGATCGACGATTCGGGGCCACCATAGGACCAGCTGCGACAGCTTGTCCCAGTACTTCCGGCTGGACCAGCTCGATTGCAGTACGAAGACCGAGAGGCCGTACTGGCGAATGACCTGCCGCTCCGCGCCATTCTTTTTCCGGAAGGCATCCACGGACAGGATGGCCCAATCCCGCTCCTCACCGAGAGTCCGCAGCCAAACGATGTCGTCTGTGTTCTTGGGAAAGCGGCTGCGCAGGTGGCAGACTTCACCGATGCGGCCGGCCAGGACTCCCTGGCTCGCTTCGGCAAGCGCGGGAGCCCACTGTGGCGGGAGATTGTTGTCCAGGAGGAAGTTCAATGGACTCGTTGCCTCAGGCTTTCCTCAAACCTGACGGCAGATCTGACAAGACGCGGTTGAATGTCGTAGATCGCAGCCGTTGCCTTGATCGCTTCTTCGTTTCCGCCTTCGGCCATGTATGACGCGTGCAGGATGTCGGTTGGCGTACCTGCCGCTTCCACGATGGGGCTTCCGAACTGGCGGGAAGGGTCCAGGACAATGCCTTCCCGCTTAAGCAATGGATACCACCTGGACGCCTGGTCCTGGTGATACTCGATACCAGCGTACAGCGACGGGCTGATGATTTCCCGGAATACATGCTGTCTGTTCCGCAGATCCACCAACGCTTCGTCCATTCCAGCTTGCCGAATCGCTTCGCCAAATATCGTTCGGCCATCCGTTTTGAATTTCAGCGTGGTGAATGGATATTTGACGCCCCAGATCTGCTGGGCGGACTCCAGGCATTTGCGAACGACGAGCAGCGGTACGCCGTACTGGACGAATGCGTGGACGAAGCGAACTTCCAGCAAGTCGTGAAAGCCGATGACCTTTTCGTCGAATTCTTGCGTGGATAGCGCCGGTGTCCACAGCGGGGGAGACCAGGAGCGCGAGCGCGTGTCGCCCTGGCTTTTCTGGTAGTGGTACCCGAAAAGCCACCGATTCAATTGCCGCGAAGGGACGTCAATCAAACGAGCCGCTTCGCTCAGGCTGTACATACCGGTTCCTGCGTACATGGTCAGCTTTGGAGGAGAGCGACGAGGCCAGTTTAGCACCGGGGTCGTGCGGATCCAGCGTCGTCCTAGGCTCGTCTGGTCCTAGTCAAAACCCCGACCCGGGCTGTTTCAGGAACTCCAGTTCCTGCCCCGTGCTGGCCCGCCCCAGGATGGCGTTGCGGTGGGGAAAGCGGCCGAAGCGCTCCACGATGTCGCGGTGGCGGATGGCGAAGTCCAGCGAGTTCTGGGAGGCGGGATGTTCCTGTGCCAGCGTCGTGTACAGGGCCACGCATCGTTCCTGGATGCCGGGGTTCTCGCTGTGCATCAGCGGCAGGTAGACGAATTCCCGTTGCACCGGCGGCAGTTGCAGGTAGCGGCCCGAGTCGATCAGTTCCAGCGCGTCGGCCAGCGCCTGCGGGTCGCCGGCGAAGGCGCGCGGCGTGCCGCGCCAGACGTTGCGGGGAAACTGGTCCAGCAGCACGATGCGCGCGAGCGCCCCGCCCAGTTCGCGCTTCCACTCGCGCAAACCTCCGGCCACCGCCTGCTCGATCCGCGGCAGGAAGCGCCGTTCGATCTCGGCATCGAAGTCGGGGTTTTTCTGGAACCAGACGTGGCGCGGCTTCAGGTAGCCGGGATCGTCGGGAGGCAGGAACCAGAAGTCCAGGACGTCCTGCCAGGGTGGTCGGGTCATGCGGCGGCTCCTCAGCTTTCCCAGGTCACGTTGACGTCCTGCGCCTGCGCCTTGCGCAGCATGTCCAGCAGCGGGAAGGCGCGCTGTCTCAGGCCGACGTGGCTGGCGGCCTTTTCTTTTTCCTCGGGGTTGTCCTCGTCGTAGCGAGGCTCCTTCTCGACGCCTATCGCGGCCTCGATGCGGCGGATGGCCTCGGGCAATTGTTCGGGCGTGAAGACGCCGCGCGTGCCCGCGGCGATCTCGGGCATCTTGCCGGCCAGTTCCAGCAGCGGTCTGGCGTGCTCGCCCAGCATGATGACTTCGCCGGCGGCCTTGGATCTGAAGGTGACGATCATGGCGTTGCTTTTCCCGTGTCGTTGACCGGTATCCATTATGGCGGAAGTCCGCGCGGGCAACCCGATGGCCGCCACCTCTCTCCATCCGACCGGAGCCATTCGGTATCCATAAGCATCATATGTCACCTCCGATGACAGAGCGGCATCAGTAGAGAACGCCGGGGTCCGTGGCTTTTCCCCTCTCCGGCCCGCGGCTGTTAACATTCCGCTCTTGGTTTTTCATTCAGCGCGATCATTCCAGCCATGCTCCCCGAGCAACAGGAACAACTTCTGGGCCTCCTGGGCGCCGCCGTCAAGGCCGTCGCCCCCGAAGCCACGCCCACCTTGCTGCTCGAGCGGCCCAAGGTGGCCTCTCACGGCGACGCCGCCACCAACGTGGCGATGCAGATCGCCAAGCCCCTCAAGCGCAATCCCCGCGAGCTGGCGCAGGCCATCGTCGATGCGCTGCTGGCGCTGCCGGGCGCGGACGCGCTCGTCCAGAGTGCCGAGATCGCCGGCCCCGGTTTCATCAACCTGCGCATCGCGCCCGCCGCCAAGCAGGCGGTGATCGACGCCATCCGCGTGCGTGGCGCCGAGTTCGGCCGCGCGCCGGCCAACGGCCGCAAGGTGATGGTCGAATTCGTGTCGGCCAACCCCACCGGGCCGCTGCACGTCGGCCATGCCCGCCAGGCCGCGCTGGGCGATGCTATTTGCCGGCTGTTCGACGCCAGCGGCTGGAACGTCACGCGCGAGTTCTATTACAACGACGCCGGCAACCAGATCCAGAACCTGGCCATCAGCGTCCAGGCGCGCGCGCGCGGCTTCGGCCCCGAGCATCCGGATTTCCCGGCCGACGGCTATCGCGGTGAATACATCTCGGAAATCGCGACGGACTTCCTGGCTCGCAAGACGGTGCAGGCGGCCGATGCCGAGCCGGTCACCGCCTCGGGCGATCCCGAGAACCTCGACGATATCCGCAAGTTCGCCGTGGCCTACCTGCGCCGCGAGCAGGACCTGGACCTGCAGGCCTTCGACCTGAAGTTCGACAACTATTACCTGGAAAGCTCCCTGTACACGTCGGGCCGGGTCGAGCAGACCGTGCAGCGCCTGATCGCCAGCGGCCATACCTACGAGCAGGACGGCGCGCTGTGGCTGCGCACGACCGAACTGGGCGAAGGCGACGACAAGGACCGCGTCATGCGCAAGTCCGAGGGCGGCTATACGTACTTCGTGCCGGACGTGGCCTATCACGTCACCAAGTGGGAGCGCGGCTACACCAAGGCCATCAACATCCAGGGCTCGGACCATCACGGCACCGTGGCGCGCGTGCGCTCGGGCCTGCAGGCGCTGGACGTCGGTATCCCCAAGGGCTATCCCGACTACGTGCTGCACAAGATGGTCAAGGTCATGCGCGGCGGCGAAGAGGTCAAGATCTCCAAGCGCGCCGGCAGCTACGTGACCATGCGCGACCTGATCGACTGGGTGGGCCGCGATGCGGTGCGGTATTTCCTGATCCAGCGCCGCGCCGATACCGAGTTCGTGTTCGACGTCGATCTCGCCCTCAAGCAGACCGACGAGAATCCCGTCTACTACATCCAGTACGCCCACGCGCGCATCTGTTCCGTGCTGGCGCAATGGGGTGGCGACGAGGCCGATCTGGCGCGCGCCGACACGTCGTTGCTGACGGCTGAACGGGAGTTCCTGCTGCTGCAGCGGCTGGCCGAGTTTCCGTCCATGGTGGGGCTCGCGGCCAACGATCTGTCGCCGCATCATGTCGCTTTCTGGCTCAAGGACTGCGCCGCCGATTTCCACGCCTACTACAATGCCGAGCGCGTGCTGGTGGACGACGAGGCGCTGAAGGTGGCGCGCCTGGCGCTGCTGGCGGCGACCCGGCAGGTGCTGGCCAACGGACTGGCGTTGCTGGGCGTTTCCGCTCCGCAACGGATGTAACGATTCATGGCCTCCACAGCGAAGACGAAGTCCGCCCGCGGCGGCAAACCGGCCGGCACGGCCCAGCGCCAGGCCGCGCCCAAGCGCGCGGTGGGCGGCACCATGTTCGGCCTGATGGCCGGATTGCTGGTCGGCCTGCTGGTGGCCGTGCTGGTGGCGTTCTACATCACCAAGGCGCCGGTGCCCTTCGTCAGCAAGGGAACCCGGCCGCCGGCCTCGCCCGCGCAGCCGCCCGATCCGGCCAACGCTCCCGATCCGAACCGCAGCCTTTACGGCAAGGATGGTCCCGCCGGCGCGCCGTCGGCCTCGGGCCCCTCGGCCACGCAGCCGGCGCCCGCGCCGGTGCCGCAGGCCACCCGCGATCCGCTGGGCGATTTCCTGGCCAGCCAGAACGTCGACAAGAGCAAGAAGGGCGCGCAACCTTCCGCGCCGCAGGCGGCCGCGCCTTCCCAGCCACCCGCCCCGGCGGCGGGGGCGTCGGGCACCTATTTCCTCCAGGTCGGTGCCTATCGCGTGATCGAGGACGCCGAGGCGCTCAAGGCCAAGCTGGCTTTCATGGGGTTCGAGGCGCGCCTGGAGACGGCCGACGTGGCCGCCGGCACGGTGCACCGCGTACGCGTGGGGCCGTTCACCCGGCTCGACGACATGAACCGCACGCGCGCGCGCCTGGCCGAGAACGGCATCGAGGCCGCCGTCGTGAAGAAATGACCCCGGTGGAACTTCGCGCGGCCTGCCGCGGTCCGAGTTTCCACCGCGTCCGGCCGGCCTGCCGCCCGGGCCACGTTACCAAAGGAATTCTATGATCGGTCGCTACGCTTTCCGCCACATGTTCGCCGGCCTGGCCCTGGCCGCCGGTTTCGTCGCCGCCCTGCCGGGCACCGCCCAGGCGCAGCAGCCTCGCGAAGGCACGGAATACATCCGCCTGCAGCAGCCCCAGGCCACCGATTCGCCGGGCAAGGTCGAGGTCACCGAGTTCTTCTGGTATAGCTGCCCGCACTGCAACGCGCTGGAGCCCAGCCTGGAAGCCTGGATCAAGAAGCTGCCGCCCGACGTCGTGGTACGCCGCGTGCCGGTGCGCTTCAATGCCGGCATGGAGCCGCAGCAGCGCCTGTACTACACCCTGGAAGCCCTGGGCAAGGTCGACCAGTTGCATCGCATGGTCTTCACCGCCATCCATGAACAGCGCCAGCCGCTGAACACGGCCAACCGCATCTTCGACTGGGCCGAGAAGCAGGGCCTGGACCGTGCCCAGTTCACGGCCGCCTACAACTCCTTCGGCGTCCAGAGCAAGGTGCAGCGCGCCACCAAGCTGGCCGAGGCCTACAAGATCGACGGCGTGCCCACCCTGGCCATCAACGGCCGCTACCTGACCTCGCCGTCGCTGACCGGCAGCAATCTCGGCGCGCTCCAGGTCGCGGACTTCCTGATCGGTAGGGAAAGGACCCCCCCTACGCGCTGACGCGCGCCCCCCAGGGGGCGGCACTGGCGGACCGGCGGAGCCGGATCCGCTGTGCCCTGGGTCTGGATCGTGGATACGAGAACGGCCTTGCATTTAACCGTGCAAGGCCGTTTTTGGTTTTCTGGAGAAAGTCAGGATTGGGGAGAGGGGCCGAAGTGAACTTGGCCTAGGGCGTGACTCGGGTCGATCGCATGCTGGATCTTGCCGGACAGCGCCTGCGCCTCGGGCGAGGCATAGCGGTGGTAGAAGCGTTCGTTGTAGGGGCCGACGCCGTGTTCGGCGCTGAAGCTGCCGCCGAACTGGCGGACGACCAGGTCGTAGATCGCCAGCCGGAGTTTTTCGACGGTGTCCGTGTCGTAGGCGGGCGTGGCGTCATGGGGCCAGACGATGTTGAAGTGGGTGCCGCCGTCGGCCCAGTGGCCGAAGTCGAACAGGCGCAGCCAGGGGAAGTCGGCTTCCAGCATCCGCCGCGCGGTGGTCTGGAAGTCGACCATGGAGGAACGCGGCACGGCGATGTCGAAGGCGATCAGCTTGCCCTGGTGACGGATGGATTCGCTGATGGAGTGGCGGATCTTCCAGAGGTCGGGGCCGCCATCCAGCACGGCGTTGGCCACGAGTACGTCGAATTGCCGTTCCAGGAAGTCGTTCAGCGCCGATTGCAGGTCCACGCCCAGCACTTCGCGCGACGAGGTGGCGGCCAGTTCCACCAGCAGGCAGTAGTCCGGGATGGGTTCGGGCGCGAAGGGGTTGGCGACGCCGGGCACGTGGTCGATGACCGACTGCACGGTGGAGCTGGACATGCCTTCGTAGGCGGTCAGGAAATCGCCGAACTCGCTTTCCAGCGCGATCAGCAGTTCCAGCACGGCTTCCTGGCTGGTGGGCACGATCAGCGCGGTGGCGGTCTGGCGCGGCAGGGGATGGACCTGCACGACGGCGCGGGTGATGATGCCGCCCGCGCCGCTCACGCCGACGAAGAACTGCTTGAGGTCGTAGCCGGTATTGTTCTTGCGCAGTCCGCTCATCAGGTCGAGCACCTGCCCGGGCGGATCGGCCAGCACCACTTCGATGCCCAGCAGGTTGTGGCGCACGTCGCCGTAGCGGATCAGCCGCGAGCCGCCGGTGTTGGTGGCGATCATGCCGCCCAGCGAGGGGTTGGCGCCCAGGTCGATGGGAAAGCACAGGCCATGTTCGGCCAGCTTGTCGTTCAGTTCCTGCAGCGTGACGCCGGCGCCCACGGTGGCGGTGCGGTTGGCGCGGTCGATCACGATCTCGCCGCGCAGCCGCTCCAGGCTCAGCACGACCTGGGTGCCGCTGGCGTCAGGCGTGCTGGCGGCCACCAGGCCGGTGTTGGCGCCCTGCGCGATCAGCGGCGTGCCGGTGTCCACGCAGTAGCGCACCACCGCCGCCACCTCGGTGGCCGAACCCGGCCGCACCACCAGGGCGGCCTTGCCGTCGCCGTAGCGGGCGCCGGTTTCGTAGCGGGCCTTGTCCGCGGGGTCGGCATAGACATTCGCCTGGCCGACCAGTCCGGCCAGCGCGGCTTGCACATCGGAAACGGGAAGTGACGTCATCTTGCTCTCTGTTGCCGCGGACGCGGTTCTTTTCGCAGTATCGCAGATTCGTCCACGGCTGGCCGGAGCTGTCCCGCCGCGACAATGGAGCGGCGCGATGACGGTTTCTTAATGATTTTTGGTAAGAACTACATGATTAAAGGAGATAATGATGACGTTACGAGAGGGGAGCATGAACGTCTTCATCACCGGCGCGAGCAGCGGCATCGGGCAGGCGCTGGCACGCCGCTATGCGGCCCTGGGCGCCACGCTGGGCCTGGTGGGCCGGCGGCAGGAGGCCTTGCAGGCGCTGGCCGCGTCGCTGCCGGGCAAGCACCGCTGCTATGCGCTGGACGTGCGTGACCGCGATGCCCTGCATGCGGCGGCCCGGGATTTCCAGGCCTTGGGCGATACCGGCCTGGTGATCGCCAATGCCGGTATCAGCACCGGCACGTTGACCGAGGAAATGGGGGATTTCGACGCTTTCCGCGCCGTGATCGACACCAACCTGATCGCCATGGTGGCGACGTTCGAGCCCTTCATTCCCGCCATGAAGCAGGCCGGCCGGGGCCACCTGGCGGGCATCGCCAGCGTGGCCGGCATACGCGGGCTGCCCGGCGCGGGAGCGTACAGCGCTTCCAAGGCGGCGGTCATCGCCTACTGCGAAAGCCTGCGCAACGAATTGTCGCCGCAGGGCATACGGGTCACGACCATCGCGCCGGGCTACATCCGCACGCCCATGACCGCGCGCAACCCCTATTCGATGCCGTTCCTGATGGATGCCGACGTGTTCGCCGCGAAAGCCTCCCGTGCCCTGGACCGCGGCGTCCGCTACACCGTCATTCCCTGGCAGATGGGCATCGTCGCCAAGCTGATGCGCCTCCTGCCCGATGCCGTCTACGACCATTTCGCCGTGCGCGCGCCGCGCAAGCCGCGCCACCTCTGACCCGCCGATCCCGATCCGGCGCATTTCCATGTCCGCTCTGCTCGCCCGCTATCTTCCCTTCCTGAACTGGCCTCGGCCCAACGCCGCCGACCTGGCCGCCGATGCTCGGGCCGGTTTCACGCTCGGCCTGATCCTGGTGCCGCAGGCCGTGGCCTACGCCATGCTGGCCGGCATGCCGCCCATCACCGGCCTGTACGCGGCGCTGATCCCGCCGGTGATCAGCGTACTGTGGGGATCGTGCCAATTGCTGGGCGCGGGACCCGTCGCGCTGACCAGCATGCTGGTGGCGGGATCGCTGTCGGGCATGGCCGCGGCCGAGTCGGCGCGCTGGGTCGAACTGGCCATCTGGCTGGCGCTGATGGCCGGCGCGATACAGATGCTGATCGGCGCGACCCGGCTGGGCATGGTGGTGAATTTCCTGCCGGGGTCCGTCGTGGGCGCGTTCACCCAGGCCGCCGCGCTGCTGATCATGCTGTCGCAACTGCCCGCCATGCTGGGGCTGGACTGGAGCCAGGCGCGGGGCGCGCTGGCCGCGGCCGATCCGCGCGGCCTGCTGGGCAGCATGGACTGGACCGCGTTCGCCTTTGGCGTGGGTACGCTGGTCTTCCTGTCCGCGCTGAAGAAGCACAGCAAGCGCCTGCCCATCGTGCTGGCTGCCGCGCTGGTGACGGGCCTGGCCAGTTGGGCCATCGGCTACGGCGCGCGGGGCGGCGCCGTGGTCGGGACGCTGCCGGCGGGCCTGCCGCAGTTCACCGTGCCCAAGCTGCTGGACTGGGAGGACTACCGCAGCCTGCTGCCTGCGGCGGCGGTGATCGCGCTGGTCAGCTTCGTCGAAGCGCTCTCCAGTGCCAAGACCATCTCGCGCAGCACGCGCCGGCGCTGGGACGAGGACCAGGAGTTCATCGGCCAGGGGCTGGCCAAGATCGCCAGCGGCCTGAGCGGCGCCTTTCCGGTCAGCGCCTCGTTCTCGCGCTCGGCGCTGAACCTGTTCGTGGGTGCGCGTTCGGGCTGGTCCGCGCTGTTCGCCTTCGTCTGCGTGCTGGCGAGCCTGCTGTTCCTGACCCCGGCCATCGCCCACCTGCCGCGGGCCTTCCTGGCGGCCGTCATCATCGTGCCGGTCTCCAACCTGATCACCCCGCGCTTCTTTGTCCGGCTATGGGCCACGTCGCGCGCCGAGGCCGTCATCGCCGCGTCCACGGCCGTGGCCACCCTGATCGCCGCGCCGCAGTTGCAATGGGGCATCCTGGCGGGCTTCATCCTGTCCCTGGGCTATTTCCTGTACCAGCGTTCGCACCCCCGCATCGTCGAGGTCGCGGTCCATGCCGACGGTACCCTGCGGGACCGCCAGCGCTTCGGCCTGCCGCCGCTGGCGCCGGATCTGCTGGCGGTGCGCATGGACGCGGGGCTGAGCTTCGTCACGGCCAACCCGCTGGAGCATTTCGTGATCGAGCGCTGCCGGGCCGATCCCGGCATCAAACGGGTGCTGATCTACGCGGGGCCGATCAACAGCATCGACGTGACCGGGGTCGACACGCTCATCTACCTGATCGGCACGCTGCGCGACCAGGGCGTGGACCTGTACCTGGCGGGCGTGAAGAAGCAGGTGGAAGACGTGTTCGACACCTCCGGCGTCACGGCCATGCTGCCGCCCCATCACGTGTTCCGCACCGAGCGCGAGGCCATCGCCGAATTGACCGCGCATCCGGTCAGGCCTTGAGCAGTTCCTCCAGCATCCAGGCACCGACGGGGCCCAGCGGCCGCTGGTTGGACCAGACCACGTCCACGGGCAGCAGGCGTTCCTGGCCGGGCACCTGCAATTCCACCAGCCTGCCGGCGGCGAAATGGGTCACCAGCCAGCGCGGCATCCTGGCCCAGCCGAAGTTCATCACCGCCATCTCCAGCAGCATCAGGTAATAGGGGGCCGACCAGGTGCGGCCTCGCGCGATGCGGCGGCCGTCGTCCTCGTAGGGCGCGATGCGCAGCTCCCGAGCCGCGCGCAGGTCGGCCTCGGTGACCGCGCCCAGCCTGGCCAGCGGATGGTCCTTGCCGGTGACCACCACCATCTCCGACAGGTCGGGTAGCGTGCGGTGCTCCACGTCGGGCGGATATTGCTCCTGCGCGCGCACCAGCCCCAGGTTGGCGCGGCCGCGCTGCACGGTGGCCACCGTGTCCCAGTCCTCGGACATCATGCATTCGAACTCGATGTCGGGATACGTGCGATCGAGCGCGGCCAGGATGGCTTCGAAGCGCTCGGACTGGTAGGTATCGGACAGCGCCAGGGTCAGCCGCGACTCGTGCCCCTGGGCATAACGGCCGGCGGCGCGGCCCAGTTGCTCGGCGCTGGCCAGGACCTGGGCCGCCTCCACCAGCAGCGCCCGGCCCGCCGGTGTCAGCGTGGGCTGGCGGGTGGAGCGGTCGAACAACTGCACGCCCAGGTCGATTTCCAGGTTGGCGATGCTTTCGCTGATGCTCGATTGCCGCTTGCCCAGCTTGCGCGCGGCGGCCGAGAACGAACCCAGCGCGGCTGCCTGGGTGAAGGCCGCCAGCGCTTCCAGGGAATAGGCCATGGCTGGCTTCCTATCGGAAAAACCGATGGTAATTACGTTTTATTTAACGGAAGTATGGCAGAAAATGCCGATACGACATCAACGGAACGAGGTTGAAACGTGTTGCAGAACAAGAAATCGCTCCGTGAACGCCTGGCGCACGCCCTGTGCTTCGAGATCATCGCGGTGGCGCTGTGCGCGCCCGCGCTGGCCTGGATCATGGGCAAGCCGCTGCTGCACATGGGCGCGCTGACGGCGGTGATCTCGCTCATCGCCATGCTGTGGAACATGGTCTACAACGCCGGGTTCGAGCGCGTGGAGCGCCGCCTGGGCTGGGTACGCGACACCCGGGTGCGGATGGTCCACGCGGTGGGGTTCGAGTCCGGCCTGATCCTGATCGTGGTCCCGCTGGCGGCGTGGTGGCTGAGCATCTCGCTGTGGGAAGCGCTGGTGCTGGATATCGGGTTGCTGCTGTTCTTCCTGCCGTATACCTACGTGTATAACCTGGCGTATGACCGGCTGCGTGTGTATTGGGCAGGGGAAACGTGTCCCGGCGCTTAAGCCAGGATTAAGCTCCGGCTGTCATCCTCCGCAGCAATGCGCCGGCCTTCGGCCGGCATACCGGGAGAACCGCTCATGACTCCGCAAGAACGCGCCCTGCTCGACAATTTCCTGGACCGCCTGGCTGGCGTCCGGGGCATGGACAAGGACCCCGAGGCCGATGCCTTGATCCGGCACCGCGCCGCCGGCCAGCCGGATGCGCTCTACCTGAGCATCCAGCGCGCGCTGTTGCTGGAACATGCGCTGGAGGGCGCGCAGGCGCGCATCGCCGCCCTGGAGCAGCAGGTGGGTGAACTCCAGGCCGCCTCGCGGCAGCAGCAGGAAGCCCGGCCCGCGCGCAGTTTTCTGGGCGGGCTGCTGGGCGGCGATGGATGGGGCAAGGCGCCGGCGCGCCCGGCACCCGCCGGCGGTTCCATGATCGGCAGCGATATCGGCCAGCGCCCCGAATACCGGCCCGCGGCGCCCGCGGCTCCCTATGCCGGCGCACCGGCCGCTGGCGGTGCCATGGGCAGCTTCCTGGGCAATGCCGCGGCCACGGCGGCCGGCGTGGCGGGCGGGATGTTCCTGTTCAATGGCATCGAGCACTTGTTGGGCGGCGGCGCGGGCCAGGCGGCGCATCTGGCCGGCAACGCCCCGGCTTCGGAGACGATCACGCAGAACGTCACCAACAACTACTACGGCAGCGGGAACGACGACCGCCCGGATACGGACGGCGGCGCGCAGGCCTATGACACGTCGGCCGACGATTCCTTCACCGACGATACGTTCTCGGACGATACGTTCTCGGACGACGACTTCGTCTGACGCCGCCCGCCAGGGCGCCTCAGGCCTGGTCCAGCGCGCGCACGTCGGCCCGCCGCCACCACAGCAGGGCCATGCCGGGCAGGGCGATGGCCACGGTGACCAGGAAGAAGGTGGCCCAGCCGTAGTTTTCCACCATGGGCGGGGCCAGCGGCCCGGCCAGGTAGGTGCGCCCCACGGCCGACAGGGCGGACAGCAGCGCGAACTGGGTGGCCGAGAAGCGGTGGTCGCACAGGCCCATGAGCAGGGCCACGAAGGCCGCCGTGCCCATGCCGCCGCACAGGTTTTCGATGCCGACGGCGGCGGCCATCAGCAGGATGCTCTTGGGGCTGACGGCGAGCAGCCAGAATCCCAGGTTGGAGACGGCCTGCAGCAGGCCAAACAGCATCAGCGACCGGAACAATCCCAGCTTCGCCAGCAGCGAACCGCCCGCCAGCGCGCCGATGATGGTGGCGCCCAGGCCGAGCACCTTGTTGATGGTGCCGACCTCGGTGGCGGAGAAGCCCGCGCCGCGGATCAGGAAGGCGGTGGACAGGCTGCCGGCGAAGGCATCGCCCAGCTTGTAGAGCACGATCAGCACCAGCAGCACGATGGCGCCGGGGCGGCGGAAGAATTCGACCAGCGGCCCGGTCACGGCCTCGGCCAGCGTGCGGGGCGCGGCCGCGGGCGTTTCGGGTTCGGGTGCCCACAGCGTGGCCAGGACGGCCAGCCCCATCAAGCCGCCCATCAGCACGTACATGTTGCCCCAGCCCAGCCAGCTGTCGGCGATGACGAGGGCGAGGCCGCCCGACACCAGCATGGCCAGCCGGTAGCCCAGCACCGACACCGCGGCGCCGGCGCCGCGTTCTTCCTTGCGCAGCACGTCGGTCCGGTAGGCGTCGAAGGCGATGTCCTGCGAGGACGAGCAGAAGGCGACGAACACGGCGATCAGCGCCAGCGGCAGCAGGGCTTCGCTGGGCGAGAGCAGGCCCATGGCCATGATGGCGAGCGCCAGCAGCAATTGCGTGACCACCATCCAGCCGCGCCGGCGGCCCAGCAGCGGCGGCGTATAGCGGTCCATCAGCGGCGCCCACAGGAATTTCAGCGTGTAGGCCGAGCCGACCAGGGTCAGGAAGCCGATGGCCTGCAGCGACACGCCATCCACGGTGGCCCAGGCTTGCAGCGTGCCGCTGGTCAGGGCCAGGGGCAGGCCGCTGGCGAACCCCAGGGCCAGCAGCGGCGCGACGCGCCGGTTCGTGTACAGCGACGAGGCGGCCGCGGGCGCCTCCGGGCGGGCGCTCAAAATATCTTTCCGCTGCGGCCGTAGTCCAGAACGATCCAGTTCAGGGCGGCGACGAGATCCTGCGCCGTGCCGGACCTGAACGCTTCGTCGAGCCGGTTCATGTAGGAAAGGAGCTGGGTCTTCGCGGTTTCGGCGAAGGCGGGCGCGATGCCCTGGTCTTCATACAGCAGCACGTAGGAGCGGGCGAAACCGTAGATCAGGAAGTAGGCGGCGGCGTGTTCGGAATCGCTGGAGACCAGCGCCAGCGAACCTTCCTTGACCTTGAGGAAACTGTCGGTACCGGGGGCCTGGGCGGCGAAACGTTGGATCAGATCGGTGAAGTTCATAACACGAGGTTAGCGATAAAAGTCACGGAAGGCGGGAGATGCCGCCGTGGGCCTTGGACCATTCGGAAGTATGGAGCAGGAATCCTTCTACTTTTTCGATGTCGGCGGCGGTCAGGACCGTGCCCGTCCTGGCCTGCGCGATGATGTCCTGCCAGGTGGCCAGCGCATGCATCGTGACACCGATTTCTTCCATGGTACGCCGGCTTTCGACAAACGTATCGTAATAGAAGATGCTCAGGACGTGGGCCAGCTCCAGGCCCGAATCGCGCACCGCCTTGCAGAAGTTGCGCTTGCTCTGGCCGTCGGTGGTCAGGTCATCCACCAGCAGTACCCGCGCGCCGGCCTGCGCCATGCCCTCGATCTGCGCGTTGCGGCCGAAGCCCAGCGGCTTCTTGCGCACGATCAGCAGCGGCAGCGACAGCCGGTCGGCCAGCCATGCGGCATACGGCACGCCGGCCGTTTCGGCGCCGGCGATGGCATCGATGTCCTGCACGCCAATGCGGTGCCGTACCACCGCCTGCGCCGCGTCCACCAGCACCTTGCGTCCGGCCACCGACGAGATCAGCCGCCGCACGTCCACGTACACCGGACTGGCCCAGCCCGAGCGCAGGATGAACGGCTTGCCCGAGCTGACGTGCACCGCCCCCGATTCCAGCAGCAACTGCGCCACCGTCGAGCCGATAGAGGTTTCTTCCATTTCACTGTTCCATTTAGGGGGGAGCAAACGACCCGGCGTCAGACCACCTTCAACATGCTACTGAGAAGTTCCGCCGCCTGTTGCCCTTTGTAGGCCCTCTCCCAGAGGTTTTCCACCATTTTCGTATAAAGCTCGACGGCCTCGGGCGCGGAGGTGACCTGCGCGATGCCGGTCGCGACGTTGGGCAGTTCGCCGAAGCGGAACGGGCTGACCGCCACGAACGAGGCGCTGGGCCTCTCGAACACCTGGAAGGTGGCGTTGGGCATGCTGTCGTCGACGATGCCGATCTGCATGTCCATGGGATGGGCGCGCAGGAGGCCGATGATCCGCTCGACCTCGCGCCGCGCCGCCAGCGAGCGCTCCATGCGCACCGAGGGCGGAAGGTCGATGCGCCCCACCAGCCCGAAGTGGACGAAGCGTTCGATCTCGCGCAGCCCGATCAGGCTGATGATGGGGGGGCGGCGCCGGGCGTAGGCCCGTTTGCGCTCGCCCAGGATCTTCATCAGGGCCTGCATGCGCTCGGATTCGATGCCGGGATGGGCCTCGTGCAGCATCTGTTCCAGGTAGCCGCCGTATTCGTCGGAGGTCAGCAGGAAGGAGATGGGCTCGAAATGGGCCATGATGCGCGTGGCGTCGGTCTCGAGCTGGCGCATGCGTTCGATGTACGCCACCGGGGAGGTGTAGTACTCCGCCCCCACGCCCAGCAGCGACGCCAGCGACGTGTCCAGGATGTGGGCCAGCCGCTCCAGCGTCTCGATCTTGACGATCTCGCCCTTCTCCATGCGGTACACCGCCGCCCGCGACACCCCCAGCTGGGCCGCGATGTCCTCGGCCCGCAGGGAGGCGCCTATCCGGTAGGCGCGCAGCCTTTCCCCGATGGCGTGGAAATCGACGGCGCGCGTTCTGGAAGTAGTGTTCATCGAAGCAAGTCTAAAAAATGAGAATCCTGAATGTCGAACCACGCTTGAGCTCCGCCCCGAAATCGAGCGGTACACCCTCCGATGCCCAGTATCAGTGCGGGTTTGCACTAATATCGTGCGCGCCGGGCAACATCGGGATTTACCTTATCAGCTTAGTGAAATTTCGCTTGAAAGGTAAGAAAAAGTGTCTTAGTCTAAAAAAAAAGACTTTCGGCGTAAATGGTTTTTGCCTGCTCCATGCCACAAGCATGTCCGACACGGGCCGTCTCCTCCAGGGGGCGGCGTCGGCGGGAGGCAGCGTCGCCGCCTGGCAGCACTTTTTGATCGATTGATACCTCTTCCTTTCGGAGATAGGAAATGGCAGACAAATACGCCGCGAGCCCCGGGGATATCCCCGCAGGCAAGGCGAACGAGGGCGAAGACTACGCCCGCAAGGCCGTCATCGCGTCGACGGTGGGCTATGCCCTCGACGGATTCGACCTTCTCATCCTGGGCTTCATCCTGGCGGCGATCTCGTCCGACCTGGGGCTGACCAGCACCCAGGCGGGGTCCCTGGTGACCTGGACGCTGGTGGGTGCCGTGGTCGGCGGCATCGTGTTCGGCTGGCTCAGCGACAAGTACGGCCGCGTGCGCGTGCTGAACTGGACCATCCTGCTGTTCGCGGTCTTCACCGGCCTGTGCGCGCTGGCCCAGGGCTACTGGGACCTGCTGGCGTACCGCACCATCGCCGGCCTGGGCCTGGGCGGTGAATTCGGCATCGGCATGGCGCTGGCCGCCGAGGCCTGCCGTCCCGAGCAGCGCGCCCGCATGAGCTCCTACGTCGGCCTGGGCTGGCAGGCGGGCGTGCTGGCCGCGGCGCTGGTCACGCCCATCCTGCTGCCCCTCGTCGGCTGGCGCGGCATGTTCGCCATCGGCGTGCTGCCGGCGGTCGTGGCCTTCGTCATCCGCCACTTCATCGGCGAACCGAAGATCTTCATCGAGAGCCAGAAATCCACGGCGCCGAAGGAGAACTCGTTCAAGCTGCTCGTGGCGGATGCCAAGACCACGCGGGCCAGCCTGGGCGTGGTCATCCTGACCTCGGTGCAGAACTTCGGGTACTACGGCGTGATGATCTGGATGCCGTCGTACCTCAGCAAGCAGTTCGGCTACTCGCTGACCAAGTCGGCGGGCTGGACGGCCATCACCATCATCGGCATGGCCTTCGGCATCTGGCTGTTCGGCCAGCTTGCCGACCGCATCGGCCGCCGCCCCATCTTCCTGCTCTACCAGGTGGGCGCGGTCTTGTCGGTACTGGCCTATTCGCAGCTCGAGTCGCAGTATGCCCTGCTAATCGGCGGCGCCATCATGGGCATGTTCGTCAATGGCATGCTGGGTGGCTACGGCGCCCTGATCTCGGAGCTGTATCCGACGCAGGCGCGGGCGACGGCACAGAACGTGCTGTTCAACATCGGCCGTGCGGTGGGCGGCTTCGGGCCGCTGGCCGTGGGCGCGGTGGCCGCGAAGTACTCGTTCAGCCATGCGATCGCGCTGTTGGCGTCGATCTATGTGCTGGACATCATCGCCACGCTGTTCCTGATCCCGGAACGCAAGGGCGCTGCACTGGAGTAAAGCCCCCCCCTACGCGCTTACGCGCGCCCCCCAGGGGGCGGCACTGGCGGACCGGCGGAGCCGGATCCGCGGTGCCCAAGGTTGGTAGTTATCGAGCGCTGGGGAGTTTGCAGCGCAGAGGAATCAGAATGGAAGTTTTGTCGTCCGAATCGCATGTCGGGTGTTGCGCCGGACCTGCCGCGCCGGATACGCAGGGCGTGGTGATCAGCAATGCATGGATCAACCGGGACTACAAACACCTGGTGCTGGATGCCGGGTTGCCGGCGGCCGGGGCGAAGGCGGGGCAGTTCTTTCATCTGCTGTGTCCTTCCACCGAGCAGGATTCGCCGTTCTTTCGCCGGCCCATGAGCACCTACCGGGCCGATCCGGCCACGGGGCGGGTGGAGTTCCTGTACAAGGTCACCGGCGCGGGCACGCGCGGGCTGGCCACGCTCGAGGCGGGCGACAAGCTGCCGATGCTGGGGCCGCTGGGCGTGGGGTTCACGCTGCCCGAGGGCGCCCGCAGCATCGTCGTGCTGGGCCGCGGCGTCGGGCTCGCGACACTGGCGCCCCTGGCCGAGCTGGCGGCTGTCGCGGGCGTGGGCGTGACGGCCATCCTCAGTGCGCGCGATGCGGCCAGCCTGATGTCGCAGGACCGCTTCGCGGCCATCGGGGCGACCATCGTCGAAGTCACCGACGAAGCCGGCACCAGCTCGGTCGAGAACGTCGAGCGCCTGCTGCGCGAGCTGCATGCCGCCGGCCGCGCCGATGCGTTCTATACCTGTGGTTCGTCGCGCCTGACCCTGCTGATGCAGCGCCTGGGCGCCGAGTTGTCCGTGCCGGGCGAAGTGGCGATGGAGCAGCAGATGGCCTGCGGCATCGGCATGTGCTATTGCTGCGTGCGCGCCTTCCGCGAAGGCGACAAGCTGGTCAGCAAGCGCGTCTGCTGGGACGGTCCCGTGTTTCCCCTGGCGGAGGTGGCGTGATGATAGACCTGTCCGTGGATGTAGGCGGACTGCGCCTCTCCAATCCCGTGATGCCGGCCTCGGGCACGTTCGCCGATGGCCTGGCCAACACCATCGATTTCAACCGCCTGGGCGCGTTCGTCACCAAGACCATCACGCACGAGAAGCGTACCGGCAATCCGGTCCCGCGCGTGGCGGAGGTGCACAGCGGCATGCTCAATGCCATCGGCATCCCCAGCAAGGGTTCCGACTATTTCATCCGCGAAAGCATCCCGTTCTACCGGAAGTTCTCGCCGCCGCTGGTGGTCAGCATCTCGGCGCCGTCGAACGACGGCTTCGCGCGGCTGGCGGCCGAACTGTCGCAGGTCGAGGGCGTGGCCGCCATCGAGGCCAACATCTCGTGTCCCAACATCGAAGAGGACGGCAAGGCTTTCGCGATGCATGCCCGCTCCACCGCCGCGGTGGTGAAGGCCCTGCGCGCCTCGACCTCGCTGCCGCTGTGGGTCAAGCTCACCCCCAATACCGGCGAGATCGCCAACGTGGCCCGGGCGGCGCAGGAAGAGGGCGCCGACGCCATCGTGGCGGCCAATACCATCCTGGGCATGGCGATCGACATCGACACGCGCCGGCCCAAGCTGGGCAACGTCATGGGCGGCATGTCGGGTCCGGCGATCAAGCCCATCGTCGTCCGCATGGTGTACCAGTGCCACCGCGCGGTCTCGATTCCCATCATCGGCTGCGGCGGCATCTCCACGGCCGAGGACGCGATCGAATACATGCTGGCCGGCGCGAAGGCCGTGCAGGTGGGAACCGCCACCTTCATCCATCCCACGGCCATGATCGACGTGATCGACGGCCTGGTGCAGTACTGCCGGCGCAAGGGCCTGCCCAGCCTGCAAGGACTGGTGGGGGCGGTGGAGGACACCGGCTTCGTGCCTTTCGAGGCGATGGCTTGAGGGCGACATGACAGCAGCAACCACGATGGCCGGTGCCAAGGCCGTTCCCGGGCGGCAGGACGCGATCGATCTGTTCGAGCGGATCCGCCTGCTCAGCTTCGATGGCGTCGGCGTCTCGCGCGAGAGCTACGGCCCCACCGAGACGGCCGCGCTGGACGCGCTGGTCGAGTGGGCGGGCAGGCATGGCATCGCCGCGCGGACCGATCCCGCAGCCAACGTGGTGTTCTCGCTGGCGCAGGCGGGCGACCAGGCGCCCATCGTGTGCGGGTCGCACGTGGATTCGGTGCCCCAGGGCGGCAACTATGACGGCCTGGCCGGCGTCATCGCCGGCCTGCTGTGCCTGAAGCGGCTCAAGGACGAGGGCGTGCGGCTCGCGCATCCCTTGTGGGTCGCCGGCATGCGGGGCGAGGAAAGCGCGTGGTTCGGCAAGGCCTACATGGGGTCCGGCGCCATCCTGGGCAAGCTCAAGGCGGACGACCTGGCGCTGCGCAACAAGCGCAGCGGCCGCACGCTGGCCGAGGCCATGGCCAGCGTTGGCGCCGACGTGGACAGCATCGCCGCCGGCAAGCCGGTGCCCTGGGTGTCGGGCGTGCGCGCCTATCTGGAACTGCACATCGAGCAGGGGCCGCTGATGGTGGCCCGCAAATGGCCCACGGCCATCGTCTCGGGCATACGCGGCAACATCCGCCACAACCTGGTGCGATGCATAGGCGAGCCGGGGCACTCCGGCGCCGTGCCGCGCTGGCTGCGCAACGACGCGGTGTTCGCGGTGTCCGATCTGCTGATGCGGCTGGACGAGCACTGGCGCGTGCTGCTCGAACGCGGCAACGACCTGGTCGTGACCTCGGGCGTGATGGGCACCGACCCCGCCGAGCACGCCGTGTCGCGCATTCCCGGCCGGGTCGACTTCAGCTTCGAGGTGCGCAGCGAAAGCACCGAGACGCTGGAGGAGTTCTACCGCGTGATGCGCGCCGAATGCGACGAGGTAGCGCGCCAGCGCGGCGTGCGCTTCGAGTTCGACCGCCGCATCGAGTCGGCCCCGGCGACCATGGATGCGCAACTGGTGCAGCTGCTGCTGGATACCTCGGCCGAACTGGACTTGCCGGCCGAGAAGATACCCAGCGGCGCGGGACACGACGCGGCCCTGTTCGCCAACGCCGGCATACCCTCGGGCATGATCTTCATCCGCAACGAGAACGGCTCGCACAACCCGGCCGAGGCCATGGAGATCGACGACTTCATGGCGGGCGTGGACGTGCTGTACCGGTCGCTGCCCAAAGTGACCTGAGTCCCCTAGCGCGAACCCAGGGCTTCGATGACGGCCTCCCGCAGGGCCTCCGAGGCCGCCGTCGTCGCCGCCGCGGCGCGCATCATCCAGTGCACCTCCCAGCGCGTGTCGCCATGCTCGATGCCGCGCACGTCGTAGTGCGCCGCGTCCAGGTGACGGGCGGCGAACGCGGGCAGCAGCGTCATGCCCAGGCCGCACCGGACCATTTCCAGCGCCGTCGAATACAGCCTGACTTCCTGCACCCCGTTCAGCGCCACGCCGGCCCGCGACAACTGTAGAAAGACCTCGCGCCATTGGCCGCTGACCCGGTCCGTCAGGATTACCTCGGCGTGCTGCAAGGCCTGCCATTTCATCCTGCGTCCGCCCGCCGGGGCTGGCGGCGCCTTGCCGCGCGCATACACCGCGTGCATGCGGTCGCGCACCAGCGGTTCGGTGCGCAGCACGGTGGCCAGGGCCGGGCTGGCGCCGGGCGAGCCGATGGCGACGTCCACTTCGTCGGCCGCCAGCCGTTGCGAGGCCTGTTCCACCGGCACGTCCAGCACGTCGACCGCCACCAGCGGATGCCGCGCGCGGAACAGTGCCAGCGCGCGCGGGAAGAAAGTGGCCGCGGTCAGCGGCCCCACCGCGACGCGGATGCGGCCACCTTGCAGTTCCCCAACGCTGCGCAGCCCGGCCACCGTGCGATGAATGTCGGCCAGCACGCGGTTGGCGGTTTCGCACAAGGTCTTGCCCGCCGCCGTTAGGCGTACCGTGCGCCCCCGCTCCACCAGCTCCACGCCCACCTGTTGTTCGAGTTCCTTGATCGTCACGCTGACGGCGGACTGCGTCAGCGCCAGCGCATCGGCCGTCGCGGTGAAGCTGCCGGTGTTGGCCAGGGTCGCGAGCGCGTGGAGCTGACGGAGCGTGACCATGATTTTCATGAATCCATGGATGAGAAAAATGAATTTTATTAATTCCAAAGCTTGCTGGATACTGGCCTTTCGCTTTCATGGCCGACCCGCAACATGGCTTCTTCCCCTCTCTTTCGCTTCGCCGTCATCGCCGACAGCCACGTCAATCCTTCGGAACAGGACAACATCTCGCCGTTCGAGTCGCATCGGCTGACCAATGAGCGGCTGCGGCATACCGTGGCCATGCTCAACGCGCTGGCGCCGGCCTTCGTCGTGCACGTGGGGGACATGATCCATCCGGTGCCCGAGGCCGTCTCCTATCCGCAGGCCGTGCGGCAGTTCCGCGCCACCATGGCGGCGCTGGCCTGTCCGGTCCATCTGGTGCCCGGCAACCACGACGTGGGCGACAAGCAGGCCGACTACGTGCCGGCGGGCGCCATCCGTCCCGAGTACGTGGAGCTGTACAGCCGGCATTTCGGGGAACATTTCTACGGCTTCGACCGGCAGGGCTGCCACTTCGCCGTCATCAACACCTCGCTCATCAACTCGGGGCTGCCGCAGGAGCGCGAGCAGGCGGCGTGGCTGGAGGCAGACCTGGCGGCGCACGCGGGGCAGCGCATCTTTCTGTTCATGCACTATCCGCCCTTCGTCGCCACCCGCGACGAGAATGGGCATTACGACAACATCGACGAACCGGGACGAAGCTGGCTGCTGGACGTCGTCGAGCGCCACAAGGTGGCGGCGGCGTTCACGGGCCACGTCCACAACTTCTTCCTGAACCGCCACGCGGACACGAATTTCTACCTGATGCCGTCCACCGCCTTCGTGCGCGCCGATTATTCGGAAACGCTGCACGTGGGCCAGCCGCCCGAGAACGAGAACGGCCGTAACGACGTCGCCAAGCTGGGGGTCATGGTGGTCGACGTCCATGAAGAGCGGATCGTGACGCAGTTTCTCCGCAGCTTCGGCGGCGGATCGGATCGGTCGGCCGCGCAGCGCGACTGGCCGCGCCTGCCTCCCTCGGCCGGCGAACTGCCCGCGCCGGGCGTGGAACTGCGCCATGGCTGGACCGTGCTGTACGACATTCCGTACAGCAGCATGCTGGACGAGTTCCGGCGCAAGCGGGCGCGCAACGACTACCCCATCCTGGCGCTGTGGGAGATGGGCGTGCGCCGGCTGCGCGTGCCGCTGGACGATTTGCTCGACGCGGGCTCGCGCGCACGCGTGGAAGCGGTGGCCGAGCAGGGCTGCCGCTTCGCGGTGTTCCATTTCGGCTGGCCGGACGAGGCCGCGCTGGACGTCGTGAGCCGGCATCGCCACCTGTTGGACGGGCTGGAGCTGGTCCTGAGATGGCCGCCCGCGCCCGACCTGGAGGCGCGGCTTGCGGCGGCACGGGAGCGCGCGGGCGTGCCGCTCGTCCTGTCGCGTTTCTGGAATGCCTCGGGCGAATCGCGCGACGGCAAGCAGATCAAGCTGCTGGTGGACCACGGCTTCACGGTCGACGACGAATGGCCCGCCACCGCGCAGCTGGACGGCCTGGTCTTTCGCATCGCCCGCGACACCGCCGCGCGCGAGGGTATCGCGCGGGCGACAGCGGCGGCCGAGCGCAGGGGCCTGCGCGCCCAGGTGCATGTGCGCCTGGCCGACGACAGTCCCGCACGGGCGCGGGACGACGAGTGGCGCAATACCTGCCGCGTGCTGGAGACTGCGCTGTGCAGCCATTTCCATCGCGGCCATCGCATCTTCCTGGACACCCTTGGCGACGTGGATCGCGGCTATTTCCCCAGGACCGGGCTGATCGACCGCCGGGGCAATCCGCGCCTGGCCGGCCGGGTATTGCGCAACCTGAACGGGGCCTTGTCGGAGCTGCCTGCGCTGCGGGCGCTGGACTGGCACGAGACCGCCGATGGCCTGCTGGGCCAGGCCCGCGCGGGCGATGCGGTATTGCTGCTGCCCCTGCCGGAAACGGCCGGTCGGGGTTGGCGGGGCCCGCTGGCGGGCCTGGCGGACCGCTGCCGGGGCTATCGCGTGGACCTCGGCACCGGCGCGCAGAGCGCCGTGGACATGGAAACCGGTCGTCCCATCCATTGCGAGGCCGGCGAGCCGGCCTTGTGGGTCCTGCACCCGGTGCCCTGAACGCATCGCCATCCAGAATGTCTCGATTCACGAGGGAGAATGCCATGATGTCCCGATTGTCCTGTCTGACCGCGATCGTCCTGCTGTCGGCCCTGCAGCCGGCGGTGGCCCAGCCCTATCCCGCGCGGCCCCTGAAGGCGGTCGTTCCCTTTCCCGCGGGCGGCGCCATCGACGTGGCGGCGCGGCTGGTGCTGGAAGGCATGGCCGCATCGCTGGGCCAGCCCGTCGTGGTCGAGAACAAGCCCGGTGCCTCGGGCAACATCGGCACGCAGCAGGTCGCCCGCGCGCCGGCCGACGGCTACACGCTGCTGCTGGGCGCGGCGGTGAACACTGTCGTCAGCCCCGTCATGTACACGAAGCTCGACTACAGCGTGGACAAGGACCTGGCGCCGCTGGCCCAGTTCGGCAGTGCCGCCAACCTGGTCTACGTCCACCCTTCCTTCCCGGCCAGGACGCTGGCGGGCGTGCTGGATGAACTCAAGCGCCACCCCGGCAAGTACGCCTACGCGTCGCCGGGCAGCGGCACGACCGTCCACCTCACGATGGAACTGCTCAGGGCGCGCGAGAACCTGGCCGTGCAGCACGTGCCGTTCAAGGGCAGCCCGGCCGCGATATCCGCCGTCGCGGGCGACCAGCTGAAGCTGGGGATAGACGCCGCGGGTCCGGCGCTGCCTTTCGTGCAGGGCGGGCGCGTCGTCCCCGTGGCGGTGACGGCCTCGAAACGGCTGGCGGTGCTGCCCGATGTTCCCACCTTCGCGGAAGCCGGCGTGAATGTCGCCCTGCCGTCGTCCTACCTGGGCTTCTACCTGCCCGCCGGCGTGCCCACGGGCGTCGCCGAGCGCCTGGCGGCGGAGGTCGAGAAGGCCCTCGCGCGGCCCGAGGTCGCCGCCAAGCTGCGGCAACTGGGCGTCGAGCCCGAGTTCCTGGGTCCCCAGGCCTTTGCCGCCCGGGTCAGGCAGGAGCGCGCGATGTGGGCCGAGGCCGTCAGGCTGTCCGGAGCGACCATAGACTGAGGCGGCAATTCCCGCCCGTTATCGATCCCGGGCATTCCGTTATCCAGGTCTCCACGCGTCCTCATTAAGGTTCCCCTCTCATCACAAGAGGGGAGAGGATGGCCAGGCATTTGATCCCGGCGCAGTATGCTGCGGGCCATGGCCATGCCTTCACGCGCTCCACGGCGGCTTCCGGGCCGTTCCGCGCAGAATGGCCTTCATCGGAGAAGAGTATGGAATGCTTGAGCAGCGATAGGCGCGGCTTCATGCGCCTGGCGGGGGCTGCAGCCCTGGCGGCCGCGGCGGCGCCCGCGCGCGCGGCCTGGCCCGATCGGACGATCCGGGTCGTCGTTTCCTCGGCGCCGGGCGACGGCGTGGACTTGCGCACCCGCGAGTTCCTGGCGTCGCTCGCGCCCGAACTGGGCAACCCCACCATGTTCGTGGACAACAAGCCGGGAGCGGGCGGGCAGATCGCGGCGCAGTCGCTGCTGGGTTCGCCGGCCGACGGCTATACCGTGTTCGTGGCCAACGCGGGCATGACCATCATCCCCAGCTATTTCCGCAAACTGCCGTTCAATCCCATCACCGATTTCACGCCGGTGGCCGTCGGCGGCATCGCGCCGGTCGGCCTGGCCGTGCCCGCCTCGAACCCGGCCCGGAACCTGAAGGAATGGCTGGAGTGGGCGCGCAAGCGGCCAGGGCTGAACTACGGCGCCTCGTCCAACGGGACCGTGTCCAGCCTGTATGGCTTCCAGGTGAACGAGCAGTTCGGCCTGAAGGCCGCCAACATCCCCTACAAGAGCACGAGCCTGGCGCTGCTGGACGTGGTGCGCGGCCAGAACGACTTCATGATGCTGGACATCCTGGGGCTGCGCGCGCTGACGGAAAAGGGCGACCTGAAGATCCTGGCGACCACGGGCACGGAGCGGTCCAAGTACCTGCCGGACGTGCCCACGTTCAAGGAACTGGGCCACGAGGGCTTCGAGCGTACGGGCTGGACCGTCTACGTGGTGCGCAAGGGCACGCCCGCCCCCATCGTGCAGACGCTGGCGAACGCCATCAACAAGACCAATGCTTCCGCGGAGTGGGAACGCAAGCGGGAAGAGCTCTGGTCGGTCTGGAAGCCGCTGTCGACGGCCGAGCTGGAACAGCAGTTCAGGACCGAGGCGAAGGAATGGGCCGTCCTGGTCGAGCGTTCGGGCGTATATGGAAACTGAATCGGACAGGACCGGGAAGAACATGGAAGACCTGCACAGCCAACCCGCCGCCGCCTACCGCGGCCATCCGCCCGTCGAGGTCATGACGGGTTATCCGCCGCCCGCCGAATCGCGCGTGACGCCCGACAACTGGTTCAAGCTGCCCTACCTGCGCTGGAGCCTGATGAACCGCTCCCTGTCCGTGCCCACGGTGGACGTGTGGCGCGGCGCGGGTCCGGTGTCCGCGCTGCCTGCCGGGCCGGCGCTGCCCGAGGACGTGAGGGTCACCGGCCTGGACGGCGAGCCGACGCCGCTGCTGGACCACCTGCGCGCGCTCGAGGTCGACGGCCTGCTCGTGATGCACGACGGCGCCATCGTGTTCGAACGGTATTTCCACGGCATGCGGCCGCAGATGCGGCACGGCACCGCTTCCGTCAGCAAGTCCTTCCTGGGCGTCGTGGCGGGGGTGCTGGCGCACCAGGGCGTGCTGGATTTCAGCCGCCAGGCGTCGTACTACGTGCCCGAGATGCGCGGCGCGGCCATGGGCGGCGCCACCTTGCAGCAGTTGCTGGACATGCAGGCCGGCATCGTGCGTCCCAGCCTGGACGGCCGCCCGGGCAACCTGGGGCCGCAGGACGGTGGCGTGTACGAGATCCTGGGCCTCCTGCCCCGGCGTCCGGGCGCGCCGGACAATTTCTACGATTTCGTCCTGCAGAAGCCCGCCTCGGGCGAGCACGGCCAGAAGCTCTACTACGACAACGGACCGCCCGAGGCCCTGGCCTGGGCGATCCGGCGCGCCACGGGCCGGCCGATCGCCGAGCTGCTGTCCGAACTGGTCTACCAGCCGCTCGGACCCGAGCGCGATGCCTACTATTCGGTCGATCCCACCGGGGCGGAATTCACCGCCGGCGGCCTGGCCATGACGATGCGCGACATGGCACGCTTCGGCGAACTGCTGCGCAACGAGGGGACCTGGAACGGCAAGCAGGTGGTGCCGCAGTCCTTCATCGACGACCTGCATCATGGCGGCAACCGCGCCTTCCACGCCGAGAGCCGCTTTGCCGCCGCCAATCCCGGTGGCGCCTATCGCAACTACTTCCATGCCGATGGGGGACGGTGGCAGGGCCTGTGCGCCCATGGCCGCTACGGCCAGCGGATCTACGCCTCGACCAAGGCGAAACTGGTGGTGGCGCAGTTCGGCGCGGCGCCCGGCACTTCGCCGCATCCGTTCGAGGCGCCCATCGCGCGGCTGCATGCCGAGCTGGCCCAGTTGTTGAACGGCTGATTCGGCGCCGCCCCTGCGGCCAGCGGGCCGGGGCCGCCAGCAGGCGGTCCCGGCCCTTTTTCTTGCTTCGTCAGGCCACGCGCCTGGCCTGCCCGGCCCAGTAGCGTTCCTTGACCTCCTTGCGCGACAGCTTGCCGTTGCCGTTCTTGGGCAGTTCGGACACGAAGTCCACCGAGCGCGGCTTCTTGAAGTCGGCCAGCAGCGCGGCGCAATGCCGGATCAGCGCATCGGGGTCGGCCTGTTCGCCTTCCTTGAGCACGACCACCGCCTTGACCGCTTCACCCCAGGTCTCGTCCGGCACGCCGATCACGCAGGTCTCGTACACCGCCGGGTGCCGGTACAGGGCGGCCTCGACCTCCGAGGGGTAGACGTTGAAGCCGCCGGAGATGATCATGTCCTTCTTGCGGTCGACGATATACAGGTAGCCCAGTTCGTCCATGCGCGCCAGGTCGCCCGTGTGCAGCCAGCCGCCCTCGAGCGCGGCGGCCGACAGCTCGGGCTCGCGCCAGTAGCCGGCGAAGACGTCGGGGCCGCGGACCACGATCTCGCCGATCTCGCCCGGGGCGACTTCCCTGCCTTCGTCGTCGAACAGCCGCAGGTCGGATTCGCCGAACACGCGGCCGCAGGAGGACAGCAGTTCCTCACGGCCGCCCTCGATGGCGTCGTGGTGGTCCTGGATGCTCAGGGTCACCAGCCCCCCCGTGGTTTCGCCGGCGCCGTAGCCTTGCGACAGCACCGGACCGAAGGCGCGCCAGGCCTCGCGTATGCGCGCGGGCGCGATGGGGGCCGAACCGTAGGTCATGGTCTTGAGCGAGCCCAGGTCGTAGTCCTTCAGGCCGGGGTGGGCCAGCAGCATGTTGATCATGGTGGGCACGACGAAGGCATGGGTGACGCGGTACTTCTGCAGCGACTCCAGGTAGGCCTCGGGCGAGAATCGCTCGTGCAGCAGCAGCGTGCCGCCCTGCGTCAGGAAGGGCTGCATGAACATGCCGCTGGCGTGCGTGATGGGGCCGGCCAGCGCCAGGACGTCGCCCGGCTGCGCGCGCATGCGCCCCATGACGACCTTGCGGATGGAGGCCATGCGATTGCCGGTGGTCTGCATGGCGGCCTTGAGCTTGCCGGTCGAGCCGGAGGTGAAATGCAGCACCGCCAGGTCGCCCGGCTCCAGTTCCACGTCGGGACTGTGGGTGGGGTGGCCGGCGATGAAATCCTCGTAGGGGCGGTAGCCCGGCGCGTCGGCGCCGAAGACGATGCGATGCCGGATGGACGGGATGCCGTCGGCGATGGCCGACAGGCGCGCCGCGTGGGCCGGGCCGGCGATCAGCACCGCGGGTTCGGCGTTCGAGAAGGTGTCGCGCGCTTCTTCGTCGGACAGCCGGGCGTTCAGCGCCACCTTGACCAGTCCGGCCTTGTACAGCGCGCTCTCGATCTCGATCAGCTCGGGCTGGTTCCACGACTGGATCGCCACGCGTTCGCCCTTGGCCAGGCCCAGCGCCAGCAGGGCATGGGCAAGCTGGCTGGACCGCTGGTCCAGTTCGCGGTAGCTCAGGGGCTGGTCGCGGAAGATGACGGCCGGGCGGTTCGGCCAGTAGCGCGCGCTGCGGGTAAGAAAACGTCCAATGTTCATATGCGCCTCGAAGGTTGTCGAACGAGGCGGATACTAGAGAGCCGCGAAGGCCGCGCGATAAGCCAGGCGCGTGCGACGATAACCCTGGGGAATCCCGGAATGGATAACGGTGCGGAATGGAGATCGCCGATTCGGGCATCCGATGGCCGCCGCCGCGTTGCAGACTGCCGGACATTCCATCGACACGAGATCCAGGAGACGAACATGCGGATACTCGCCCGCTTCCGTGCATTGCTGGCCGTCCTGCTGCTGGGCGCCGGGGCCGCCCATGGCGCTTATCCGGACCACGCGGTCAGGCTGGTCGTGCCGTTCTCGGCCGGCGGACAGTTCGACATCGTCGCGCGCCTGTTCGCCAAGTACGCGGGCGAACGGCTGGGCCAGCCGGTCATCGTGGAGAACATCGGGGGCGGCGGCGGCAACATCGGCGCGGCCAAGGTGGCCAACGCGGCGGCCGACGGCTACACCCTGCTCACGCTGGGCGGCAACCATACGATGGCCAAGGCCATGTATGCCAATCCCGGCTTCGCGCTGGAGGACTTCGCGCCGATCGCGCTGATCAGCGCCTCGCCCCACGTCGTGCTGGCCAACGCGGGCGCGCCCTTCAAGACCATGCAGGAGATGGTCGCCTACGCCAAGCGCCAGCCCGGCAAGCTCAGCTACGGCAGCCCGGGGGTGGGTTCGTCCATGCACCTGACCTTCGAGATGATCAAGCACCGCTACGGGCTGGACATCGTCCACGTTCCGTACCGCGGCGGCGCGAACGCGCTGAGCGACCTGGCCGGCGGCCAGGTGCAGCTGGGCATCGTCGCCATCGCGCCCGCCATGGAATTCATCAAGGCCGGGCGCATCCGCGCCCTGGCGGTCACCAGCGGGTCGCGCTCCGGCGTGCTGCCCGACGTGCCGGCCCTGGCCGAGGTCGGCTATCCGGAGCTGGATGCCGCGAGCTGGATGGGCCTGGCCGCGCCCGCGCGCACGCCGGGCGCCATCGTCGATCGCTGGAACGCGATCGTGCTGGCGTTCCAGCGGGACCCGGCCACGGCCGCGCAGCTCCAGGTGATGGGCTTTCGCTCGCGGGCCACGACGCCGCAGGAGTTCAAGGCCTATATCGATGCCGAAGCCAAGGCCTATACCGAGGTGGTGCGCCGCACCGGCATCCGCGCGGACTGAGGCGGCCGCTCAGGCGCCCGTGAGGTCGCGGGCGTGCTGGTCGACGATCTCGATGAAGCGCTTGGCCAGGGGCGACTGGTAGGCGCCGCGGCGGGTGCAGATGCCGATGGTGCGCCGCCAGCGGGCCTGTTCGAGCGGAATGGGCCGCAGTCCGCCGCCGCTCGGCCCCGCGGCGCGCTGGCCCACCACGGTCAGCAGGTCGGTGGTGCGCACCACCGGCAGCAGCGTGGCCACCGTGGAACTCGATTCGATCACCACCTCGGGGGTGGGCAGGCCGGCCTCCAGGAAACGCGCGTCGATGGCGCGCCGGGCCATCACCTTGTCGGTGGGCAGTATCCAGCCGTATTCCACCAGGTCGGCGAAACGCAGCGCGCGCTTGTCGAACAGCGGATGCTGTTCGCGCGCCATCACCAGCAGGTCGTCCTCCATCAGCGGGTGCTGGGCGAATTCCGGGTCCGGCGAGGCGGCGATGGCGCTGATGCACAGGTCCAGTTCCCCCAGCCGGAGCGCGCCGAACAGCGCGTCGTTCAAGCCCGTCGTCATGTGGATGCGCGCCGCCGGGCGCTGCGTGATCAAGGCCGAGCAGGCGGGCGCGCACAGCATCTGCACGTAGGCCGGCGCCACGCCCACGCGCACCAGGCCGATCTTGCCCAGGTGCAGGTCGCTGGCTTCCTTGATCGCGTCGTCCAGCCCCGTGCGCACGTGCCGGGCGCGTTCGAAGAAGGCCGCGCCCGCCGTCGTCAGCGTCATGCCCTTGGGGGTGCGTTCGAACAGCTGGATGCCCAGTTCCTTCTCCAGTCGCTGCAGGCCCTTGGTCAGCGCGGGCTGGCTGTGCCCCAGCCTGGTCGAGGCCCGGCCCACGTGGCCGGCTTCGGCCACGGCCAGGAAATAGTTCAGGTCCTCCAGTCTCATGCGATTCTCGGCAGTTATCGGAATTGTTCTGTCGATAATCTTCTTCCCCTTTCCGCCTGTCAATAATCCCGGCAAAACCAGGAGAGCATGGTGGACGATTCCCAGGGCAAGACCGATATCGACGAACTGCGCGCCACGCTGCGGCGCTACCTGACGGAGGAACTGCTGCCCTTCGAGCGGGCGTCCGGTTTCACCTACGAAGACAAGTTCAGCAAGGAGACCGTGCGCAAGGTCTGGCGGCGCTCGCGGGAGCTGGGCCTGTACGGCCCGCAACTGCCGCCCGAGCTGGGGGGCCGAGGGCTGTCGGTATCCGACCTGTGCCTGCTCAAGGACGACGTGGCCGCCTCGGGCGCCATCCTGTTTCCGCACGTGCTGGGAGACTGGGGCGGGCCGTCGCGCATCGGCAACCTGGTGCGCCACGCCACGCCCGAGCAGGTCGAGCGCTACATTCTGCCCGTGGTCCGGGGCGAGAAGGGCTCGTGCTTCGCGATGACCGAGCCGCAATCGGGCTCGGACGCCGCCAGCATCCGCACCCGGGCCGTCGTGGACGGCGACGACTACGTCATTACGGGCCACAAGCACTACATCAGCGCGTCGACCTTCGCGGACTTCGCCGTGATCATGTGCGTGACGGACCCGGACAAGGGCGCCGACGGGATCTCGGCCATCTTCGTCGACCTGGACCGCCCGGGCGTGTCATTGACCTACGACTGCCTGCCCATGACCGGCCAGCACGTCGATGCCGACATCGTGTTCGACGGCGTGCGCGTGCCGCGCGCCAACCTGATCGGCAAGGAAGGGCAGGGATTCCGCATCGCCATGGACCGCGTCAGCGTCAACCGCCTGCTGCACTGTCCGACGATGATAGGCCTGGCGCGGCAGGCCTATCGGCTGGCCCTGGACTATGCCAAGACGCGCCAGCAGTTCGGCGGCCCCATCAGCCGCTTCCAGGCCATCCAGCACATGCTGGCCGACATGGCCACCGGGCTCTATGCCTGCGAAGGCATGGTCAAGGCCGCCGCCGCGCTGGCGGACAGCGGCCAGGACGTGCGGCGCGAGGCGTCCATGTGCAAGCTCTTCGTTTCCGAGACCTGCTTCCAGATCGCCGACAAGGCCATGCAGATCCACGGCAACGTCGGCGTGACGAAGAACCACCCGGTGGAATTCATCTTCCGCCGCCTGCGCCTGTACCGCATCGTGACCGGCACCAGCGAGATCCAGCGCAACACCATCGCCAAGTCCATCCTGGCCTGAACGGGAGACGCCGATGTTCGCCTCCACCTGTCTGAGCGGCCGCGTCGTGCTCGACCTGGGCCAGCTGCATCCGGGGCCGCAGGCGGCCTTCATGCTGGGCCAGCTGGGCGCGACCGTGATCAAGGTGGAGCGGCCGGACGGCGGCGACGCGGCGCGGGCGCTGGGGGCGGAGACTTTCGCCAAGTACAACCGGGGCAAGCTGTCGATCGCCCTCGACCTGAAGCGGCCCGGAGACCGCGAGATACTGCTCGGCCTGGCCGGCAGGAGCCATGCGCTGATCGAGAATTTCCGGCCCGGCGTGATGGAGCGCCTGGGGCTGGGCTATGCACGGTTGTCCGCGGTCAATCCTGCGCTGGTCATGTGCTCGATCTCGGGCTACGGACAGGACGGGCCCTACGCCGGCCGGCCCGGACACGACATGAATTTCCTGGCGGGCGCCGGCTATTGGGCCGTGCCGTCGCAGGTCGAGGACGTGGTGGCCCGCCCGCGCGTGCGCCTGTCGGACTACTGCGGCGCCATGTATGCGGCGCTGGCGCTGGTCGTGGCCATGATGACCGCCAGGGAAAGCGGGCGCGGGCAGCACCTGGACCTGTCCCTGCAGGACGCGATGACGGCCTGGACCGCGCCGGGCATCGATGCCTTGGTCCGCACCGGCACGGACGTGGAGGATCTGGACCACGTGATGCCCGACAACGACGTGTTCCGCACCGCCGATGGCCGCCATCTGGTCCTGGGCATCCTGGAGGACAAGTTCTGGCTGGCGCTGGCCGACGTGCTCGCGCCGCTATGTCCGGCGCTGGCAGCGGCGGAATACCGCACGCGCCGGGGGCGGCTGGCGAACAAACGCGAGCTGTCGTCGCGCCTGAAGGGGCTGATCGCTTCCCGCACGCTGGCGCAGTGGGCCGCGGTCCTGGACCCGGAGGCCATCCCGTGGTCGCCGGTGCCCCTGCCGCATGAATGGTTCGACGATGCGCACGTGCGCGCGCGAGGCATGGTGCAACGCCATTCCGACGGCGGGCTGGACCTGCGTTTTCCGGTCCGCTTTTCCGGGCAATGGGCGCCCCCATCCGGCACGGCTCCGGCGCTGGACCAGCATCGCGCCGGCATCCTGGGCTGGCTGGCCGGCGGCGCGATGCCGGGCAAGGCGGATGCGCCATGCTCCTGATCGCGTCCGGCGCCGCCATTGTGTTTTCTTATATCCCCTTCGCGAGACGGTAGTACCCGCGCCCCGCCGCCGCGCTCTACAGTGCCCGCAGGCTTACGCTGCCGCAGGCACCATGAAACCCAATTTCCTCGTCTTCATCGTCGATCAGTTGTGCGCCTCGCATCTGGGATGCTATGGCAATGACCGCATCGATACCGCCAATATCGACGCGCTGGCCCGGGCGGGCTGGCGCGCCGACGACTGCAACGTCGCCACGCCCATCTGCATGCCGAACCGGGCCAGCCTGCTGACGGGCCGGATGCCCTCGGTCCATGGCGTGCGCCACAACGGCATTCCGCTTTCGCTGGGCGCGCGTACCTTCGTCGACGCGCTGCGCGAAGCGGGCTACATGACCTCGCTGATCGGGAAGTCGCACCTGCAGAACATGACCGCCAAGCCGCCGCTGCCGGCGCCGGGCGCGCCGCGCTGGCCACGGGATGCCGAGGCTGCCTTTCCCGGCGACTACCGGCAGGAGTGCGTGGCCACCTGGCACGGGAACGACGAGGCCGCGGTGACGACGCCGTTCTACGGCTTCGATCACGTGGAGCTGGCCATCGAGCACGGCGACCAGGCCGAAGGGCACTACCGCCGCTGGCTGCGCGCCTATCATCCCGAACTGGCCGAGCGCGTCGGCCCCGGACACGCGCTGCCCGCGCCCGACTACGTGCTGACCTCGTTCGGGCAGGCGTGGCGGTCCAGGCTACCCGAGGCCTGCCACCCCACGGCCTGGATCGCCGACCGGACCATCGAGCGCCTGCGGGCGGCCAAGCGGGCCGGACGGCCTTTCTTCGCCTATTGTTCCTTCCCGGACCCGCACCATCCCTATACGCCGCCGGGGCGCTACTGGGACATGTACAAGCCAGAAGAGGTCGAGCTGCCCGCATCCTTCCATTCCCAGGATCCTCCCCCGCACCTGCGCTGGCTGCGCGAACAGCGCGACCGGGGCCAGGCGGTCAAGCACACCATGGCATGCTTCGCCGCCACCGAGCGCGAGGCCAGGGAAGCCATCGCGCTGGGCCAGGGGTCGCTCAGCTTCATCGATGCCCAGATCGGCCGGGTGATGGCGCAACTGCGTGCGCTCGGACTGGAGGACGACACCGTGGTGGTGTTCACCAGCGATCACGGCGAGTTCGCGGGAGACCACCAGTTGTTGTTCAAGGGTTCGCTGCACTACCGCAGCCTCATCCGCACACCGCTGGTGTGGCGCGATCCCGCCGGGCAGGCGGGCAGGGTGCATCGCGGACTGCTGTCGACCATCGACATCGCGCCCACCATACTGGAGCGGGCCGGCGTGCCGGCCTACAACGGCATCCAGGGCCGGTCGTTCCTGGCCGGGGTCCACGGACGCGGGGCCGGCGGCGCGGACCGCGAGGCCGTCGTGATCGAAGAGGATGGCCAGCGGACCTATTTCGGCTTCGATGCACCGGTGCGCATGCGCACGCTGCTGACGGCCGGACACCGGCTCAGTGTCTATCGCGGCGTCGAATGGGGAGAGCTGTACGACCGCGCCGCGGATCCGCACGAAACCCGCAACCTGTGGCACGACCCGGCGGTGGCAACGTTGAAGGCCGGATTGATGGAAAGGCTGGCGCGCGAAATGCTGGACCTCATGGAGACGAACCCCGCGCCGACCGCCGTGGCATGACCGGACCACCCTTGACGACAGAGATGGAAGAGACGATGCGAAGCAAACCGATATTCCCCCGGGCCATGGCGCTGGCGCTGGCGGCCTGCGCGGCCGGCGCGCAGGCCCAGGCCTGGCCGGCCAGGCCGATACGCCTGATCGTTCCCGGCGCGCCGGGCGCCCCGGCCGACACGGCCGCGCGCAGCCTGGCCGATGCCGTGGCCGAAAGACTGGGCCAGCCCGTAGTCGTCGAGAATCGCGCGGGCGCGCAGGGCACGCTGGGCCTGGGCGCGCTGATCAAGGCCGCGCCGGACGGCTACACCCTGGGCATGATCACCATGCAGCTGAGCGCGATACCGGCGCTGCGCAAGCAGGCGCCGTTCGACCTCGGCCGCGATCTCGCGCCCGTCGTGCAGATGACCACGGAAAGCCCGGTCTTCGTCGTGCGGCGCGACTTGCCCATGCGCAACATGAAGGAGTTCGTCGCCTACGCCAAGGCCCGGCCGGGAGAAATCACCTACGGCACGCCCGGCCCGGGGTCGCCCGCGCACCTGGGCGTGGAACTGATGAGCCGCTCGTTCGGGTTGCAATTGCGGCACGTTCCGTACAAGACCATCTCGGTCGCGCTGACCGATGTGGCGGGTGGCCAGATCGATGCGGCGCTGGCCGGTTCAGCCGCCGCGCTGACCGGGCTGGCCACCGGCCGCATCAAGGCCCTGGCGGTCGCGTCGCCGGTCCGGCTCAAGGCGCTGCCGGACGTGCCCACGCTGGCCGAAGCGGGCTTGCCCGACGTGGACATACGCGGGTGGGTCGGCCTGGTGGCGCCCGCGGGTACGCCGCCGGCCATCGTCGACCAGTTGAATGCCGCCTTCAACCAGGCGCTGGCGCGGCCCGAGGTGAAGGAGCGGCTGGCGTCGGTGGGGGCGGAGGCGGCTGGCGGCACGCCGGCGGAATTCGGCGCGTTCATCGCCGCGGAAGCGGCCCGCTGGCGTGGCGTGATCGAGTCGGCGCACATCTCGGCCGATTGACGCGGCCGGCGCGTCAGGGCAGCGTCGCCTGCAGGCGCTCCCGCAGCAGGCGCGCGAGTATGGCTTCGGCCGCGATGATCGCGCCCGTCTTCATGACGTTGTCGTTCAGCGTCACGACGACCTGGCGCGTCAGGCGCGGCTCGTCCAGCGGCGCGTGCGCGAGTCCGGCGCTCCCCGCGCGGCGCGCGGCCACCGATTCGGCCAGCAGGGTGGCGGCCGCGCCGGTGGCGCAGATGTCCAGCAGCGCCTTCGAGTCCTCGATGCCGCCCACGATGTCCAGCGCCACGCCGCGCCGGGCGGCTTCCTCGCGCAGCATGCGGTGGCTGGGCTGCATCGACGACAGGATCAGCGGGATGCCGGCCAGTTGTTCCAGCTTGATCGGACCAGGATGGAGGCCGGCCAGCGGCTCGGGCCCGACCAGGCACAGGCGCTCGCGGTAGAGCAGGGTCGCGGGCGCGCACTTCTCGTGGGCGGCGTGGACCTGCATGGCGATGTCCAGCTGCGAGGCGCGCAGCCGCTGCCGCAACTCGTCGGAATACCCGACCACGATCTCCGGCGTGACCGCCGGCAGTTCCTGCTTGATGGCCAGGTACAACTGCGTCGCGACGATGGGCGCCACGGATTTCAGGATGCCGATGGACACCGAGCCTTGGGCATGTCCCGCCTTCTCGCGCACCGCCGCGCGGGCCGATTCCAATTGCTTCACGATGGCCGCGGCCCGCGCGTACAGTTCCGTGCCGGCCTCGGTGACCGCGATGCCGCTGGGGCCGCGCACGAACAGCTGCACGCCCAGTTCCTGCTCCAGGTCCGCCAGCCGCTGGCTCAGCGCGGGCTGGGCCACGTGCAGCCGGCGCGAGGCCTCGGACAGGCTGCCGCCCTCGGCCATGGCCATGAAATAGCGCAGGTGGCGGATATCCATGGCGGCGCGTCGCGCGGTGGCCTCAGTCCAGCTTCCAGTCGTAGTCGACCGTCAGCGGGGCATGGTCGGAGAACCGCTCTTCCTTGTAGATGGATGCCGCCTTCGCCGTGCCGGCGATGCCGGGCGTGGCGATCTGGTAGTCGATGCGCCACCCCACGTTCTTGGCCCAGGCCTGGCCCCGGTTGCTCCACCAGGTATATGCCTCGCCGGTGGTTTCCGGATGCAGCCGGCGATACACGTCCACCCAGCCGATCTCGTCGAACACCTTGGTCAGCCAGGCGCGTTCCTCGGGCAGGAAGCCGCTGTTCTTCTGGTTGCTTTTCCAGTTCTTCAGGTCGATTTCCCGGTGTGCGATGTTCCAGTCGCCGCAGATGACGAATTCGCGGCCGGTGCGGCGATGCTCGTCCATCAGGTCCGTGAGCCAGGGCGCGAAACGATCGAGGAAGCGGTACTTGGCCTGCTGGCGCTCGTCGCCGCTGCTGCCCGAGGGCAGGTAGGCGCTGACCACCGAGAGGCCCGGCCAGTCGATGCGCAGGATGCGGCCCTCGGCGTCGAACTCTTCCTTGTCGAAGCCGCTGATGACCGATTCGCAGGCGCGCTTCACGTAGGCGCCCACGCCGCTGTAGCCCTTTTTCTGCGCCGGGAAGAAATGGCCTTCGTAGCCCGGCGGGTGACGCATGTCGTCGGTCAGGTCGGCATCCTGGGCCTTCAGCTCCTGCAGGCAGACGACGTCGGCGCCGCTCGCGCCGAGCCAGGGGAAGAAGCCCTTGCGGGAGGCCGAACGGATACCGTTGAGGTTGATGGAAACGATGCGCAGCAAGACCGGCTCCTGGAAAACGGATGACTGGCCGAATTCTACGCGGTGCGTCCGCGGGGTGCCGGGATCACTCGTCGGGAGGTCCCTCCTCGTCGTGGCAGGCGCGGCGCAGCTTGTGCAGCGTCCGGTACAGCACCTCGCGTTCCTCGTTGTCGAGCACCCGGATCATGGCGGCCTGGGCACGCCGGGCCACCGGCATGGCGCGATCGTACAGGGCCTGGCCGTCGGGCGAAAGCCGGCAGCTCAGCCCGCGGCGCGGCGAGCCCGCCACCGGTTCGAGGATGACGAGGCCGCGCGTCTCCAGCAGGCGCATGGCGCGGCTGACCAGCGACTTGTCGGTTTCCGAGCGGGTGACCAATTCCGAGAACGGCAGGCATTGCGCTTCGGCCACCACCGACAGCATGCGCCATTCGGCCATGGTCAGTCCGAACTGGTCGGAATAGGGCAGGGTCACGACCCGGCGCAGCGAGTTGCCGGTACGCACGACCAGCGTGGTGATGAAGTCGTCCACGGACAGGCCGGTTCCCTGTTCGTCGATGTCCGTCCATGGGTGCTCGCCGGTGGACGGGGCGCGGAGGGAGGCCTTCTTTTTCGGGGGCATGAATGGCGGTCGGCTAGAGGATTCCGGAGTAGGACGGAGGATTATTTCATACCGCCCGAATCGTTATGTTTGATTGAATATTTCGAAATCCAAGAAAATTTTGTCCTGACTTGTCAATCGGTACAATCTTAGTGTTGATGCATCAACAAGAAAAGCGGATGATCGCGTTTCCTGAGTGAACAGACGTTTCACTAGTGAATTGATGTTCATGCCTATCCGTACCCGATCGTCCCCTTCGCAGCCAGTGATGAATCTCTATCGCCGCCAGATGCTTGCCGCCGCCATGGCGATCACCGCCTGCTGTGCCGGCCTGGGCGTTGCCCAGGCGGCCGGTTACCCCGCCAAGCCGATCACCGTCATCGTGTCCTACCCGCCGGGCGGCGACACCGACGCCATCGCGCGCCTGTTCGCCGAGAAGCTGGGTGAACGCCTGAAGCAGTCCGTCATCGTCGAGAACAAGGGCGGCGCCGGCGGCACGGTGGGCAACGCCTATGTCGGACGCGCCGCGCCCGACGGCTACACGCTGCTGTTCACGCCCAACCCGTTCACCACCGCGCCCATGGTGCTGGGCCTGTCTCCCGCCCAGAGCTACGACGTGCTGAACGGCTTCGAGCCCATCAACCAGACCGCCGTGCAGCCTTTGGTGCTGGTGGCCAATCCCAAGACCGGATTCAAGACGGTCAAGGACATGATCGACGCCGCCAAGGCCGGCAAGACGGTGTCCTACGCCAGCCCGGGCGCGGGCTCGCCCATGCACGTGATCGCCGAATGGCTCAACCGCGAGGCCCGGGTGTCGATCCAGCACGTGCCCTATCGCGGCGTGGGCCCCTCGGTGACCGACGTCGTCGCCGGCCATGTGGATACCGCCTGGGTCACGCTGGGCCCGGTCACGCAATACTTCGCCACCGGCCGCCTGGTGCCGCTGGCCATCGGTGACGTCAAGCGGTCGCCGCTCGCGCCCAACATCCCGACGCTCGTGGAGTCCGGCTACAAGGACATCGTGGTGGGCGCCTGGAACGGCTTCTTCGCGCCCAAGGGCACGCCGGCCGACGTCGTCAAGCTGCTCAACGGCCACTTGAACGAAATCCTGAAGCAGCCGGACGTGGTCCAGAAGCTGGCCACCTATGGCGCGTTCCCACACGGCGGCGAACCGGCCGAACTCGGACGCACCAACGCGCGCGAATACGAAGTGGTCGGCGGCATCATCAAGTCCCTGGGCATCAAGGCCCAGTAAGCCGGGATATGCAGGACCGGAAACAGGAGGTCGGGATGAACGCATCCACGCTGGGCAAGGACACGCCCCAGGTCAACGCGCGCGCCAAGGTGCTCGGCCGCGCGCAGTACGCCGGCGACGTCAAGGTCGCGGGCATGCTGCACGGCAAGGTGCTGCGCAGCCCCTATCCGCATGCGCGCATCGTCCGCATCGACGTCTCGGCGGCGCGGGCGCTGCCGGGCGTCAAGGCGGTGCTGACCGGCGCCGACGCGCCCCGCACGATGTGGGGCGTGCATCACAAGGAGCGCCGCATCCTGGCCGAGGGCGTGGTGCGTTTCGCGGGCGAGGAGGTCGCCGCCGTGGCGGCGGCCACGGAAGAGATCGCGCGCGACGCGCTGGACCTCATCGAGGTCGAGTACGAGGAACTGCCGGCCATCCTGACGACCGAGGAAGCGCTGGACGAGGAAGCCCCCGGCGTGCATCCGGGGCGCAACAACATCTCGCACGAGATCCAGTTCCATATCGGCGACGTGGACGCCGGCTTCGCGCAGGCCGATCTCGTCTACGAGGCCACGTACGGCTGCCATTCGCAGTATCCCGGCTACCTGGAGCCCATGGCCACCGTGGCCACCATCGATCCCGAGGGCCGCCTGCAGGTCTGGACGTCCACGCAGTCCGTGTACCAGGCGCGCCTGCGCCTGGCGGCGGCGCTGGAGATGCCGGTGTCGCGCGTCCGCGTGATGCAGGCCACCACCGGGGGCGGTTTCGGCGGCAAGATCGTCGAAGACGCGAACAGCCTGATCGCCGGCCTGCTGGCGGTCAAGACCGGCAAGCCCGTGCGGCTGGTCAACAACCGGCTGGAGGATTTCCTGGCCTGCTGCTCCAGCGTCCCCGAACGGGTCACGCTGAAGCTGGGCATGACCAGGGACGGCATCATCGTCGCCAAGGACGTGCGCATCATCGCGGAATGCGGCGCCTACAGCGGACTGTCGGCCGAGGTCATGCACGTGACCGCGATGCGCAGCGACAACATGCACCGCCTGAAGAACGTGCGCTCGCACGCGACGCTGGTCTACACCAACAATCCGCCGCATGGCGCTTTCCGGGGCTTCGGCGGCGCGCAGATGCAGTTCGCCTCGAACAGCCACATCCACATGATGGCCGAGAAGCTCGGCCTGGACCCCGTGGACGTCCACAAGCGCAACGCGCACGAGGCGGGCGAGACCTCCATCCACGGATGGAAGATAGGCAGCACCGGCCTGCGCGAATGCATAGACCAGTGCGTCGAGGCCATCCAGTGGCGCGCCAGGCGCGCCGGCAAGGAGCGGGGGCAGGGGACCAGGCGCCGCGGCGTCGGCATGGCGGCCGCCATGCACGTGAGCGGCAACCGCACCATCGGCAACTGGGACGGCTCGACGGTGGTCGTCAAGATCAACGAAGACGGCCGGGTGGTGGTCCACAGCGGCGAATGCGACATGGGGCAGGGCGCCATGACCATGCTGGCCCAGGTCGTTGCCCACGAATTGAACATTCCTCTGGACCACGTGCACGTGTCGCCGCCCGACACCGACGTGTCGCCCTACGCCATCGGCACGCTGGCCTCGCGCGTGACCATCGCCGCCGGCAATGCCGCCATCCTGGCGGGCCGCAAGGCGCGCCAGGCGCTGTTCGACGTGGCCGCCCCGAAGCTGGAGGCCAGCGCCGGCGAGCTCGAGATCGCGGACGGCTTCATCCGCGTCCGGAGCGCGCCGGACCGGCGCGTCACGCTTGCCGAGATCGCCAAGCTGCACATCTGGCGCCATGACGGCGAGGGCATCCAGGTCAGCGCCACCTGGGATGCCAAGACCGTCATGCACGGCGACGTCCACGGCAACATCGCGCCGGCGCATTCGTACGCGGCGCAGGCCGTCGAGGTTGAGGTCGACACCGAGACCGGCCGGGTCACGGTGCTGGATTCCTATGTGTCGGACGACTGCGGCAAGGCCTTCAACCCGCTGGCCGTCCACGGCCAGAGCAACGGCGCGGCGGCGCAGGCCATGGGCTGGGCGCTGTACGAGCAATTGCAGCTGGAGAACGGCCGGCTGGCCAACGGCAATTTCGCCGACTACAACATGCCCACCGCCGATTCCATCCCGCTGCTGCGCTCGGGCATCGTGGAGTCCAACGATCCCAACGGACCCTACGGGGCCAAGGGCGCGAGCGAGACGGCCATCCTGCCGGGCGCGCCGGCCATCGCCAACGCGGTCTACGACGCCATCGGCGTGCGCATCACGGACCTGCCGATCACGCCCGAGAAGGTGCTGGCGGGCCTGCGCGCCCTGCGCCAGGCGCGCGAACAGGAACAAGGAGGCTCCCGCCATGCGTGATTTCGATTTCCTCGAGCCGGCATCGGTGGCCGAGGCCAGCCGCATGCTGGCGGACCTGGGCGAGGACTGCCGGGTCATGGCCGGGGGCACGGCGCTGATGCTGGCCATGCGCCAGCGCATGCTGGTGCCCTCGCACATCGTCTCGGTCGCGCGCATCGAGGCCTTGCGCGGGATCCGCTTCGATCCCGTGGATGGCCTGCGCATAGGCGCGCTGGTGCGCCACACGGACGTGGCCGATTCGGCCGTCGTGAAGCAGCACTATCCCATGCTGGCGGCCATGGCGGCCCAGGTCGCCAATCCCCAGGTGCGCAACCAGGGCACGATGGGCGGCAACCTCTGCTATGCCGATCCGTCCACCGATCCGCCCACCTGCCTGATGTCGCTGGGCGCGCGCGTTGTCCTGGGCAGCGCGCGCGGCCAGCGGGAGCTGTCCATCGAGGAATTCCTGGTGGACTACTACGTGACCGCCATCGAACCCGACGAGATCGTGGTCGAGATCCGCGTGCCGGCGCCGCCGGCCGACTTCTCCGGCCGGTACACCCGCTTCCTGCGCACCGCCGCCGAGCATCGGCCGCTGATCGGTCTGTCGCTGGCCACGCGCCGCAGCGGCGGCACCTGCCGCGAGGCCGTCCTGACGGTGGGCGCGTCCACGCCCATCCCCTGCCGCGTGCCGCGCGCCGAGCATTTCCTGGCCGGCAAGACCATCACGTCCGAAGTGGCCGCCGAAGCCGCGGACATCGTCGCGGCCGACATCCAGCCCGTTTCCGACGCGCGGGGTTCGGACGAATTCCGCCGCGACATGGTGCGGGTGGTCGCCAGGCGCACCATCGCCGCGCTGTATGGGCTGGCCACGGACTGAGGAAGAATCATGAGCAAGCACCTGATCGAAGTCACTGTCAACGGTGAAAAGCACAGTGCCGAAGTCCCCGCGCGCCGCATGCTGTCGGATTTCCTGCGGGACGACCTGAACCTGACCGGCACCAAGCGCGGCTGCGAGACCGGCATCTGCGGCGCCTGCTCGGTGCTGGTGGACGGCGAGGTGGTCAAGTCCTGCCTGTCGTTGGCGGTGCAGGCCAACGGGCGCAGCATCACGACGGTGGAGGGCCTGGCCAAGGGCGGCGAACTGCATCCCCTGCAGCAGAGCTTCATGGAATGCGGCGGCCTGCAATGCGGCTACTGCACGCCGGGCATGCTGATGACGGCCTGCCATCTGCTCGAGCGCAACCCCCGGCCCACGGCCGACGAGGTCCGCGAAGGACTGAACGGCAACCTGTGCCGCTGCACGGGCTATGCCCAGATCGTCGAGTCCATCCTCGACGCTTCGGAGAAAATGCGTGGAAATTGAAAAAGTCTTAACGGTGGCGGCCCCGGCCGCCAAGGTCTGGGACATGCTCCTGGATCCCACGGTGATGGCCAGCTGCGTGCCCGGGATGAAGTCCATCGAGGTGGTCAGCGACGTCGAGTACAACGCCGTCATCCACGTCAAGATCAGCTTCATCAGCGCCAAGTTCAAGCTCAGGACGCGCATCGTCGAGCAGCGCGCCCCCGAATACCTGCGCGCCGAAGGCACCGGCGAGGACTCCTCGGTGGCCAGTTCGCTGAAACAGCAGAGCGAGATCTTCCTGACGGCGCTGCCCGACGGACAGACCGAGCTGCGCACCAAGGTCACGGTCGACGTCGTGGGCCGGCTGGGCACCTTCGGCCTGAGCGTCATGAAGACCAAGGCCGACCGGATGTGGGAAGAATTCAGCCAGAACCTGGCGGCCCGCCTGGCCGGCGGCGAGATTCCCGGCGCGGACCAGGTAACCATTACGCGCAAGGAGCCCCAGGCGCCGGGAGGCCCGGCTGAGGCGGCCGCGCAGGCGGCCCCCGCCCGCGCCCCCGTCCGTGCGGCCGCCGCGGCCGGTCCGGCCGCCCCCGTGGCCGCCCCGGAGCCGGCCTTTGCCGCCCCGGCCGCACGGGTCAACGGCCAGGAAGCCAGCCGCGCCTCGGTCTCCGATGGCGGCTGGTGGTCGCGCCTGCTGGGGGGCCGCGGCGGCTCCGGGCGCAGTATCCATATCGAGCTGCGCCGTGGCGATACCGCCCTGACCGTGGACTGGCCGGTGGAGGAGGCGGGCAAGTGCGCCGCCTGGCTACGGGACGTTTTGAAGTAGATTCGCCCGGGGGCCCCGAGCCGTTTTACAATCACGCTGGCCCATCGCGCCGCCGGGGGAAGGCCTTCCCCCGTGCCGTTGTGACTTCGTACCGTGACCGCCGTGCCCCAGACCGCTACCGCCCCCCGTCCCGCCGACACCGAGCCCTCGATCGACGAGAGCCGTTTCCGTACCGATTTCGTCCGCTTCGCCACCGAACTGGGCGTGCTGCGATTCGGCGCGTTCACGACCAAGGCGGGCCGGTTGAGTCCCTACTTCTTCAACGCCGGCCTGTTCAACAGCGGCGCGGCCGTGGGACGGCTGGCCGAGTTCTACGCCCAGGCGCTGCTGGCCTCGGACGTTGAGTTCGACATGTTGTACGGCCCGGCCTACAAGGGCATCCCGCTGGTCACCGCCACCGCGGTGGCGCTGGCGGCCCGCGGCCGCGACGTGCCCTTCGCGTTCAACCGCAAGGAAGCCAAGGACCACGGCGAAGGCGGCTCGCTGGTTGGCGCGCCGCTGGAAGGCCGCGTGGTCATCATCGACGACGTGATCTCGGCCGGCACCTCGGTGCGCGAATCGGTGCGCCTGATCCAGGCCGCCAAGGCCAAGCCGGCCGCCGTGCTGATCGCGCTGGACCGCATGGAGCGGGTCGGTCCCGACGACGCCCTGTCCGAGCACTCGGCGGTGCAGGACGTGGTGCGCACCAACGGCTGCCCGGTGGTCAGCATCGCCTCGCTGGACGACATCCTGGACATGATCCAGCAGGGCGGCGGGGGCGGGGAATTCGAACAGCACCGCGAGGCGGTGCTGGCGTACCGGGCGCGCTACGGGGTGATCTGAACCGGCACCCGGTGCTTCCTGCTACAAGCCGAAGTCTTCTCGCATGCGATCGATCTGGTGTATTCGTTCGTGCAGGGTGGTCACGATACCTATGTCTCCGTTCGGAAGCAGGCGCCAGTAGACGAAGTGCCGCTCATAGCGGAAGAAGTATCCGTCGATGCCGAACTCTGCCGGAATGGGGCGCGATGTCGTCTTGTGAGTGGCGATTCCGTCGAAGGCTTCGAACATGCCGGTAATGTAGCGATCGGCCTGTTGGGCACCCCAGCGATGGCGGGTGTAACGGTAGATCTCGTCCAGCCGGTAGGATGCCGACTCCTGGACCCGGATACCGGCGCGGGCTTTCGCCATTCTCAGGGCTGATTGCGCGCGATGACGTCAGCCGCGGTAAGCGGCCGATATGACGACTCCGGTGCCGCGTAGGCGCGAGTCAATTCTGCCTTGAGGCGCTCGAAACTCTGTGCCTCTGTTCGTTCCTTGTCGCGACGGATCAGGTCGCGCACATACTCGCTGACGTTCTCATACGCGCCGTGCTCACCCACGTTGGAAGCGACGAAGTCGCTGAGGGCTCCACTGAGACGAACGGTCATCGTCGTGGTCGTTGATCGGGGCATGGTCAGAACCTGGCTAGATTGTTGTATTAAATATAATCAAAAATGAATACAACAACAAATACGCGTGCAGTCCCGACGCAGCTGGATACGTCAGCGCCGCGTCCCCGGCAGGATCAGCCGCCGCTCCAACTGGCGCGCGGCCAGCACGATCACCGACACCAGCGCCAGGTAGACCAGCTGGCCGCGTCGCAGTGGATACTGCCCACCGAGTTCGCGCCCATGCGGCCCCAGTTCGAGCAGATGTTCGTGAAGGCCGGCGTGGCGGTACCCCGGCCGCGCGTGGAGACCGCGTCACTGCTGCTCAGCCAGGCCGTGATCCAGAAGTCGGACATGCTGGCCGTCGTGCCGGGGCGGGTGGCCGCCCATTACCGCGACCAGGGGCTGTTCGCCATCCTGCCCTTCGCCCTGCCGCTGACCATCCCGCCGGTGGGCGTCATCACCCATGCCCATCGCCCGGTCTCGCCGGCGGTCGGCCACTTCCTGGACGTGGTGCACGAGATAGCGGGGCTGGAGGCGCGGGAGCGGGAGGCCGGCGCCCGCCCCCGTGCCGTCAGTCCAGGGGCGGCAGGATCTCCACCCGCAGGCCGCCGAGCGACTCGATCCGGGCGCTGACCACGTCTCCCGCGGCAAGAAAGCTTCGCCGCGCGGCCCCCACGCCCGCGGGAGTGCCGGTCAGCACCACGTCGCCGGGCTCCAGCGTCATGATGCGGGACAGCGTCGCCAGTTGTTCGCCGATGTCGAAGATCATGCCGGAGGTGCGCGCGTCCTGCCGGACGTCGCCATTGACGTCCAGGCGCATGGCCAGGTCGTGCGGGTCGGGAATGAAGGCGGCCGGCACCAACGGGCCGAGCGGGCAACTGGTGTCGTGGGCCTTGCCCGCGACCCAGTCGAACTTGTAGAAGGTCTCGGGCGCGCGGTTCAGGTCGCGGGCGGAAAAATCGATCGCCACGCAATAGGCCGCGACATGCTCGCGCCAGTCTGCGGCCGCGATGGCGCGGGCCTCGCGGCCGATCACCAGCGCCAGTTCGATCTCCCAATCGAAGGACTGGCAGCCGCGCGGAATGCGCACGGTGGCGCCGGGCCCCACCACCGCCTGCCGCGCGGGCTTGAAGAAGAAGAACAGACGCTGCGCGGACTTGTCGTGCGCATCGGGCACCTTCATCTCGGCCAGGTGGTCGTAGTAGTTGGCGCCGGCGCACAGGACCTTGCCGGGATATTGCAGCGGCGCCAGCTCGGGCGCATCGGCCGGCACGGCCAGCGCGCGCAGTTCGTCCTCGGCGGCGGCGATGCGCGCCAGCCGCGGCTGGTGCGCGGCCCAGTCGCGGAACAGGCCGAACAGGGCATCCGGCATCGCGTCCAACCCCAGCGCCCGGGCCGATGCCGCGATCGGATAGCAGCCCTGGGCGGTCTGCAGGCAGCCGGTCGGCGCGCCATGCACCGAGCGGGTAGTCAGTGAAAACATCGCTGCTTCCTTGTCCAGTTATCCGGGGCGCCCGGAGTAGGGTGGCCATCAGTCGGCACTGAAGCCCGAGGCCAGCACGGCCTGGCGCCATTGCTCGAGTTCGCGGCGGCCTTGTTCGTCCAGTTGCCGGGGCGTGCTGTCCACCGGCGTCATGCCCATCTGGGCCAGCTTCGCGCGCACGTCGGGCTCCTTCAAGGCGCGGACGATGGCCGCGTTGAGCTGGGCGATGCGGGCATCCGGCGTGCGCGCCGGTGCATAGATGCCGCCCCAGCCCTGGGCCGGGCCCATGCGCAGGCCCAGTTCCGCAGCCGTGGGCACGTCCGGCAACTCCGCCGCCCGCTGCGAGCCGAAAGTGGCCAGGATGCGGACTTTGCCGGCCCGCTGCAGGTTCAGCATCTCGCCTATGTTCAGGATCGCGGCCGGGATCTGCGCGCCGACCAGCGCGGTGATGACCTCGGCGGCGCCCTTGTAGCCGATGTGCTCCATCCGGATGCCGGTCGTCTGCGATAGCGAGACGCCCAGGAAATGCTGGATGCTGCCCGCCGACGGCGTGCCGTAGAAGGCCGCCGCGGGATGGGCCTTGGCCCAGGCCAGGAAGTCCCGCAGGCTGCGCGCCGGAAACGATGCCGGCACGGCCAGTCCCAGTTCCCAGGTCGGCAGCTTGGCCACCGGCGCGAGATCGGTGAACGGGTCGTAGCCCAGTTGCTTGAACACGTGCGGATACAGGTAGATGGTCGCGCCCGGCGCCACCACCAGCGTGTTGCCGTCGGGCGCCGCCGCTTTCACGTGCTGGATGGCCAGTCGCGCCTGCGCGCCCGGCCGGTTCTCGACGATGGTCGGCTGGTTCAGCGAGACGCGCAGCTTGTCCGCCAGCAGGCGCGCGATGATGTCGAAGTTGCCGCCGGCGGGCAGGCCCACCACCAGCTTCAGGGGCTCCTGGGCCGGAGCGGCTGGAGCCACCACCGCGAGCAGCAAGGCCAGCGCGGCTCGCCGAAAATGAAACCCGCTTCCCAGGCCATGCGGATGCCTCTTCATGGACGCGACGACCGCGGACCGGCGCAGCCGGATCCGCGGCGCCTCGGGCCCAATGGGTTGCGGGTCATGGATCGCGGTGGGCGCGCAGAGCCATGCAGAACGGATACGGAGCGAAATCATGATGCGCCTCGTGTGCCCGGCGGGGCGTTGGTCTACAGCGTGCGCGCCGCGGTCACGGCGATCTCGACTTCGTATTCGGGAAAGGCCAGCTTGGCCTCCACGCAAGAGCGTACCGGCTTGTGGCCGGCGATCACCCACTGGTCCCAGATCTCGTTCAGCTTGGGCCATTTCTTGTAATCGTCGATCCAGACCATGGCGCTCAGGAGATGCTTGCGGTCCAGACCTATGCCTTCGAGCTGGGCGTCGAGCTTGGCCAGGATCTGGCGCAACTGGCCGTCGAAGCCCTGCGAGGGATCGTCGGCGACCTGTCCCGACATGTAGACGAGGTTGTCGTGGACCACGATCTTGCTCATGTGGGCGTTTTCGTTCAGGCGTTCGATGGTCATGCGCGGCTCCCTTGGTGTGTGCCGGCACATTGTGGGCGCGATGGGCGTCGCCGCCGTAATGAAAGAAACTTATCTCCCGAGAACCGGGAAGAATCTCCGGCATTTGTGGCCGGCGCGATGTCCCCGGAGTCGAACAACTCGAGTTCCGGCACGGCGCTGGCCTCGCGGACGCATCTGGCCTTGCGTCGGACGTTGCCGGGCTTGTCAACACCACCTTGCGGCCGAAGGTCATGGCGTTCAAGTCCAGCGTGGCGATGTCCAGCCTGTTGGCGACGATGCGGGCGACACACTTCTCGGGGGCTAGGGCCCGTTCACCAAAAAGGAGGCTCGCATGCCCCCCCAACGCCCCCCTGACTGCGTTGCGAATGCTCGCCGTGGTCCCGCCACGACTGCGCTTCGCGCGCGAGTGTTGGTGTGGTTGCCGGTGATGGCGCGCGTGATCAGGGTAGGAGACCGGGATATCCTCAGCAACCCTGTCATTGCCCTCCGAACAGCTGATGGTTCAGATTGCGCAGCCAGCGGTTGCCGGTATCCCGGGCCTGCCGTTCGTGCCAGTACTGCGTCACGGAGTACCCGGACAACCTGAAGGGGGGCGGGTAAGTGGCGAGTCCCGCAGTGCGTGCGATGGCTTGTCCGGCGCGGGCCGGCAAGGTAGCCAGATAGTCCGAGCCGGTGATCAACTGCGCCAGTAGCACGAGGTTCGGAATCCTGACGGCGACGTTACGCCGTATGTGCTGGTGCTCCAAGGCGCGGTCGATGATCAGGTGCGTCGAGATGGACGAGATGACCACCACGTGGGATTCGTTCTTGAACTGCGACAGGGTCAGGCGGTTGCGGATGCGGGGATGGTCGGACCGGGCCAGGCAGACGAACCGTTCCTTGAACAAGGCTTGTTGAAAGAAACCTTCCGATATCTGCGGCGCGTAGCCCAGCGCGAGGTCGAGGCCGCCGGTTTGCAGCAATTGCGGCGTGCGTTCGTTGATGCCGTGGAATTCAATCCTCGCGCGCGGAGCGGCTTGCGAGAACGCCTCCAGCAGGCGCGGCACCATGACCACTTGGCCGATATCCGAGACGGCGATGCGGAAGGTCCGTTCCGTCTGCGACGGTTCGAAGGTGATCCGGTAGTTGAGCGTCATCTCGATGGCCGCGATCGCCGCCGATACGCCTTCCATCAGCCCTTCCGCCTGAGGCGTGGGCTTCATTGCGTTGCCGACGCGGACGAACAATTGATCGTTGAAGTGCTGCCGCAGCTTGGCCAGCGCCATGCTGATGGCGGGCTGGGTGAGTTCGAGCCGGTCCGCGGTGCGGGACAGGCTGCCGGTCTTGTGGATTTCGTCCAGGATCCGCAGCATGTGCAGATCGATGTTTCTCAGCGCCATGGGGATATCAAAAATATTGATCTGAAGAATAATCTTCATTTTATTGTCTGATCATAGCCCGCTTCCTAAACTGCCCTCCATCGATATCACGCCTATGCGAACAGAAGACAACGATGAGAGCGCGAGACATTCCCGCGGGCATGCTTCCGGAGCGGCGCGGCCTGTACTACGGCGGCGCGTGGCATCCGCCGCGCGGCGGATGGGCCGAGACGATCAACCCCGCTTATGACGAAGCCATCGCCACGGCGCCGGTGGCGGACGCGTCCGACGTCGACGCGGCGGTGCGGGCGGCGCACGCGGCGTTTCCCGCCTGGGCTGCGACGCCGCCGCTCAAGCGCGCCGGCGCGCTGCGCCAGGCCGCGGAAACCCTGCGCGCGCATGCCTCGGAACTGGCCTGTCTGGACGCCTTGAACAATGGGAATCCGATATCCGCGCTGGCGCTGGATGCCGGCTTCGCCGCCGATTGCCTGGACTACTTCGCCGGGCTGGCGTCGGAAGCCAAGGGCGAGACCTTGCCCATGGGAGACGGCAATCTGAACTACACCGTGCGCGAGCCCATGGGCGTGATCGCGCGCATCGTCGCCTACAACCATCCGCTGATGTTCGCCGCCGCGCGCCTGGCCGCGCCGCTGGCGGCGGGCAATACCGTGGTGATCAAGGCGCCAGATCAGGCGCCCTTGTCGACCTTGAGGCTGGCGGAGCTGGTGGGCGGACTGTTTCCGCCCGGCGTGGTGAATTTCCTGTGCGGCCAGCGGGAGTGCGGCGAAGCGCTGACCCGCCATCCGCTGGTGCGCAAGATCACGCTCATCGGCGGCGTGCCCACCGGCCAGGCCGTCATGAAGGTCGCGGCGGAAGACCTCAAGCCGGTGCTGCTCGAACTGGGCGGCAAGAATGCTTTGGTCGCTTATCCGGACGCCGATCGCGACAAGCTCGTGGACGGCATCATCGGCGGCATGAACTTCGCCTGGTCGGGCCAGAGCTGCGGTTCGACGAGCCGGGTATTCCTGCACGAGTCCTTGCACGACGAGATCCTGGAGCGGGTTGCCCGGCTGTTGCCGCGGCGGCATCGTCCGGGCATCCCCACCGATCCGGAAACGACGATGGGAAGCCTGGTCAGCAGGGCCCAGCTGCAAAAGGTGCGGGGTCTGGTGGACGCGGCCTTGAGCGAGGGCGCGCGCCTGGTGTGCGGCGGCAAGCAACCGGACGACTCCTGTTTGCGGGACGGCTTTTTCTTCGAGCCGACCCTCTTCGCCGACGTGCAGCCGCACATGCGGCTGGCGAGGGAGGAAGTCTTCGGGCCGGTCGTGGCGTTCTTCAAATGGCGCGACGAAGACACCTTGTTCGAGACGGTCAACGGTGTGCCCTTCGGCTTGACGGGATCGATCTGGACGCGGGACGTGAACACGGCTCATCGCGCCGCCCGGCGCATGCAGACAGGCTATGTCTGGATCAACAACTCCAGCCAGCATTTCCTCGGCGCGCCCTTCGGCGGGGTGAAGCAGTCCGGGATCGGCCGCGAGGAATGCCTGGCCGAACTGCTGGAGTTCACCTACACGAAGAACATCAATCTCAAATTGGCGTAGCGGCCGTTCGGAAAATCGAGGAGATCGCCATGGTGAAGGTCGCGGGTCTTTATCGCGTCGGGCTGTCGGTGCCCGACCTGGAGCGGGCATCGCGTTTCTACGAGCACGCATGGTCGATGCTCCGGGAAGGCGGAGATGCCGGCCACTGCCGGTTCCGCTCACCGGCCGCCGGCCATTGCGAATTGACGCTGCATGCGGCCGCAGGCGCCGGCCTGGATCATCTGGCGCTGGCGGTGCGCGGCGAACGCCAACTGGCGCAGTTGCTGGAGCGGGTGGAAACGGCGGGGGGCGCCGTCGTGCGGCGGCCGGCGGAAGCGGCGCGCGACGGCGAGGCGCTGTCGGCGGCGGTACGCGATGCCGACGGCAATCTCGTCGAACTGGTCGTACCCGCGGCGGGCGCGCCCGGGTACGAGGAGAGCGCGGCGCGGGGCAGGAGGCTGGGTCACGTCGTGCTCTGGACTGCCGATGTGGAACGCCAGGAAGCGTTCTACGGACTGCTGGGATTCGGCGTGTCGGACCGCACGCACATGGGTATGTCGTTCCTGCGATGCAATACCGATCACCACAGTGTCGCGCTCGCCAGGAGCCCGACGGGGCGTACGGGTTTGCAGCACGTGGCGTTCGACGTCGGCACGATCGACGACGTGATGCGCGAGTACGGACGCCTGCGCGAGCAGGGCGAGCACTGTATCTGGGGCGTGGGCCGCCATGGGCCGGGCAACAACGTCTTCGCCTACTACACGGACCCGGCCGGCAATGTCGTCGAGTTTTACGGCGACATGGAAGTCGTGGGCGACGCCGAGGTGGCCGAGACGCGCTTCTGGGGGCCCGAGCACAAAGGCGACGTCTGGGGCGTCGCCGGCGCGCCGCCCTCGCCGTTCCGCGCCTGAGCGGGCGACTTCTTCCACGAATAAAGGTTGACCATGATCGCTGCGCAAGATATCCAGGGGATGTACGCCATCATCCCGACGCCCGCCAAACCCGGGGCCGACCGGCTGGACGCCGTCGACACCGTGGACCTGGCCGAAACCGAGCGGCTCGTCGATGCCCTGATCCGCGACGGCGCGACCGGGCTGATCGCCGCCGGCACCACGGGCGAATGCGCCACCCTGTCGGAAAGCGACTACGAGGCGTTCGTCGCCTGTTTCCTGGAAACCGTGAACCGTCGCGTGCCCACCTTCGTCGGCGCGACGGCCTTGGGCGGGCACCAGGCCGCCCGGCGGCTCGGAAGATTGCGCGACATGGGCGCCGACGGAGCGCTGCTGGGACTGCCGATGTGGCAACCCGTCACGGTCGGGATGGCGGTGGATTTCTACGCCGCGGTATCGGCGGCCTTTCCCGACCTGGCGGTCATGGTCTACGCGAACGCGCGGGCGTTCCGGTTCTCTTTTCCCGAGGCGTTCTGGCGCGCGGTGGCGACGGCCGCCCCCACGGTGACCTGCGCCAAGTACTCCCGCGTCGATGGGCTGGAGGCGTTGATCGCCGCCACCGGCGGACGCATCAATTTCGTTCCCAACGACATGGTGGTGCATCGTTTCCATGAACGCGCGCCATCGACCACGACGGCGTGCTGGGCCACCGCGGCGGCGATGGACCCGGCGCCCTCCATCGCGCTGATGCGGGCGCTGGCGCGGGGCGACAAGGAGCCGGCGCGGCTGCTGGTCGAGGCGATAGGCTGGGCCAACGCGCCCATCGAGCCGCTCGTCGCCAACCCCGAGCTGTTCGCCCAGTACAACATCCAGATGGAAAAGACGCGGATCAACGCGGCGGGCTATTCGCGCTGCGGCCCCGTTCGTCCGCCCTACCAAGACTTTCCCGAGGAGCTCGCGGCCGCCGCGCGCGAATGCGGCCGCCGCTGGGCGGCGATCTGCCGGGCGGGCGAGCAGGGGTTCCGCGACCGGCCGTGGACGGCCTCGTGACGGAGGCGGACATGCGCGCGTCCGCCGGTTCCGCGGGCTTCGATCACGAGGTGGACCTGCTGGTGCTGGGAGCGGGAGCGGCGGGCATGACCGCCGCGCTGGTCGCCGCGATCGAAGGCTTCCAGCCCTTGCTGTGCGAGAAGACCGGACGGGTCGGCGGCACCTCCGCCAGGTCTTCGGGCGGCATATGGGTGCCCGGGAACCGCCAGACCGCGCAACGGGGCCGGCCCGATTCGCTGGCGGCCGCCCGCGCGTATCTCGGCGCCCGTCTGGGTCCGGACGAGCATCCCCTGCGGGAGAAATACCTGTCGACGGCTCCGGCGGTCGTCGACTACCTGGAAGCCAACAGCGACGTGCGTTTCGCGCCCATCGGCATGCATCCCGATTACTGGCCGTACGACGGCGCGGCGCGCGGCGGCAGGCCCCTGCAGGCGGAAGCTTTCGATGGCCGCCAACTGGGCAAGGATTTCGAACTCGTGGCGCCGCCCTTGCCCGCCCTCATGGCGCTGGGCGGCATGATGGTGGGACGCGCCGACATTCCCGCTTTGCTGCGGCCCCTGGGCTCGGCGGCGTCGCTGCGCCGCGCGGCCGGGCTGCTCGGCCGCTACGCGCGCGACCGCCCGTCGCACTCGCGCGGCACGCGCCTGCTGATGGGCAACGCGCTGGTGGCGCGCCTGTTTTACAGCCTGAAGAAGCGCGGCGTGCCGATCTGGCTCGGCGCGCCCGCGGTCGAACTGCTGCGCGAGAACGGCACGGTGGCGGGCGCGGTGATCGATCGCGGCGGCGAAGTCCGCCGCGTGCGGGCCAGATTCGGCGTCGTCCTGGCCACCGGCGGATTCAGCCATGGCCCCGGGTGGCGGGGCAGGCTGATGCTCGCCCGCGAGGCCGGCGCGCTCAGCCTGGCCAGCGAAGGCTGTACCGGCGACGGGCTGACGCTGGCCGAGGCCGGCGGCGCCGTCGTGGCGCGAGGCGGGATCGAGCATGCGGCGGTGTGGGCGCCGGTGTCGGTCATGAAGCAACCGGACGGCAGGGAGCTTCGTTATCCGCACTTTTTCATGGATCGGCCCAAGCCGGGCATCGTCGCGGTCAACCGGCGGGGCAGGCGCTTCACCAACGAGGCCGCCTCGTACCACGACTTCGTCGCCGGCATGTTGACCAGCGCCGAGACGGCGAGCGAGCTGCCGGCTTATCTCGTCTGCGACCATCGGTTTCTGCGCCGCTATGGACTCGGCCTGGTGCTGCCCGGCCACAGGCGCCTGCGGCCCTTCGTCAAGGCCGGTTACCTGGCGCTGGGGCGGTCGCTGGCGGAACTGGCCGGCAGCCTGGGCATCGACGCGGCAGGGCTGGCGGAGACCGTCGACCGGAACAACCGCTTCGCCGATGCGGGAACGGACGAGGATTTCGGCAAGGGAAGCTCGTTCTTCAACCGTTTCCATGGCGATCCGGCGGTCGGTCCCAATCCCTGCCTAGGCCGCATCGAGCAGCCGCCTTTCGCCGCCATCCGGATATGGCCGGCGGACCTGTCTACGCATGCCGGCGTGGCGGCCGACGCGCATTGCCAGGCGCTGGACGCGCGCGGCATTCCCATTCCGGGCCTGCACGTATGCGGCAACGATCTTGCCACGATCTGGGGCGGCGAGGCGCCGGGTCCCGGCGTGACGCTGGGGCCCGCCGTGATCTTCGGCTACCACGCGGCCATGCATGCCGTCGGCGGCGGCCCCGCCGCCGCGAACACGAGGACGAATCCATGACGGACGACACCCTGGCGCGCGTCCGCGCGCGGCGCCGCGAACTGCTGGGCGCGGCCCAGGACGACGCGATAGCCGCGGCCGAGGACGCATTCGACCGGCCTTTTCAGGACTATGCGCGGCGCAACGTGTGGGGCGCGACCTGGCTCAACGGCGTGCTGCCCGCGCGCGAGCTCGCGCTGGTCAACATCGGCATGCTGGCCGGCCTGGGGCGCTTCGAGGAAATGGGCGTCTACGTGGGCGTCGCGCGCCGGCTGGGCGTCCCGGTCGGGCAGCTCCAGGAACTGTTGATGCACATCACGGTTTATTGCGGCACGCCCGTGGGCCGGCAGGCTTTCAAGGCCGCTCGCGCGGCGCTGACACTTCTTTTGTCGGAGAAATCGCATGGCGACGATGAGTCGTGAGGAATTCAACCGGCTGTTGACGCAGACCGGGCCGGGAACGCCGATGGGCGCGCTGTTCCGGCGCTACTGGCTGCCCGCGCTGCTGGCCAGCGAACTGCCGGTGCCCGATTGTCCGCCGGTGCGGGTCGGCCTGTTGAGCGAGAAGCTGCTGGCGTTTCGCGACAGCGACGGACAACTGGGACTGGTCGACGAGTTCTGCGCCCATCGCGGCGTGTCGCTGTGGTTCGGGCGAAACGAAATGCGGGGAATACGCTGTCCGTATCACGGCTGGAAGTACGACGTGACGGGCCGTTGCGTCGAAGTGCCCTCCGAGCCGCCGGAGCGCGGGTTCCACGAGAAGGTCAGGCTCAAGTCGTACCCGCTGGTCGAGCGCGGCGGCATCCTCTGGGCCTATATGGGGCCGCCCGAGTCGCGCCCCGACCTGCCCGAGTTCGAGTTCGCCACCGTGGGCGACGACCAGCGCTACGTTTCCAAGCGCTTCCAGTTCTGCAACTATCTGCAGGCCATGGAAGGCGGCATCGATCCGCATCACGTCGCCTTCCTGCATGGCGGGGAGGTGAGCAAGGAGGCGATGATCGCGGTCGAGCATGCTTCCTCGTATTTCCATCCCGAACTCGAGGTCAAGCTCGAGGCGAGGGAATCCGCGGGCGGCCTGGTGATCGCCTACGGCCGCGACGTCGACGGCGGACAGGCCTCCTACTGGCGGGTGATGCATTGGATCGCGCCGTGCTTCACGCTGATCCCGCCTTTCGGCGAGCATCCGGTGCATGGCCATTTCTGGGTGCCGGTGGACGACGAACACTGCTTCGCGTGGACCTTCGACTACCACCCCCGACGCAGCCTGACCGAGGACGAACTCGATGCCGCCAGGCAGGGGCGGGGGCTGCACGCGAAGCTGATTCCCGGCACGTTTCTGCCGGTGGCCAACCGGGGCAACGACTACCTGATGGACCGGGCCAAGCAGGCGGCGGGCATCCATTACAGCGGCATCGAGAGCATCGCGATGCAGGACGCCTCGCTGCAGGAGAGCATGGGGCCGATCCAGGACCGCGCGAGAGAGACCCTCGCTTCCAGCGACCGCATCATCGTCATGGCGCGGCGCGCGTTGCGCGATGCGGCGTTGTCGCTCCAGGAAGGATCGACGCCGCCCGGCGCGGATCCGCGCAGCCATCGCGTGCGTTCGGCGACGGTCAAGCTGCCGCCGGACGCCAATGTTCTCGACGCGGTCGAGGCGTTCATCAAGGTTCGCGAGGACATGGGATACGCGAGCGTCTAGGGCCTGTGCGAGGCTCCTTTTAGTGTGAACAGGCCCTAGGACACGAATTCGCAGCAAGGCCGGCGTCCGATCGGCGGGCGATGACAACGAAGGCAAGGAGACAGCCATGAACATCCGACCGTTTTTCCCGCGCATCGCGGCAGGCGCCTGCGCGGCCGCGTGCTTTTGGACCGCACCGGCGCTGGCGCAGGGGAGTTATCCCCAGAAGCCGATACGTGTGGTCATTCCCTTCACCCCCGGCGGCAGCGCGGACCTCAGCGGCCGCACGGTGGCGCGCAAGCTGTCCGAAAGGCTGGGGCAGCCGGTGGTGGTCGAGAACATCGGCGGCGCGGGCGGCGAGATCGGCGTCAACGCCGTCGCCCAGGCGCCGGCCGACGGCTACACCATACTGATCACGCCCAACGGGCCGATCACGACCGCGGGCCGCTTCAAGAAGCTCTCCTACGACCCCCTGAAAGACTTGCAGCCGGTCGGCGTCGTCACGCTGCTGCCGCTGTTCGTCGCGGTCAACGCGCAATTTCCGGCGCGCAATCTGGCCGAATTCATCGACTACGCGAAGAAGCATCCGGGCGTCGTCAATTACGGCAATCCGGGGCCGGGATCCGCGAGCCACCTGAATGGCGAATTGCTGAGTTATGCGGCCGGCATCAAGCTGGTGGCGGTGCCCTACAAAGGCAACGGCCCGGCGGCCGCGGCCGTGGCGTCGGGTGAAACCCAGGCGGGCTTCGGCGACTTTCCGTCATTCGCGCCCTTCGGCGCGTCGGGCTCGGGCCGGGTCAGGCTCCTGGCCGCGTTCAACGAGACGCGGACCGCGGTGGCGCCCGACGTGCCGACCGTGAGCGAGGCGGGGCTCCCCGCATTCAAGCCGATCGTGAGCTGGATAGGCATGTTCCTGCCGGCCAAGACCCCGGCCGCGATCACCAACCGGCTTGCGCAGGAGCTCGACCATGTCGTGCGCGATCCCGAGGTGGCCGCGACGCTCGCGCGCGTGGGGGGAGAGCCGGCATCCATGAGCCCCGAGCGGTTCGGCGGGTATATCCGCGACCAGATCCGGATGCTGGACCAGCTCATTGCCGATGCCGGCATCAGGATCGATTGATTCGCGGCGGTTTTTTTTGTCGCCGGGCCGCCCCAAGACAAAAAGCGCCCCCTCGGGGGGCAGCGAAGCCGAAGGCGTAGTGTGGGGGCCTTTTCTGAAGAGGGCAGGAATATGTCGACAAGCACAGCGCTGCCGGGCGCACTGGTGGTTTTCGGCGGAGGCAGCGGCATCGGCCGGGCGACCGCGGAACTGGGAACGCGGGAGTACGCGCGCGTCGTGATCGCGGACGTCGATCCCGCCGCGCGCGATCTGGACGTGGTGCGCACGGCCCGCGCCGAGTTCCGTCCGTGCGATGCCGCCGATCCGGGCGAGGTGCGGGCGTTGCTGGACGACGCGGCCCGTCGGCACGGTGGACTTGCCGCCGTCGTGACCACGGTGGGCGGCGCTCATCCCCACGACGCGTGGTCGGTGGATCTGGACGGCTGGCGCAAGGAAATGGCGTTCAATCTCGAGTCGGCCTACGTCGTGGCGACAACCGCCGCGAGCCTCATGGCCGCCAGCGGCGGCGCGATCGTCACGACCAGTTCCAGTTACGCGCGCCTGCCGGGCGCGGACCGGATCGCCTATACCGCGGCCAAGGCCGCCGTGATCGCGTTCACGCGTTCGCTGGCCCAGGCGGTGGCCCGCAGCGGCGTGCGCGTCAACTGCGTCGCGCCCGGAACCACCGATACCGCCAGGCTGCGGGCCATGGCGGGATCCGAGGCGGCGATGCAGGCCAGATACGAAGCCAGTCCCCAGGGCCGGATCGCCACCCCCGAGGACGTGGCCCGGTCCATCCTCTTTCTCGCGTCGCCCGCGGCCGAGTCCTTGACCGGCCAGGTGATCTGGGTGAACAACGGCATGCTCATGCCCGCATAGCGGGAAGGAAGATTCTCATGCGCAACTTCGCACTGCTCTACACAATGGTGGACATGGAAAAGAACGCCGCGCAGCGGCCTGCCCACATCGCCTTTCTGAAAGGGTTGCAAGCGGAGAACAAGATCAGGACCGCCTGGAAGTTTCCGGACTACCAGCCCGGGCTTTTGCACAGCGTGATGATTTGCAACGCCGACAGCCGGGAGGACGTGCTGGCATGGTTCAGCCAGGATCCGGTCGTGCAGGCGGGCGCCAGGACCATCGAGGTCCGCGACGCTGAACAGGGTATTTTCGGGGACCGGTCGTAGCGGCTGAAAGGCCGGGGCGCGGCTAGGGCCTGTTCACCCTACAAGGAGGCTCGCACAGGCCGGGAAGGGTGCTCCCCCAACGCCCCCTGACTGCGTTGCGAATGCTCGTCGTGGTCCCGCCACGACTGCGCTTCGCGCCTTGCCAGGCGCGCGTTGGGGGGGCATGCGAGCCTCCTTGTAGGGTGAACAGGCCCTAGAGCGCCGAGCCGGCGAGCGGAGCTTGGACGATTTCCCCGTTGCCGAGGGGCGAGGCCAGATCGGCTGCGCGGAAACCACGCATCCATTGCGACGTCACTTCCAGGCCCATCGCGAGCGCGCGCCGGTAGGCGTGGAAGAACTGTCCATGCCCCACCGCGACAACGAAGCCGTTCAAGGTCTGTACGCGTTCGTGGAAAGCGCGTAGCCGCCTCGCGAACTCGGCAAACGATTCGGCGTCGTCGCCGTCGCGGTAGGCCGGATCGGCCCGTCGCCAATAGTCGTCGGCAAGGGGCCGGCGCTCGCGGACGTTCAGGCCCACGCAGCGGGCGGGGGAAAGATAGGTGAATTCCTGGATGGGCCAGACCTGCATCGGCGTCCCCGGCCATCTCTCGATGATGGGCGCGGCAGTTTCCTGCGCGCGCAGGAAGGGCGAGACGATGAGCGTGTCCGGGGCCCGGCCTATACGACGCGCGGTCAGGGCAGCCTGTTCGCGGCCCAGCGCGGTCAGGGGGCTGGCATCCACCGCCGACGTCGCCGCCCCGGCGTTGGCCGTGCTTTGCCCGTGGCGGATCAGCCAGAGTTCGCCCCGTGCCATGGCGGGCGTCAGGCCAGCTTCTGCTTCAGCAGCTCGTTGACCTGCTGCGGGTTGGCCTTGCCCTTGGCTGCTTTCATCACCTGTCCGACCAGCGAGTTGAAGGCCTTTTCCTTGCCGGCGCGGTATTCGGCCACGATGGCGGGGTTGGCGGCCAGCACGTCGTCGATCATCTGGCCGATGGCGCCGGTGTCGCTGATCTGCTTGAGCCCGCGCGCCTCGATGATGGCGTCGGCGTCGCCGCCGTTCTCGCCCTGCCAGATGGCGGCGAACACGTCGCGGGCGATCTTGTTCGAGATCGTGCCGTCGGCGATGCGCGCCAGCAGCTTGCCCAGCTGGGCGCTGGAGACGGGGCTCCGGGCGATGTCCATTTCCTCGCGGTTCAGGGCGGCGGCCAGCTCGCCCATGATCCAGTTGGCGGCCAGCTTGGCCTGGTCGGCGGGCAGCGCCTTGGCGGTGGCCTCGAAGAAGTCGGCGGTATCGCGGCTGCCGGTGAGCTGGGCGGCGTCGTAGGCGGGCAGGCCGTAGTCGGCTTCGAAGCGGGCGCGCTTGGCGGCGGGCAGCTCGGGCATGTCGGCGCGCACGCGCTCGATCCAGTCCGGCGCGATGACCAGCGGCGGCAGGTCGGGATCCGGGAAATAGCGGTAGTCGTGCGCGTCTTCCTTGGACCGCATGCTGCGGGTCTCGTCGCGGTCGGGGTCGTACAGGCGGGTTTCCTGCACCACCTTGCCACCGTCCTCGATCAGTTCGATCTGGCGCCGCACTTCGTATTGGATGGCGCGTTCGAGGAAGCGGAACGAGTTGACGTTCTTGGTCTCGGTGCGGGTGCCGAATTCCTTCTGGCCCACGGGGCGCACGGACACGTTGGCGTCGATGCGGAACGAGCCTTCCTGCATGTTGCCGTCGCAGATGCCCAGCCAGACCACCAGCGCGTGCAGCGCCTTGGCGTAGGCCACGGCTTCCTCGGCAGAACGCATCTCGGGCTCGGACACGACTTCCAACAGCGGGGTGCCGGCGCGGTTCAGGTCGATGCCGGTGGACTTTTCGCCGTGGGGGCCGGCGAAGTCGTCGTGCAGCGACTTGCCCGCGTCTTCTTCCAGGTGGGCCCGGGTCAGGTTGATGGTCATTTCCCGCTCGCCCACGAAGAAGGTGAGCGAGCCGCCCTGCACGACCGGGATCTCGTACTGGCTGATCTGGTAGTTCTTGGGCAGGTCGGGATAGAAGTAGTTCTTGCGCGCGAAGATCGAGCGCGGCGCGATGTGCGAGCCCAGCGCCAGGCCCAGCTTGATGGCGCGTTCGACCGCGCCCCGGTTCATGACCGGCAGCGTGCCCGGCAGCGCCAGGTCCACGGCATTGGCCTGCATGTTGGCCGGGGCCCCGAAGCGGGTGCTGCTGCCCGAGAAGATCTTGGACGCCGTGGACAGTTGCACGTGCGTTTCCAGACCGATGACGACTTCCCAGTTCATACGTTCATTCCGCTTGAAGGATCACAGGCTGCCCGGGCGGCGATCATGCCAATCGGTGGCTTGTTGGAAGATGTCGGCGATGCCGAGCAACCGGCCCTCGTCGAAATAATTGCCGATGATCTGCAGGCCGACGGGGCGCTGGCCGTGCACCGGACCCAGGCCGAAGCCGCAGGGGATGGACACCCCGGGCAGGCCCGCCAGATTCAGGCTGAGCGTGTAGATGTCGGCCAGGTACATGGCCACCGGATCGTCGGTCTTCTCGCCCAGGTTCCAGGCCACGGTGGGGGACACGGGGCCGACGATCACGTCGCACTGGTCCCGCAGCGCCTTCTGGAAATCGTCGGCCACCAGCCGGCGCACCTTCTGCGCCTGCAGGTAGTAGGCGTCGTAGTAGCCGTGCGACAGCACGTAGGTACCCGTCAGGATACGGCGCTGCACTTCCAGGCCGAAGCCCTCGGCGCGCGAGCGGCTGGTCATGTCGGCCAGGTCGCGGTATTGGGCCGCGCGGTGGCCGTAGCGCACGCCGTCGTAGCGCGAGAGGTTGCTCGAGGCCTCGGCCGGGGCGATGACGTAGTAGGCCGGGATGGACAGTTCCGTGCGCGGCAGCGAGATGTCCACCCGCCGGGCGCCCAGCGCCTCGAATTGCTGCAGCGCGGTCTCGATGGCCATGCGCACGTCGTCGGCCAGCCCGGCGCCGAAGAATTCGCGCGGGATGCCGATGCGCAGGCCGGCCAGCGGCTTGTCGCCCTGGGCCCGCGCCGCGAACGCGTCGAACGCCGCGCGCACGCGGCCGGGGGCGTTGGGCTCGGCGCCGCAGCGTTCCAGGCTGGTGGAGTCCCGTTCGTCGAAGCCGGTGATGGGGTCCAGCAGTTCCAGCAGGTCGCGCGCGTGGCGGGCGATTGGGCCGCCCTGGTCCAGGCTGGAGCCGTAGGCGATCATGCCGTAGCGGGACACGGTGCCGTAGGTGGGCTTGATGCCGCTGACGCCGCACAGCGAGGCCGGCTGCCGGATCGACCCGCCGGTGTCGGTGGCCGTGGCGCCCACGGCCAGGCCCGCGGCGACCGCGGCGGCCGAGCCGCCGGACGAACCGCCGGGCACGGCCGCGGTGTCCCAGGGGTTGAGGACCGGGCCGTAGGCCGAGTTCTCGTTGGACGAACCCATCGCGAACTCGTCGCAATTGAGCTTGCCCAGGGTGACCGCGCCCGCCGCGGCCAGTCGTTCGACCACGGTGGCGTCGAACGGGCTGACGTAGTCCTTCAGCATGGCGCTGGCCGCCGTGGTGCGCCAGCCGCGGGTGACGAAGACGTCCTTGTGGGCGATGGGGATGCCGGCCAGCGGACCGGCCTGGCCGTTCGCCAGCGCGGCGTCGGCGGCGCGGGCCTGGGCCAGCGTCAGTTCGGGGTCGACGTGCAGGAAGGCATTGAGTTCGTGGCGGGCGGCGATGGCCTCGAGCGCGCTTTGCGCCAGCTCGACGGCCGAGACGCGGCGCTCGTCCAGGGCCTTGCGCAGCTCGGTGATGCCGGAGAATTCGGTGTGCAGGGGTTGGGGCATGGGCTTACTCGATGACCTTGGGCACCAGGAACAGGCCGTCCTGGACGGCCGGGGCGTTGGCCAGCAGGGCGTCGCGCGATTCGGCGGTGGCCGGCTCGGTGGCGGCGTCCTCGCGCAGGCGCAGCGCCACGTCCTCGATGGCCGAGATGGGATGGGTGAGCGGTTCCACGCCCTGGGTGTCGACCGCCTGCAGTTGCTCGATCAGGCCGAAGATGCCGTTCAGGTCCTTCAGGACGCGGGCCTGGGTGTCGCCCGCAAGTTCGAGACGGGCCAGCCGCGCGATGCGCGTGACGTCGGTTTCGGTAAGCGCCATGGCAGTGTGATGGAAAGGCTGCGAAACGGCGTCGGACGGGGCTTTGGCGCGCTTCGGGGCCGGGTGGGTCGTAGCACTGCTTCGAAGACCGCAGAATCGAGAATAATGCAGAACTTTGATGCAGTTTCAGGGTATTGAAGCAGGATTATAAGTTATCATTTCGCGTTTACCGGACCCGCCCACCCCGCATCCGTTCTTCATAAAAGATTCCCGATGTTCAGTTTCCTGCGCAGTTATTTTTCCAATGATCTGGCGATCGACCTTGGCACCGCCAACACGCTGATCTACGTCCGCAGCAAGGGCATCGTGCTGAACGAACCCTCGGTGGTGGCCATCCGCCAGGAAGGCGGGCCCAGCGGCAAGAAAACGATCCAGGCGGTGGGCAAGGAAGCCAAGCAGATGCTGGGCCGCGTGCCCGGCAACATCGAAGCCATCCGCCCCATGAAGGACGGCGTGATCGCCGACTTCACCGTGACCGAGCAGATGCTCAAGCAGTTCATCCGCATGGTCCACCCCAAGGGCCTGTTCGCCCCCAGCCCCCGCATCATCATCTGCGTTCCCTGCGGCTCCACGCAGGTCGAGCGCCGGGCGATCCGGGAATCGGCGCTGGGCGCCGGCGCCAGCCAGGTGTTCCTGATCGAGGAACCCATGGCCGCGGCCATCGGCGCCGGCCTGTCGGTTTCCGACGCCAGCGGCTCGATGGTGGTGGACATCGGCGGCGGCACCACCGAGGTCGCCGTGATCTCGCTGGGCGGCATGGTCTACAAGGGCTCGGTGCGCGTGGGCGGCGACAAGTTCGACGAGGCCATCGTCAACTACATCCGCCGCAACTACGGCATGCTGATCGGCGAACCCACGGCCGAACTCATCAAGAAGGCCATCGGATCGGCGTTCCCCGGCTCCGAGGTCAAGGAAATGGAAGTCAAGGGCCGCAACCTGTCCGAAGGCATCCCCCGCAGCTTCACCGTTTCCTCCAACGAAATCCTCGAGGCGCTGACCGATCCGCTGAACCAGATCGTCTCGGCCGTGAAGATCGCGCTGGAGCAGACCCCGCCCGAGCTCGGCGCCGACATCACCGAGAAGGGCATCATGCTGACTGGCGGCGGCGCGCTGCTGCGCGACCTGGACCGCCTGCTGCAGGAAGAAACCGGCCTACCCGTCATCGTGGCCGAGGATCCGCTGACCTGCGTGGTGCGCGGCTGCGGCCAGGCGCTCGAGCGCATGGACAAACTGGGCGCCATCTTCACGAACGAGTAATCTTTTCTCGTGGTTGTCATCGCGACGGGGCGAAGCGGCTGACAAGCGGTTCGCCCCGGTCTTTTTTCCTCGGGACCTGTCCCGGCATCGCCGGACGCTGGACATACTTCCATGCAATACAGTCCACCGTCGTTTTTCAAGCAAGGGCCGCCGGCCTTGGTCCGGCTGGCGTTCTTCGTGTTCCTGTCCCTGGTCATGCTGGTGGTCGATACCCGCATGCGGGCGCTCGATGCCTTGCGTGAAGCGGTCAGCGTCGTCCTGTATCCGTTCCAGCGCGTGATGCTGCTGCCTCGCGACGGCGTGCGCTACGTGGCCGATTTCTTCGAGGTCAACAGCAGCGTCCAGCAGGAAATCGAGCTGATGCGCCGCCAGCGCATCGAGATGGCGCAGTCCACCGCCCAGGCCGCGCAACTGGCTTCCGAGAACGCCCAGCTGCGCCGGTTGCTGGGCGCCAGCGAGCGCGTTCCGGCGCCCGCCGTCCTGGTGCAGGTGCTGTACGAGTCGCGCGACGCCTTCTCGCGCCGCCTCATCATCGACAAGGGCAGCCACTACGGCATCATCGCCGGCATGCCGGTCATCGACGACGGCGGCGTGGTGGGGCAGGTGGTGCGCACCTCGCCCATGACCTCCGAGGTCGCGCTGCTGACCGACCGGGTGCAGTCCATTCCCATCCAGGTGCTGCGCAACGGCCTGCGCGGCATCACCTCCGGCGGCGAGATCCCGGGCCGGCTGGGCCTGCGGTTCATGGCGTCCGACGCCGACATCCAGGTGGGCGACACCCTGGTCACGAGCGGGCTGGATGGCATCTATCCCGAGGGCCTGCCGGTGGCCACGGTCGAATCGGTCGAGCGCGACGCCAGTTCCGGCTTCGCGCGCATCCTGTGCAAGCCGGTGGCCGGCGTGGACCGCTACCGGCATTTCCTGGTGCTGCAGACCATCAAGCCGCAGGAACTTCCCGGCGCGCCGGGGGACGAATCCTCCAAAAGCGAACTGTCGGACAAGTCGTCCCCATCATCCATGGCGCCCCGCGCTACCCCCAGCCGATGAAAGCACACTTCCTCATCCAGGGCGCGGCGGATCCGGCTCCGCCGGTCCGCCAGTGCCGCCCCCTGGGGGGCGCGCGTCAGCGCGCAGGGGGGGGCTTCCGTTGAAAGCACCTTCCACGCTGCCACGTTCCCGGGTTCCGACCGAACACCTGCTCTTGCCGGTCGAACCCCGCTTCATCTGGCTCACGCTGTTCCTGGCCTGGCTGCTCAACCTGCTGCCCTGGGGCCAGGTGGGCGGCATCCCCGACGCGCTGGCGATCTGCCTGGTATTCTGGAGCGTCCACGAGCCCCGGCGCGTGGGCATGTTGACCGCCTTCGTCTTCGGCATCCTGATGGACGTGCACGGGTCGGCCCGCCTGGGCGAGCACGCGCTGTCCTACACCTTGATGGTCTATCTGGCGCTGCTGATGCACCGGCGGCTGTCGTGGTTCTCGCCCTGGCTGCAGGCCTTGCACGTGCTGCCGGTTTTTTTCGTCTCCGAACTCACGGTATTCTCTATCCGCGGCTGGCTCGACGGCACCTGGCCCGGCTGGTGGTGGGCGCTGAACAGCGTGATCTCGGCCCTGTTGTGGCCGCTGGCGGGCTGGATCCTGCAAGCCCCCCAGCGCAGGCCGGTGGACCCCGACGACACGAGGCCCATCTAAGCCAGGCCAGCCGGCACCACGCAACACCGTCCGGCCCGCAGGGGCCGGGTTTCCGCAGCACATGACCGAACTCAAGAATACCGAGCGCGAACTCCAGCATTTCCGCCTGCGCCTGCTGGTGGCGGTGGGGCTCGTTCTCGTCTGCTTCGGCCTGCTCGGATCCAGGTTCTGGTACCTGCAGGTCGCCAACCACGACGCCTATGCCGCCCGTGCCGAGCAGAACCGCATCTCGGTCGTGCCCATCACGCCCCATCGGGGCATCGTCGTGGACCGCAATGGCGCGCTTCTGGCCCGCAACTACTCGGCCTATACGCTGGAAATCACCCCGTCCAAGGCGGGCAAGCTGGACGAGACCATCGAGCAATTGGGCGAGGTGGTGCACATCGACGCCCGCGATCGCCGCCGTTTCCGCCAGTTGCTGGGCGAGTCGCGGCGGTTCGAGAGCCTGCCCATCCGCAGCCGCCTGACCGACGAGGAGGTCGCCCGCTTCGCCGCCCAGGCCTATCGTTTCCCGGGCGTGGAAATCCGCGCGCGGCTGCTGCGCAACTACCCCCAGGGCGAGACCGCGGCGCATGTGGTCGGCTACATAGGGCGGATTTCCCAGCGCGATATCGGCCGGTTGGAAGAAGATGGCACCATTTCCAACTATCGGGGAACGGATTACATAGGCAAGGAAGGCCTGGAAAAATCCTACGAGAGCGTGCTGCACGGGAAGACCGGGGTCGAGGAGGTCGAGGTGACCGCCTCGGGCCGCGCGGTGCGGACGCTTTCGCGCACGCCGCCGGTTTCGGGCAAGAACCTGATTCTGTCCATCGACATCGAGCTGCAGAAGATCGCCGAGGCGGCGTTCGGCAACCGGCGGGGCGCGCTGGTGGCGATCGAACCGTCCACGGGCGACATCCTGGCCTTCGTCTCCCGCCCGTCGTTCGATCCCAACCTGTTCGTCGACGGCATCGACGTGGACAACTGGAAGGCGCTGAACGAGTCGCCCGACCGCCCGCTGATCAACCGGCCGCTGTACGGCACCTATCCCATCGGCTCCACCTACAAGCCCTTCATGGCGCTGGCCGGACTGGAACTGGGCAAGCGGACCTTCACCGGGACCATGTACGACCCCGGTTATTTCGAATTCGGCGACCGGCGCTACCGCAACTCCGGGGAACGGGCCTACGGCACGATAGACATGCGCCGCGCGCTGGAGGTCTCGTCCGACACCTATTTCTATTCGCTGGCCGCCGACCTGGGCGTGGACGCCATCCACGACTTCATGAAGCCCTTCGGTTTCGGCCAGATCACCGGCATCGACCTGGGCGGCGAGAAGACCGGCATCCTGCCGTCCACCGCCTGGAAGCGGCGGGCCTATTCCAAGCCCGAGCAACAGCGCTGGTACGCGGGCGAAACCATCTCCATCGGCGTGGGCCAGGGCTACAACGCCTTTACGCTGCTGCAACTGGCCCAGGCCACCTCGGTGCTGGCCAACGACGGCGTCTACATGAAGCCCCACCTGGTGAAGTCCCTGCAGGACAGCGCCACCGGCGAACAGACCCTGACCGTCCCGCACGAGAGCTATCGCATCCCGCTCAAGCCCGAGAACGTCAGGATGATCAAGCAGGCCATGGCCTCGGTGACGCGCAGCGGCACCGCGGCCCGGGCCTTTGCCGGCGCGCCCTACGTCGCGGCGGGCAAGACCGGTACGGCGCAGGTCTACAGCCTGCGCACGGGGGAACGCTACAACGCCAACCGCATCGACGAGCGGTTGCGCGACCACGCCTTGTTCATGGCCTTCGCGCCGCTGGACCACCCGCGCATCGCGGTGGCCCTGATCGTCGAGAACGCCGGCTGGGGCGCCACGGTGGCCGCGCCGGTGGCGCGCCAGGTATTCGACTTCTGGCTGCTGGGCAAGCGCCCGGGCGGGCCCGTGCCCGACACGCCACCCCAACCTGTGGAGGCTTCCGGTGATTGATGGACCGGGCCTGTTCAACCGCCTGACCTGGCGCACCGTCTTGCTGCGCACGGTCGCGGTGTTCGACGCTCCCATGCTGCTGATCCTGATGGCCCTGGCCGGCATCGGACTGATGTCCATGTACTCGGCCGGAGGCGGCTTCGACGGCCGCTTCGCCGACCAGTTGCGCAACTACGGCATCGCGCTGCTGGCGATGTGGCTGCTGGCGCAGCTCTCGCCGCAGACGCTGATGCGGCTGGCCGTGCCGGTCTACTTGGTCGGGCTGGTCCTGCTGTTCGGCGTGGAATTCGCCGGCGAGACCAGCAAGGGCGCGACACGCTGGCTGAACCTGGGCTTCACCCGCATCCAGCCTTCCGAGGTGATGAAGATCGCCGTGCCGATGATGCTGGCCTGGTATTTCCACAAGCACCAGGGCACGCTGCGGGTACGCGACTTCATCGTGGCCGCCGTGCTGATGTTGACGCCGTTTTCGTTGATCGTGCTGCAACCCGACCTGGGCACCGCGCTGCTGGTGTTCGGCGCGGGGTTCTTCGTGCTGTTCTTCGCCGGCCTGTCGTTCCGCCTGCTGGTGCCGATCACCCTGGTCAGCGTGATCGGCCTGGGGACGCTGGTCACGCTGGAGGACACCCTGTGCGAGGACGGCCTGGACTGGGTGGTGCTGCACGACTACCAGAAACACCGTGTCTGCACCCTGCTCAACCCCGCTTCCGATCCGCTGGGCAAGGGCTTTCACACCATCCAGTCCGCCATCGCCGTCGGCTCGGGCGGCATGCTGGGCAAGGGCTACATGCAGGGAACCCAGACCCACCTCGATTTCATTCCCGAGCGCACCACCGACTTCATCTTCGCCGTCTTCGCCGAGGAGTTCGGCTTCGTCGGCAACCTGCTGCTGCTGTTCCTGTACCTGCTGCTGCTGATCCGCGGGTTGACCATCGCCGCGAATGCCCCGTCGGTCTTCTCGCGCCTGCTGGCGGGGGCGCTGACCATGGTGTTCTTCGTCTATGCCTTCGTGAACATGGGCATGGTCAGCGGCATCCTGCCCGTGGTGGGCGTGCCGCTGCCTTTCATGAGCTACGGCGGCACGGCGCTGCTGACGCTGGGGTGCGCCGCGGGCATCCTGATGGGGATACAGCGGCACCGGGCGCTGGTGCAGAGCTAGCGGCGCACCCCTAGTCCTCCGGCAACGCCGGCTGCGGCGAGAACGGCGCCACGTTCATGATCTTCACCTCCTGGGCGACGAACGACCCCCGGTTCATCTGCCTGAAGGCAGCCCATTCGGGGTCCGCCTCCAGCCGCTCGCGGCGCCGTTCGCGGTCGGCCAGGCTGGCGTAGGCCCAGATATGGACGACCTGGTTCAGCGGACCGATCTCGCTCACGTAGAAACCGACCAGCCCGCCCAGGTGCCGCATCTGCACGGGCAGGCCGTGCGTGCGGTATCGCTGCAGGTAGTCTTCCATGGTGCCGTGCTTGAGCGTGTAGGTGCGGTGCTCGACGATCATGCGGGGGTTCCTCGTGTTTCCTCTAGGGCTGGACCTGGATGCCCGTCTTCTTTAGGAACGGAATCCAGCGGTCGAAGTCGCTGGCCAGCTTGGCCTTGAATTGCTCCGTGTCCATGGGGCCGATCAACCCCATGCCGCCCAGCTTGTCCGATACCTCGGGCGAGCGCGCGACCTTCAGGATGGCCTGCTCCAGCTGCCGGCGCGTGGCCTCCGGGGTGCCGGCCGGCGCCAGGATGCCGTAGGCGTTGCTCATCTGCAGGTCGGGATAGCCCGCCTCGACCGAGGTCGGCACGTCGGGCAATTGCTTGGAACGCTGCGTGTCGAACAGCACCAGGCCGCGTACCTTGCCTTCGCGCACGTAGGGTGCGAGGATGGTCACGTCGGCGTTCAGCGCGTCGATCTGCCCGGCCAGCAGGTCGGCGATGGCGGGGGCCGCGCCGCGATACGGGACGTGCAGCATCTGCGAACCCGTGTAGACGTTCACCATCTCGCCGCCTATGTGCATGGTGGAGCCGACGCCGGACGAACCGTAGCTGATGCGCGCCCCGGACTTGGACTTGTCCACCAACTCGCGCAGCGTGCGCACGCCCAGGTCGGGGCGGGCGATCATCAGGGTCTGGACCTGGCCGATCAGCGCCACGGGTTCCAGGTCCTTGCGCGGGTCGTAGGGCAGTTGCGTCATCGTGCCCGCCGACATCACGTAGCCCGAGGTCGCCACCAGCAGCGTCCCGCCGTCCGCGGGCGACTTGGCGACATAGTTGGCGCCGACGACGCCGCCCGCGCCGCCGCGGTTCTCCACCACGACGGTCTTGCCCAGCGCCGCGGTGAGCCCCGGCGCGATGATGCGCGCGACCTGGTCCACCGGACCGCCGGCCGCGAAGGGCACCACCAGCTTGACGACATCGGCGGCGGGCGATGGGGCCGCGACGGCGCACGACAACAGGAACAGCAAGGCTCGAACTCGTTGCATGAAGGTCTCCTCCATGGCGCTGCGCCATGGTCGTGGTCGACGCGGGGCGGATGTCGGAGCCGGGGTGCCGCGTTCAGCCCCGGAAGCGTGGTTCGGGCAGGCCGCCTACGCCCACGTCGAGCGCGAACAGTCCGCCGGCGAGCGGTTCCCTGGCCAGCTCGGGAATGCGTTGCGAATGGCTCGTGACGTACAAGGTGTCGAGCCGGTCGCCGCCGAAGGCGGGGCAGGTCGGATTGGTGACCGGCATCTGGATGACCCGGTCCACCTTGCCTTCGGGCGTGAGCCGCACCAGCTGCCCGGTGGCCACCATCGCGTTCCACAGGCAGCCGTCCACGTCCACTGTCGATCCGTCGGGGCGCCCTGCCTGGTGGGTCCAGTCCTTGAAGACGCGGCGATTGGAGATGACGCCGTCGTCCAGGTCGTAGTCGAAGGCCCAGATGACCTGCCGGTGCGTGTCGGCGAAGTACATCGTGCGGTCGTCGGGACTCCAGGCGATGGAGTTGGGCAGCACGACGTCGTCCAGCATGGCGTGGCAGCGGTGATCGGGGTCGAAGCGGTAGAGCCTGCCTTCCGGCGTGCGGCGGGTATCGGGCATGCTGCCCACCCAGAAGCGGCCGCGGCGGTCGCACTTGCCGTCGTTCAGGCGGTTGTCGGGCAGGTCGGGTTCCGGGTTCAGCAGGGGCTGGGGAGGTTCGCCGGTATCGGGGTCGTACAGGTACAGGCCGTGGCTGGTGGCCAGCAGGAAGCCGCCCGCCTCGCGCAGCGCGATGCTGCCCACCAGCAGTTCGGGCGCCAGCCGTTGCGCGCGATGCCGGCCGGTGGCGGGTTCGTACGATTGCAGGGCGGGCCGCCGCACGTCCACCCACCACAGGCGCTGGCTGCGGTCGCACCAGAGCGGGACTTCGCCCAGGATGTCGGCCCCTTGGACGACGCATTCGATCTTGCCGGCCACCGTTGTCTCCTTCGGTCTTGTGGGCCCCGCGATGCGGAGCGTTTTTTTCAGGTTATTCCGTAATTCAGGATTCGTCAAACATCCCATTATTTAGGATTGATAAGTTGGTGTTGCCATGACCGGTATAATCCGCGTCACCATTCCGCCCCCAAGCGCTCCGTGAACGCATCCGATAACGCCCGCCCGGCTTCCACGCTCGCCCGCGCTTTCGAAGTGCTGGAACTGCTGTCCGTCGAGCATCCGCTGCTGCGCGTCGAGGACGTCATGTCGAGGCTGGGCCATACCCGCTCCACGGCCTACCGGTACGTGAAGGAACTGTGCGACGCCGGCGTGCTGGCGCCGTCCTCGGGCGGCATGTATGCGCTGGGGCCCCGCATCATCGAACTCGAACGCATGCTGGTGCTGACCGATCCGCTGTACCTGGCGGGCCGCAAGGTGCTGCCGGCCGTACGCGAGCCGGGCAGCGTGCTGCTGCTGCACAACCTGTATCGCGACAAGGTGTTGTGCATCTACAAGGAAGGGCCCGATACGCTCGAATACCGTGGCGAGACCATCGCCGTGCGGCGCTCGCGGGGTACGCCGTTCCCGTTGTTCCGGGGCGCGGCCTCGCTGGCGATGCTGGCGTTCTTCACGCCGCATCGCATCCGGCAGGCCTATCTGCGCAGCGCCGACGAGATCGCTCAGGCGGGTCTGGGGCGCAGCTGGGAGGAATTCCGCGGGGCCCTGGCCGCGATCCGGCGCAGCGGCTACGCCACCAGCCGCAGCCAGATCACGCCCAACCTGGCCGGCGTGGCGGTGCCGATCTTCCTGCCGGGGGAAAGGAAGGTGATAGGCAGCCTGGCGCGCGCGTTCCCCGCCGAACTGCTCACGCCCGAGATGGAGCGGGCCTGCCTGGGCCGTTTGTCCGAGGCGGCCGCGCTGATCGCCCGGGAGTTCGTCCAGGCGGGGCACGGCGCCTAGGCGCCGCCTCCTGCCCCTCAGTCCGTCAGCTTGATCCCGGCGCTCTTGGCCACGCTGCGGGTGCTGTCGATTTCCTGGCGGATGAAGGCGTCGAACTGCGCCGGCGTGGATGCCACCACGTCGGTGCCCCAGGCATTCATCTGCTGCACGACGTCCGGCCGCTTGATGGTCGCGATCAGGTCGGCGGACAGTTTCTGCGCGACGTCGGCGGACAGGCCGGCCGGCGCCACGAAACCGAAGATGCTTTCGTACGCGTAGCCCGGCACGCTTTCCCCTATGGTCGGGAAGTCCGGGTGCGCGGAGCTGCGCTGGCCGTTGGCGATGGCCAGCAGTTTCAGCCTGCCCGACTGGATGTGGGGCAGCGCCGACTCCAGGATGACAAAGCCCAGCTTGACCCGCCCCGGCAGCAGGTCGTTGTAGGCCGGCGCGCTGCCGTTGTAGGGCACGTGGGGCATGTCCAGGCCGGCCTTCACCTTCAGCAGTTCCCCGGCGACGTGGGTGGCCGTGCCTATGCCCAGCGAAGCGTATTCCAGGCGCCCCGGTTCGGCGCGCACGAGCTTGATCAGTCCCGGCACGTCGCTGGCGGGCAGCGATGGATGGGCCACGAGCGCGATCACCGCCGATCCCAGCTGCGTGAGCGGCGTGAAGTCCTTCAGCGTGTCGTAGGGCAGCGTGCTGCGCAGCGCGGGATTGATGGTGTGCGAGCTGATGACCAGTCCGAACGTATAGCCGTCGGGAGCGGCCCGCGCGATGGCCTGGGTGCCGATGATGGCGCCCGCGCCGGCGCGGTTCTCCACCACGACGCTCTGGCCCCAGCGTTCGCCCAGCTTCATCGCGATCAGCCGCGCCATGCCGTCGGTGGCGCCGCCCGGCGGCATGGGCACGATCATCCTGACGGGCTTTTGGGGATAGGTGGCCTGCGCGCGCAGCGCGGGCGACAGCGCCAGGGCGGCTGTCGCGGCCAGCCACTGGCGGCGCCGGATGTCCGGTGAACAGGACGGGGTCGTCATGTCGATTCCTTGGGCGTGAAGGGAAGGTGATGTATCCATGGCCGGCGCAACGCGTCGTGCCGCTGGAAGTCGTCGATGAGGTGTTTGCGCTTCAAGGTCTGCGCGATCGGATCGAGCCCTTCGAGCAGGGCCTCGCGGCGCTGGGCCTGGATGTCGAAACCGATGCGCGCGCCGTCGGCGCCGGCCACGAAGCATTGCCGCAGGTCCACGGTCATGGGGACGCCGGGGTGGTTGCGCGCCTGCGCCGCCAGCGACTCGACGTCGGCGCGCGGCAGACGCACGGGAAGCAGGCCGTTCTGGAAGCAGTTGCCGTAGAAGATGTCGCCGAAGCTGGGCGCGATGACGCAGCGCACGCCCAGCGCCAGCAGCGCCCAGACCGCGCCTTCGCGCGAACTGCCGCAGCCGAAGTTGGCGCCGGCCAGCAGGATGCGCGCCTGCCGGGTGGCCAGCTGGTTGAAGACGAAATCGGGATCTTCCGTGCCGTCCGGGCGATAGCGCAGGGACTCGAAGCAATAGGGTCCCAGCTCGCCGCGCGGGACGCCGTTGAACAGGGGTTCGACCCGGATGATCAGGTCGGTGTCGATGTTGTCGCGCAGCAGCGGGGCGGCCACGGATTCCAGGCGGGTGAAGGGCGTCATGCCGGGGTTGCCTTGAAGTCGCGGACATCGCAGATCGCTCCGGCGACGGCCGCCGCCGCGGCCATGGCCGGGCTGGTCAGGTGGGTGCGCGCGCCCGGGCCCTGGCGGCCCACGAAGTTGCGGTTCGATGTCGAGACGACGCGCTCGCCGCGCGCCGCCAGGTCGCCGTTGGCGGCCAGGCACATGGAACAGCCGGGGTCGCGCCATTGGAAGCCGGCGGCGAGGAATATCCCGTCCAGGCCCTCGGCCTCGGCGGCCTGCTTGATGTGTTCGGATCCGGGCACGACCCAGGCCTGGACGCGCGCGGCCACCTTGCGGCCCCGGACGACGGCGGCGGCGCTGCGCAGGTCCGACAGGCGGGCGTTGGTGCAGGAGCCGATGAAGACCCGGTCGACGGGCGTGCCGGCGATCCGCTGGCCCGGGTTCAGTCCCATGTAGTCGAGCGCGGCCTGTACCGATAGCCGGCGCTGGGGGTCGTCGATGCCGGCGGGGTCGGGCACGACGCCGTCGATCGCCACCACCTGCTCGGGGCTGGTGCCCCAGGTGACCTGGGGCGCGATGCCGGCCGTGTCGATCAGCACCTCGCGGTCGAAGCACGCGTCGGCATCGGAGCGCAGCGTGCGCCAATAGGCGACCGCCACGTCCCAGTCCTGCCCGGCGGGCGCGTAGGGCCTGCCGCGCAGATAGGCGTAGGTCTTTTCGTCGGGGGCGACCATGCCTATCTTCGCGCCCAGTTCGACCGAGAGATTGCACAGCGTCAGGCGGGCTTCCACGTCCAGCGCGGTCACGGCATCGCCCGCGTATTCGATGGCATGGCCGGTCCCGCCCGCCGTGCCGACGACGCCGGCGGCGTGCAGAATCATGTCCTTGGCTGAGACGCCCTGCGCAAGCCTGCCGACGAAGCGTATCCGCATGTTCCTCGGCTTGGCCTGGACCAGGGTCTGGGTGACGGCGATGTGCACGAATTCGCTGGCGCCGATGCCGAAGCCCAGCGCGCCCAGCCCGCCATGGGTGCAGGTATGGCTGTCGGCGCACACCACCAGGGCTCCCGGCAGCGTCAAGCCCTGTTCGGGGCCCATGACGTGGACGATGCCCTGCGAGCCGCTGCCCACGTCGAACACCCGGATGCCGCGCGCTTGCGCTTCGCGGCGCAGGTCGCCCAGCAGCCGAACGCCCTGTGGGGTGGGACTGGCGCGTCCCGGCAGGGTAGAGACGGAATGGTCGGGAGAGGCGAAGGCCAGTTCCGGATTCCGCATTTCCAGGCCGCGCTGGCGCATGTCCACCAGGGCCTTGCTGCCCGCGTCCGTGATCAGGTGGCGATCGACATGCAGCAGCGCGAAACCGTCACCCAGATCGGCGACCACGTGATCGTCCCAGATCTTGTCGAAGAGCGTACGTGGAGTCGGCACTTCTCTTTTCCTCGCCATTGGGATGAAATCGTATAATCATTATGACAACATAACAAATTTCATGCAAAGCGGGACGCATGTGATGGACATGCCACAATGGTGCTTCCACGGCATGACCTCGTGGCCCGCCCATCTCATGCAGAAACTCAGCCGAAGCCTAGGAACGCCCCTTCATCACCAGATCTCCGCCGTCATCAAGGACGGCATCGCGAACGGCCGCTACCAGCCTGGCGAGCGGCTGCCGACCGAGGACGCGCTGTGCAGGCTCTTTTCCGTCTCGCGCATCACGGTGCGCCGGGCGATGCAGGGACTGGAGGAGCAGGGGCTGATCGAGCGGCGCCAGGGGGACGGCACCTTCGTGGCCGAGTCGGCGGCGGTGGTGTCCTTGCAGACGCCGCTGTCGGGCTTCATGGCGCAGGTCGCGGAAAGTCGCGCGCTCAGCACTCCCCGGCTGCTGTCCTTCGAGGAGGTGGAGGCGCCGCTCCAGGTGCTGACCGGCTTGATGCTGCCGCCCGGAGAACGCGTGATGAAGCTCGTGCGCCTGCGCACGCGGGGCAGCCTGCCCATCCTGCACAGCACCGCCTGGCTGCCGGCGGACATCGCGGCACGCCTCCGGCCCGAGGATTTCTCCCGGCATGCATTGAGCGAGTTGATGGCGCGGGCCGGTTTCCCCTACTTCAGGATAGAGGCGGCCGCGGGGGCGGCGCTGGCCGATCCGGTCCTGGCGCGCGACCTGCAGGTGCCCATCGGATCGGCGCTGGTGGACGTGCGGCGCGTGGCGTTCGACCAGCATGGCCGGGCCATCGAATACCAGCATGTCCTCGGCCCGTCCGACCGTTATCAGATGCGCGTGACGATGCGCAGCTAGGATCTGTTCCCGGACCTCAGGCCCGGAACAGATCGTTGTGGCCGAACAGTCCGCCCAGCAGTTTCTTCACCGGCGCGGGCAGCGCCGCGTCGGCCAGTTCCGCGGACGGCAGCCAGACTTGCGGATGGTCTCCTTCGCGCAGGTCCAGCGAGCCCGCCTGTACGTGCCAGGGCTCGATGTGCAGCTTGAAGTGGGTGAAGGTGTGCGAGAACACCGGCAGCCGTATGGTCTCGGCCGGCGCCACGCCCAGGACGCGGCAAGCTTGCGCGGGATCCCCGTCGGCGAATTCCGGCAGGCTCCACAGGCCGCCCCAGATGCCGGGCGAGGGCCGGCGCTGCAACAGGATCTCGCCCGCTTTCTCTATCACCAGCATGCCGGTATGCCGCTCGGGCACGGCCTTGCGCTCGCGCGGCGTGGGCAGTTCGTGCTGCCTGGCCTCGCGCAGCGCGACACAGGACTCGCGCACGGGGCAGCGACCGCAGTCCGGGTCGCCGCGCGTGCACAGCGTGGCGCCCAGGTCCATCAGCCCCTGCGTATAGCGCCGCATTTCATCGGCCGCGTCGGGGCCGTCGGCCGGCACCTCGGCATGGGCGATAGCCCACATGCGCTGTTCCACCGCACGCTTGGTGGGATCGCCCTCGATGCCGAAGTGGCGCGCGAAGACGCGCTTGACGTTGCCGTCCAGGATGGGGCTGCGCTCGCCATAGGCGAACGCCGCGATCGCCGCCGCCGTCGAGCGGCCGATGCCGGGCAGCGTCTCGATGTCCGCCGCCGTGGGAGGGAAGCGCCCGCCCCAGTCCGATACCACCTGCCGCGCACAGGCGTGCAGGTTCCGCGCCCGCGTGTAATAGCCCAGCCCCGCCCACAAGGCCATGACCTCGCCTTCGTCGGCGGCGGCCAGGTCGGCCACCGTGGGGAACTTCGCCAGGAAGCGTTCGTAGTACGGGATCACCGTCGCGACCTGGGTCTGCTGCAGCATGATCTCCGACAGCCAGATGCGATAGGGGTCCTGCGTGTTCTGCCAGGGCAGCGTATGCCGTCCGTTCTCGCGCTGCCACTGCGCCACGCGCCGGGAAAAAGCAATCATGTCATGTGTTCCATAGGGGAGCCCGCTACCGCTGGCATTTTGGGCAGTAATAGGTTGCTCGTTGTCCTTGCACCAGCCTGCGGATCGGCGTCTCGCACACCCGGCAGGGCTGGCCCGCCCGGTCGTAGACCCGCGCGTCGATCTGGAAATAGCCCGATTCGCCGCCCGCGCCCACGTAGTCGCGCAGCGAGCTGCCGCCGGCGCGGATGGCGTCGTCCAGCGTGGCGCGCACCGCGGCGGCCAGTTTCTCGTAGCGGGCGGCCGAGATGCGCCCGGCGGCGGTGCGCGGATGGATACCGGCGCGGAACAGGCTTTCCGACGCGTAGATGTTGCCCACCCCGACGACGATGTCGCCCATCAGCAGCGTCTGCTTGATGGGCGCGCTGCGGCGGCGGGTATGGCGGAACAGCCAGCCGCCGTCGAAGCGGTCATCGAAGGGCTCGATGCCCAGGCTGGCCAGCAGGGGATGGCTTTCCACCGGCCCGGCCGCCGCGTCGTGCCACAGCACCGCGCCGAAGCGCCGGGGATCGTGCAGGCGCAGGACCGCCTGGTCGAAGACCCAGTCGACGTGGTCGTGCTTGCGCGGCTCCTCGTCCGGATGCACGTGGCGCAGCGAGCCGGACATGCCCAGGTGGACGATCAGCCAGCCATGCTCGAATTGCATCAAAAGGTATTTGCCGCGCCGGCCCGTGGCCAGGACGCGGCGCCCCTCGACCAGGGCGGCGAGACCGGCGGGCACGGGCCATCGCAGCCGGGGCTCGCGCACGATCAGGCGGCGCAGTTCGCGTCCTTCCACCGTGGGCGCGATGCCCCGGCGGGTGGTTTCTACTTCGGGAAGTTCGGGCATGGCGTTTGCTGCTTGCGCGCGATGAACTGTTGGCGCGGCCGGCAGTCCGATGAGTAAGGCATGGGGTCCAGCATATCGGCGCCCCGCCGCCACCGGCCGTTGGGTGGTAAGCGCAGTGCTAACATCAACGAATATGGACGGCGTCGGCGATACGCCAAGGAATTGTGCCATGTTGTTTAACGCTCATCGTTTGAAGCTGGCGGCCGCAGGGGTCGGGCTGGCGACGGCCGTATCGGCCGTGTCCGCCCAGGACGCGCGCCCGGCATCCGACGAGTTGCTGGTTCCGGGCCTCAGCCTGTCCCCCATGGGGCGCGCCATCGGGCCCAGGGCACTCCCCAACGTCGACCTGACGGCCGAGATCCTGTTCCAGGTGCTTGCCTCGGAAGTGGCCGCCCAGCGCGGCGCCTTCGGGCCCGCCACCAGCACGACGCTGGACCTGGCCGAGAAAACACGCGATCCGCGCCTGGCGCGCCGCGCGGTCGAGTTCGCGCTGGCCGGCGGCGACCTGGTGCGCGCGTTCGACGCCGCCCAGGCCTGGGCCGAACTGGACCCGGCCGACGTCGAGGCGCGGCAGACCGCGCTGTCGCTGGCTGCCGCGGCGGGACGGGTCGAAGGCATGGGCTCGGCGCTGCGGGCCCGCATTGCGGCCGCTCCCGACAAGTCCGTGGCCATCGTCGATGCCCGCCGCGTCGTCGCCCGCCTGGATGACAAGCGCAAGGCGCTGTCCATCCTGGAAGAGGCGCTGACCGACGTGCGCAACCTGCCCGAGGCGCACCTGGCCCTGTCGCGCGTCGCCGCGACGGCGGGCGACAAGGCGCGCGCGCTGCAGGAGGCGCGCGCGGCGCTCGACGCCCAGCCCGATTCCGAGGCGGCCGCCATGCTGGCCTTGCAGATGGGCGTGGAAACCGAGCCCGACCAGTCCGTGGCGCGGGCGCGAGCCTTCATTGCCACGCATGCGGAATCGCGCAACCTGCGCGTATTGCTGGCGCGTGCGCTGGCCTCGCTGAAGGACTACGACGGCGCGCGCGACGAATTGCAGGCCCTGGCGCGCGCCAATCCCGAGGACTTCGAGATCCTCTACATGCAGGGCGTGCTGGCCTACCAGTCGCAGCGCCCATCGGATGCCGACGACTATCTCAAGCAGTACCTGGACGTGCACGAGCAGCGCACGGCCAAGGGCGCCGCGCCGCTGCCCGAGGCGGACAACGCGCTGTTCCTGCGCGTGCAGATCGCCGAGGACCAGCAACGCTACGACGACGCCTTCGACCTGCTGGCCAAGGTCGACGACCCCGACGCCGCCCTGCCGGCCCGCCTGCGCCAGGCCGTCCTGCGCGGCAAGCAGGGCCGCGTGGACGAGGCCCGCCGCATCCTGGGCCTGATCGACCCGCGCGACGTGCGCGAGGGCAGCCAGGTGGCCCTGACCGAGGCGCAGATCCTGCGCAATGCCGGCGACCGCGACGAGGCGGTCAAGGTGCTCGAGGCGGCCAACCAGCGCTATCCCGACGCGCCTGACCTGATGTACGACCTGGCCATGCTGTACGAGCAGCAGAACCGGATCGACGACATGGAAAGCCGGCTGCGCCGGATCATCGCCATCAAGCCCGACCATGCCCATGCGTACAACGCCCTGGGCTATTCGCTGGCCGACCGCAACGTCAGGCTGCCCGAGGCCAAGCGGCTGATCGAGCGGGCCATGAACCTGGCCCCCGACGATCCCTTCATCATCGACAGCATGGGCTGGGTGCACTATCGCATGGGCGACAACGCCAAGGCGCTGTCCTACCTCGAGCGCGCCTACGAGATCCGGCCCGACGCCGAGATCGCCGTGCACCTGGGCGAGGTCCTGTGGGCCTCGGGCCAGCAGGACCGCGCGCGCCGGCTGTGGCGCGAGGTCCAGTCCAAGGATCCGTCCAACGCGGCATTGCGGGGCACCCTGGCGCGCCTCGACGTGACGCTGTGACCGGCATGCGGCGCCTGTCCCGCGCGGCCGCCGCGGGCGCAATGGCCGCGATCCTGGCGGCCTGTGCCGTGCCGGTTCCCATCCCCGCGCCCCAGGGCGCGGACGAGAGCCGCTCGTTGTCGCGGGTCGGCCGGTTCGCGCTGCGGATCGAGGAAGCCGGCGGCAAGCAGAACGCGGTGCAGGGCAGCTTCGCCTGGCGCGACGACGGCAGCCGCCTGGCGCTCGATCTCGTCTCGCCGCTGGGCGCGACCCTGGCGCGCGTCGAGGCCGTGCCGGGCGAAGCGCTGCTGCGGGAATCCAGCGGCAAGGAAACGCGCGCCGCCGATCCCGACGAACTGGTGGCGGTCGTGCTGGGCAGCGACATCCCCGTGTCCGGCCTGCGCGATTGGCTGCGCGGCCGCCTGGCTGCGCGGCCGCCCGCCGAGGTGGTCGAGCGCGACGAGCAGGGCCGTCCGCTGGTGTTCGACCAGGCGGGCTGGCGCGTGACCGCCCGGCAGTACGACGCGCTGGGTCCCACGCGGCTACAGATGGCGCGCAACGAGGGCGGACAGGACGTGGACCTGCGCCTGGTCATCAATCCCTAGGGTTCGCAAGGCCCTTTCCAGCGTGAACAGGCCCTGGCCCCCATGACTGCCGAATTGCGCGACGTTCCCGCGCCCGCGAAGATCAATCTGTTCCTGCACGTGGTGGGGCGCCGGCCCGACGGCTATCACCTGCTGCAGACGGCCTTCCGTTTCATCGATCTGCAGGACACGCTGCATTTCCGCGCCCGTCCCGATGGCCGTATCGTCCGCGCCTACGACCTGCCCGGCGTGCCCGAGGACGCCGACCTGGTCGTGCGGGCCGCCCGCGCGCTGCGGCAGGCTACCGGCTGCGGGCAGGGCGCCGAGATCGGCCTGGAGAAGCGGATTCCCGCCGGCGGCGGCCTGGGCGGCGGATCGAGCGACGCGGCCACGGTGCTGCTGGCCCTGAACCGCCTGTGGGGCACCGGCCTGTCGCGGCATGAGCTGATGAGGCTCGCGCTGCCCCTGGGCGCGGACGTGCCCGTGTTCGTGTTCGGCCGCAACGCCTTCGCCGAGGGCGTGGGCGAGGAACTGACCGCCATCGACCTGCCGCAGCGCTGGTACGTGGTGGTGCAGCCGGACGCCAGTGTGCCGACCGCGGACGTTTTTCGCGCACCCGAATTGACAAGAGATACGCCACGCGTCAAAATAGCGGACTTTCCTCGGGGAACATTTGATCCCTACGGAAATAGCTACAGGAACGATCTGGAAAACGTCGTTTTTGCCCGCTTTTCGGAAGTGGGGCGGATTTCGGCGGTGCTTGCCCAGGCACTCGGTGGTGCGCGGGTCAGGATGTCCGGGTCGGGCGCGTGCCTATTTGTCGAGTGCGACACGAAGGCGCAGGCCGATGGCGCGGTGGATAGAATCGCCGCTACAATGCAAGTCCAGCCCAGCGGGCTGCCGGCGTTGAGAGTGAACCTGGCATGTGCCGGACTCGATGCGCATCCGCTACTGGACTGGGCCGCGTAAGCGGCCACCGAATCGAGGGCGATCCGCCGCAGCCGGACGCCAGCGCAGCAAGTTTCGATGTTCACGCAGTTCCTGCGGGGGCAACGAGTTGGGGAGTCGCCAAGTTGGTTAAGGCACCGGATTTTGATTCCGGCATGCGAGGGTTCGAGTCCTTCCTCCCCAGCCAAAGTCTTTGACCTAAAAGCTGTTGATGCCTGTCAGCGTTTCGCAGGATCAACAGCTTTGTTGTTTTGTCGATCGGCCTCGGTTACAGGTCACCGGGCCACAGCCACGGGCAATGCGTCATGGCGCAAGAAAGCTTCATGATTTTCACGGGGACTGCCAACCCCAAGCTGGCGGCGGACGTCGCGAGTCACCTCGGCATACCACTGGGCAAGATGAGCGTCGGTCGGTTCTCCGACGGCGAAGTCATGGTGGAAATCAACGAGAACGTCCGTGGTAAAGACGTCTTCGTCCTCCAGCCCACCTGTGCACCGACCAACGACAACCTGATGGAAATCATGGTCATGGTCGATGCGCTGCGCCGGGCCTCCGCCGGTCGCATCACCGCCGCGATGCCGTATTTCGGCTACGCCCGGCAGGATCGCCGCCCGCGTTCGGCGCGCGTGGCGATCTCGGCCAAGGTCGTGGCGAACATGCTGCAGGTCGTGGGCGTGGACCGCATCCTGACCATGGACCTGCACGCGGACCAGATCCAGGGGTTCTTCGATATCCCCGTGGACAACATCTACGCTGCGCCGATATTGCTCAGCGACATCTGGAAACGCAACCTGTCCAACCTGATGGTGGTCTCGCCCGACGTGGGCGGCGTGGTCCGCGCCCGCGCGCTGGCCAAGCGCCTCGAGGTCGACCTGGCCATCATCGACAAGCGCCGTCCGCGCGCCAACGTGTCCGAGGTGATGAACATCATCGGCGACGTCGAAGGCCGCACCTGCATCATCATGGACGACATGGTCGATACCGCCGGCACGCTGTGCAAGGCCGCCCAGGTCCTCAAGCAGCGCGGCGCGCTGGCCGTCTACGCCTATTGCACGCACGCCGTGCTGTCGGGCGGCGCGGTGGGCCGCATTGCCGAATCCGACCTGGACGAGCTGGTCGTCACCGACACCATCCCCGCCAGCGACGAGGTCCGGGACTGCAGCCGCATCCGCCAGTTGTCGTGCGCGGCCCTGATCGGTGAAACCATGCTGCGCATTTCGCGGGCCGACTCGGTCAGCTCGCTGTTCGTCGAATAAGTTCTGCTCCCGCCGGCCTGCATCGCGCAGGGCGGCGGGGCGAGCCGGAAGCGCTGGTCGCGGCGCTGCCGGACGGAATGCGATGGTCGCGTTCCGTGCACCGCGAGCGGGCATGTCGCCTGCCGCATTTTGGAGAAAACCATGCAATTCAACGCCACTTCGCGTAGCGTCCAGGGTTCGAGTGCGAGCCGCCGCCTGCGCCGCGCCGGCCGTGTACCCGCCATCGTCTATGGCGGCGACGCAGCGCCCCTGTCGATCGAACTCGATCACAACGAGATCTACCATGCCCTGCGCAAGGAAGAGTTCCACTCGTCCATCCTGAGCATGCAGCTCGACGGCAAGGGCTCGCAAGTCCTGCTGCGCGCCGTTCAATGGCACCCCTACAAGCAGCAAGTGCTGCACGTGGACTTCCAGCGCGTCGCCGCCGGCCAGGCCCTGCACACCAAGGTGCCGCTGCACTTCGTCAACGCCGAGTCGTCGCCCGCCGTCAAGCTCAGCGGCGCGATCATCAACCACGTGTTGACCGAAATCGAAGTGACCTGCCTGCCGAACGACCTGCCCCAGTTCATCGAAGTGGACCTGGGCAACATCATCGCCGGCGCATCCATCCACCTGTCCGACGTCAAGGCGCCCAAGGGCGTGACGTTCCCGGCTGGCAGCGACACGGTCATCGCGACCGCCATCGCCAAGCCCGGTGGTGCCGCCGCCGAGGAAACCGCTGCTGAATAGGGTCCCCCCTACGCGCTGCTGTCTGAAGAAACCCCGATCGGTTACGGTCGGGGTTTTTTCATGGGCGAAGCCTGATGGGAGGCGATGAGGACTGAGACATCGCACGTATCAGCAGTGCCATTGAAAAGAATTAGAGATATCAGGGACGATCGGGCACACTGAATCGTCCGGGGCCAGTACGCCCCGGGGCGATTCCAACTCTTTCCCGTCCGACGACCATGTCCACTGCCACTCGCCACCTCCTGCCTCCTACGGGCGCGCCCGCTTCCTGGCGCGGCCCGCAGATCGATTGGACCGAAAGCTGCCTGTTCCACCTGGACGAGGCCGATATCGACGAAATCGGCCGCGCGCTTGCGGCCCTGAATGCACGAGGCGGGGAGCGGACCCTGCCCTTGCGCCGCCAGGACTTCCCGCTGGACCGGGTGGCGCGCAAGCTGGCGGCGGTTGCCGAGCAGATCTATCGCGGCAAGGGATTCGCCATGCTGCGCGGCCTGCCGCGCACCGAGTACAGCGCCGATGAAATGGCCCAGATCTATTTCGGCCTTTCGGTGCACCTGGGCGTGCCGATCTCCCAGTCCCACCGGGGCGAGCTGCTGGGTCACGTGCTGAACCTCGAAGGCTACGGCGAAGTGGCGCGCGCCTACCAGGACGGCGGCCACATGAACATGCACACCGATTCCTGCGACATCATCGGCCTGATGTGCCTGCGCACCGCCAAGGCCGGCGGCGCGAGCCGGATCTGCAGCGCGCTGGCGATCCACGATGCGCTGGCCGAGAGCCGGCCGGACCTGCTGGCCAGCCTGTACGGCGGCTACTACTTCCGGCGCGGCGACAAGGACGCCCAGCTGGGCGACGGGAGAAAGGTGAGCCTGGCGCCGGTTCCGGTGTTCGACCGGCTCGACGGCTGGCCGCAGCGGGTGGCCTGCTACTTTCTAGGCAGCTACATCCGGCGCGCGGCGCAGGAGGGGCACGGACACCTGACCGACCTCGACAGGGAAGCGATCGCCACCCTCGAGACCATGGCCGAATCGCCGGATTTCTACCTGGACATGCAGTTCCAGGACGGCGACATCCAGTTCCTCAACAATCGCGTGATCGTGCATGGCCGTACCGACTATGTCGACGAAGACGCCATCGAGAAGCGCCGCCATCTGCTCCGGGTCTGGCTCAGCGCGCCGGAGTGGCCGCCGCTGGCCGAGCGCCAGGTGATGCACTCGGACGAGGACCACCGGCTCTGGCTGGCGCGCCGGCAGCCCGAACTGGAATTTCCCGAGGCCTATCTCGAATCGCTGCGCGCAAGCGTGGCTTGAATGCATACGTGGAAGGGAGCGCGACCAACATGAAGAACATCGTCAGGAACGGCATGGGGCGTGCCTGTGCACTCGCCGCCCGCGCACTGGTGCTCGCGGCCGCCCTGTTCGGCGCGATGCCGGCGGGAGCGGCGGAGGAGTATCCCAGCCGCAATCTCGAACTCATCGTCCCGTATGCGCCGGGAGGATTGCTGGACGTGGCGGGACGCCTGGCCGCCACCTATCTCGCCAAGGAGCTCGGCCAGCCCGTGGTGGTGAGGAACGTGCCGGGCGCCGGCAGTACGATCGGCATGGTGCGGCTGGCCAAGTCCAAGCCCGACGGCTACACCCTCGCGCTGGGCTCGTTCGGCATCCTGCTCAACAGCAGGCTGCGGCCCGACGTGGAATACGATCCGCTGCGCAGCTTCGCGCCCATCGGCTACCTGGGCGACCAGGGCTTCGTCCTCATGGTCGCGCCGCAGCACGTGGACGTGGCCAATGTGCGCGAGTTGGTCGAACGCATCAAAGCCAAGCCCGGCGCCTTCACATACGCATCCGGCGGCGTGGGAGCGCCTTCGCACGTGCTGGCCGAGCAGTTCCGCCTGCAGCAGGGCCTGAACATGGTGCATGCGCCATACCAGGGCCAGAACCCCGCCATCATGGCCTTGCTCGCGGGCGACGTGCAGCTCACCCTGCAAACCGTGGCGGGCGCCGAAGACCTCATCCACAGCGGGCGCATCCGCGCGCTGGCGTCCACCGGCTCGGAACGGCCGGCGGCGTTTCCGTCCGTGCCGACCTTCAAGGAACTGGGCATCGAGGGCATGGCCAACGACGGCTGGCTTGCCGTCTTCGCGCCTTCCGGCGTGAGCGCTCCGGTCAAGGAAAAGCTCCGCGCGGCATGGGCGCGGGTTGCGCGCAACGACGAGTTCCGCCAAGCTCTGGCCAAGCGGGCCATCCAGACGCGCGATGTCTCGCCCACGCAGTTCGAGGCCATGATGGCCGAAGACCTCAAGTACTGGACGGAAATCCTGGACAAGACCCGCATCACCTTGAATTGAGCCGCCATGCAGCCGCATCTCCGCCCTCGATGAACACGCCGGAACGACATCCACCGGGTCTCGCGGATCTCAGGCAGCTCAGGCAATTCATCGTGGTGGCCGAGGAGCTCAATTTCCGGCGTGCCGCCATCCGTCTCTGCATGACCCAGCCGCCCCTGAGCACGGCCATCCGGCGGCTGGAGGAGACCGTGGGGACGCCGCTCTTCCAGCGTACGCGTTCGTCGGTCTCGCTCACGCCGGCGGGCGTGGTCTTCCTGCGCGAAGCCCGCTACCTGTTGCGGCAGGCCGAAATGTCCGTCGCGGCGGCCAGGGCGGCCACCGAGGGCGCGCGCGAGATCCTCCGGATCAAGAGCATAGACAGCGCGATGCTCAACCTGCTGCCGGAATGGCTGGAGCGATTCTGCGCGGTGGAGGCCGGCATACGCGTGTCCTTGACCACGGGGTCCAGCCAGGACGTGATCTCCGCGGTCGAAGGCGGCAGCATCGACGTGGGCGTCTGCGTGCCGGGAGGTGCGAGCCATCCCCAGCTGCGGACGTTTCCCTTCGGCCGCGAGCGGTTCTGCCTCGCGGTGCACCGGGCCCATCGTTTTGCCGGCCTTGGCCGCGTCAGTCTTCCCGACCTGGCGGGGGAACAGCTCGTCACGCATTATCCGCACGCGGCCAGCCCGGGCTATCACGCGGCCGTGAGCGTCGCCCTGCAGCAGACCGGGGCCCACGTGCACGTGCACCAGTCCGAAACGCACCTGCTGGCCACGCTGGGTCTGGTGCGCCTGGGCGTGGGCGTGGCCCTCATTCCCGACTCGACCCGCCGCATCGCGATGGACGGCGTGGTGTACGTGGAGGTGGTGTCGGGGCAGGGGGAAGCCGTGACCTATCCCGTCGTGCTGGCGGTGCACCACGGCGGGGCCAGCGCGGCCGCGATGCGCTTCTGCGAATTCGTCCGGCGGGACGGGGATCCGGGCACCCGCCGACAGGGATCGGGCTAAGATAACAGGCCTTTCGAGCCCCGGCCGCCGCGTCGCCGCACCCGGCGGCCGTCCATCGTTTTTCTTGCGCATCGATCCCTTCATGTCCGAACCCATACGCCTCATCGCCGGGCTGGGCAATCCCGGTCCCGATTACGAACGCACCCGGCACAATGCGGGCTTCTGGCTGCTGGACCAGATTGCCGACGACCTGCGCGTATCGTTCACGAACGAGAAGCCCTTCTTCGGCCACGTGGCCAAGGCCCGCTTCGAAGGGGCGGCCATCCTGCTGGTCAAGCCCATGACCTACATGAACCGTTCCGGACAGGCGGTGGGCGCGCTGGCGCGTTTCTACAAGCTGGCGCCCGAGCAGATCCTGGTGGCGCACGACGAACTCGACCTGCTGCCGGGGCAGGCCAAGCTCAAGCAGGGCGGCAGCCATGCGGGGCACAACGGCCTGAAGGACATCCAGGCGGCGCTGGGATCGCAGGCATTCTGGCGGCTGCGGCTGGGCATCGGGCACCCGCGCTCGCTGGGGCTGGCGCAGCAGGTGGTGGACTTCGTGCTGCATCCGCCGCGCAAAGAGGAACAGTCTCGCATAGACGAGACCCTGGACCGGTCGCGCGCCATCATTCCCGCCGTGCTCAAGGGCGAGTTCGAGCAGGCCATACAACAGTTGCACAGCGGCAATGCCTGAGGTCCGCCTGCCTTGCGCGGCGGCTGCCGCGCCGGTGCGGGGCCGGCCGGCCTTTCGCGAGGAGTTCGCGGATTTCCTGGCCTTCGTCAGGCGGCCGCGGCTGGGGCCGCGCATGCCGCGCGGGGGGCGTGGCGCCGAGTCGCACTACGGATCCCAGGAATGGCTGGGCGGCCTGACCGGTCCGCATCTGCTCCACTGGGTGCTGGTGCTGTGGGGCGTCAACCTGCTGGTGCTGGGGCCCCTGGCGGCATCGGTCGCGACGGCCTCGGGTGCCGAGCGCAGGCTGGATGCGCTGCATCTGTCCTGGTTCCACGTCGTCGTCTGGGCGCCGGTGATCGAGGAAATGGTCTTCCGCTACGGGCTGAGGCGGCCCGCGCCGGCACTATGGCTGCTGCCCGTGCTGGTCAGCGCCATGCTGATGCGCCCCAGCCTGGCCGCGGGTGCCAGCGTGGCGTTGGCCTGCGGCGCGATCGCCGCCGTGCTGGCCTGGCGCGACCACCGCTGGCCCTGGAAATGGCTGCGCCGCCATGTCCGGGCCTTTCCGATCGTCTTTCATCTGGCCACGCTGGCCTTCGCCTTCCTGCACCTGGCCAACTTCCGGCTGGGCGCGGGAGGTTGGCTGCTGCTGCCGCTGCTGGTCCTGCCGCAGTGGGCCTGCGGCCTCGTGCTGGGCTGGATGCGCGTGCGCTTCGGCATAGGCGCGTCCATCGCGCTGCATGCCTGCTTCAACGCCGGGCCCATGGCCTTGCTGTGGGCCCTGCAAAACTATGCGCCCGGGCTGCTGGATGGATAATGACCCTTTCTTCAACGATCACGAACCCGCAACAGGACAGGCCATGAAGCAAGCTCCCACGCTGTCGTTCGACGGCTCCGTCGTCTTGATCACCGGCGCCAGCAAGGGCATAGGCCTGGCCTGCGCGCGCGCCTTCGCCCGGGCGGGAGCGGCGGTGGCGGGCGTGTCGCGCAGCCAGGAGAACCTGGACGCCGCGCGGCGAGCCTTGCAGGCCGAGGGCCTGGAGATGCGGGTCCATGCCGCTGACCTGTCGGATCCGGCGGCGGCGCAGGCGGCGGTGGACTGGGCCGAGCGCGAGTGCGGTCCCATCGCGGTGCTGGTGAATTCCGCGGGCGCGGCGCGCCGGTACGCGCCCGAGCAACTGGGACCCGAGGCGTTCCGGCAGACCATGGACGCCAAGTACTTCAGCTACATGCACATCCAGGATCCCGTGGCCAAGCTGATGGCGGGCAGGGGGCGGGGCAGCATCGTCAACATCGTCGGCCAGGGCGGCAAATCTCCCGGCATCTTCCACATCGGCGGCGGAGCCGCCAACGCGGCGCTCATGCTCGCCACGGTGGGCTATGCGCAGGCCTACGCAGGCCGCGGCGTGCGCGTGAACGCGATCAATCCCGGCATGACCCAGACCCATCGTGTCGAGGAAGGGCTGGCCGTGGCGGCGCAGGCCAGCGGCCGGCCGCGCGACGAGGTGCTGGCCGAGCAGGTCGCGGGCATTCCCCTGGGCCGGCTCGCGCAGCCCGAGGAAATCGCCAACGTCGCGCTGTTCCTGGCGTCCGACCTGGCGAGCTACGTCACCGGCGCCGTCATTCCCATGGACGGCTGCGCCTCGCCTTCCATCTGAGCCGGGCCGCCGGGCAGGACACGCCACATTCATGAATTCCTGATATCAATCTATAGGAACAATTCAATTCCGAAAAAGAATGCCCTTTGCTACCTTGGGCAGATCCCGTATCGGAATGCATGAATGAAAGCAGTCTTTGGAGACTACGACCAGGAGGCGCTGGACTACCAGTACGACAACCAGCGCTACTGTCCCACCTTCCGCCAGACCCTGGACGAGGGCGCGCGCCTGAGCCTGGAGGCCGTTCCCTTCCGCACCGGACATGACCTGCGCTGGGGCGCCCACGAGGATGCCCGGCTGGACATCTATGCGCCGGCCGGCGCTGGTCCCCACCCCGTCGTCGTCTATGTGCACGGCGGCGCGTGGCTGGGGCAGAACAAGGAAGAAAGCGCCTTCGCCGCGCCCGCCTTCGTCCGGGATGGCTGCATGTACGTGGCGCTGGGCTTTCCCCGGGCCTCGCAGGTTTCCTTCTCCGAGATGGTCGCGGCCGTGCGCGAAGGCATCGGCTGGATCGTGCGCAACATCGCCCGGCATGGCGGCGACCCTTCGCGCATCGTGCTGATCGGGCATTCGTCGGGCAGCCACCTCGTCACCCAGTGCCTGACCCATGACTGGAAAGCGGCCGGCCTGCCGGGCAACGACTTCGCGGGCGCGGTGCTGGTCAGCGGACTGGGCCATCTCGAACCCGTGCGCCTGTCCTACCGCAACCAGCGCCTGCATCTGACGCCGGAGCAGGTGCGGGAGTTCTCGCTGCTGACCAACGAGCCCAGCGGCCGCACGCCGGTCGTGGTGGCGGTGGCCCGCGGCGATACCGACGAGTTCCGCAGGCAGAGCGGGGACGTTGCCCGCTACTGGCGCGAACGCGGCCTGCTGGTCTCCGAGCATGTCTTCGAAGGCCGGCATCACTTCGATGTGATCCTCGATCTGTGCGACCGGTCGAGCACCCTGTATCGCGCCGTCATGCAGCTGATCGAGGGGAGCGGCGCCCGCCCCGACCAACGGAGGACCCCGACATGAGCAGCCTTTCCGACATGCCCCGCCGCGCGCTTGCGGCGGCCCTGGCGCTGTGCGCCTTCGGCACCGCCACGCACGCCGCCGACAACTGGCCGTCGCGGCCCATACGCGTGGTCGTGCCCTACGCGCCAGGCAACGCCGGCGACGTGACCTTCCGCATCGTCCAGCAGGAACTCGAGGCCCGCCTAGGCGCGAATTTCTACATCGACAACAAGAGCGGGGCGTCGGGCAACATCGGCGCCGAGGACGTGGTGCGGTCCGCGCCCGACGGCTATACGCTGCTGCTGGGCGCCACCAACAACTTCGTCACCAACCAGTACCTGGCCAAGCTGCGGTACGACCCGGCCAAGGACCTCGTGCCGGTCACGGTCATCAATAACGCCCCGGCGGTGATCGTGGTCAATGCCAGCCTGCCGGCGAACAACCTGGCCGAACTGACCGCCTACGCCAAGAAGAACCCCGGCAAGCTCAACTACGGCACGCCGGGCAGCGGCACGGCGCCTCACCTGATCGGCGCGCTGTACGCGCAGTCCGCCGGCATAGAGCTGGTGCACGTGCCTTATCGCGGCTCGCCGCCCGCGGTCCAGGCGCTGCTGGCGGGCGACGTCCAGATCTTCTTCGCCTCGGCCGGCATCAGCACCGTGGCGGGCCATATTGCCAGCGGCAAGCTCAAGCCCCTGGCCGTGGCGGCGCCGCAGCGGCTGCCCGCGCTGCCCCAGGTCCAGACCACCGCCGAGCAGGGCCTGCCCGACCTCGTGGCCGGCAACTGGTGGGGATTGGCCGCCCCGGTGGGCCCCGACCCCGCCATCGTCCGCAAGCTGGCCGATGCCGTGAAGGCCGCCGTGGCCAAGCCCGAGATCGCCCAGCAATTCGAGAAACTGGGCCTGACCGCGGTGGGCAACACCCCGGCCGAGTTCGGCGCCCAGATCCAGCGCGAGGCCGCCGTCTGGAAGGGGATCATCCAGAAGGCCGACATCAAGGCGGAGTAAGTGCGCCAGGAGGCAGGGGCGGCCGGGCTGCAACTGGGGTGGGGGCGGTACAATGCCCCCAGCTCCTTTCCATGACAACATAGGTTTCCCCCATGGCCCTCCAGTGCGGCATCGTGGGCCTGCCCAACGTCGGCAAGTCCACACTTTTCAACGCCTTGACCAAAGCCGGCATCGCCGCGGAAAACTACCCCTTCTGCACGATCGAACCCAACGTCGGCGTGGTCGAGGTTCCCGACCCGCGGCTCGACGCCCTGGCCGCCATCGTCAAGCCCGAGCGCGTCGTGCCCGCCACCGTCGAATTCGTCGACATCGCGGGCCTCGTCGCCGGCGCCAGCACCGGCGAGGGCCTGGGCAACCAGTTCCTGGCCCACATCCGCGAAACCGACGCCATCGTCAACGTCGTGCGCTGCTTCGAGGATCCCAACGTGGTCCACGTCTCGGGCAAGGTCGATCCCATTGCCGACATCGAGGTCATCGAGACCGAACTGGCGCTGGCCGACCTGCAGACCGCCGAAAAGGCCGTGCAACGCCACACCAAGACCGCCCGTGCCGGCGACAAGGACGCCGCCAAGCTGGTGGCCGTGCTGGAGAAGTGCGTGGCCCAGTTGAACGAGGCCAAGCCCATCCGCGCGCTGGACCTGTCCACCGACGAGAAGGCCCTGATCAAGCCGCTGTGCTTCATCACCGCCAAGCCTGCCATGTACGTGGGCAACGTCAAGGAAGACGGCTTCACCGACAACCCCCTGCTGGACAAGCTGGTCGACTACGCCAACAAGCAGAATGCGCCCACCGTGGCCATCTGCGCCGCCATCGAAGCCGAACTGGGCGAGATGGAGGACGAGGACCGCGCGGTGTTCCTGGCCGACATGGGCATGGAAGAACCCGGCCTGAACCGCCTGATCCGCGCCGGCTTCAAGCTGCTGGGCCTGCAGACCTACTTCACCGCGGGCGTCAAGGAAGTGCGCGCCTGGACTGTGCCCATCGGCGCCACCGCGCCGCAGGCCGCGGGCGTGATCCACACCGACTTCGAACGCGGCTTCATCCGCGCGCAAACCATCGCGTTCGACGACTTCATCCAGTACAAGGGCGAGGCGGGCGCGAAGGAAGCCGGGAAGATGCGGGCGGAAGGGAAGGAGTACATCGTCAAGGATGGCGATGTGATGAACTTCTTGTTCAACGTCTGACGATTTTTGCTGGATCTCGGTGGCGTTCAGTAGCGCTTGGTGGACAGGTTGGCCCATTTGAAATCAATGGGTTGCGTAAACAATACGGTCTACTGAGCGTTCCTATTGTTCATCGAGGTCCAGAAAATTCGGGGGTAGCGTTGGGGGTACTCGTGTTCAACCGTGGGGGTACATCTCCCCGCAGTGGAGTCCAACGATGCCCGAGAATCTACTTGTCGAGTCCCGGACGATCATAAGGCCGCCGATGGAACAAATGAGGGTGTGAATCATACCACCCACTCATAGCCTGCATAGGCGTCTTGCTCTGCA